>JBBQLG010000031.1:0-46512 GCA_038327655.1 Cytophagales bacterium
CAGACTGTAGTTGCCCGGCTCGATTTCGAGGTCCAGACCGCCTTCGAGTACGATCAGAATCAGGCCGAGTGCCCCCAGCGTCGAGAGGGTCGGGGCCACGTACGGAATCTGAATGGCGAGGTAGTCGGTTAGTTGCCGCAACAGCATACCCAGACCGAGCAGCAAAATAACGGAGGGTGTTTTAAACCGGCCGCTGAGCAGGTCGAACCCGTACGAAATCAGGACCGACAAACTCAGGACAATAATCAGGTAGGAACTATCCATGCAGGTTGAGCCGCGCACCGGGCGCAAAAAAGAGTGCCTGCAAGATAGCGTATTTCGCAAAAAGGCGGTGTATCGGGCCAATTGCCCGATACACCGCCTTTTGCTGGCGAACCGGCCCGTGTAAGAAGCCGGAACGGATTTGTTTACATAGCGTCTTTCAGCGTTTTGGCTTCGGCCTTATGCTTTTCGTCGTCGGAGAGTATCTTGGCGATAAACGTTCTCATGGCCTGATCCTTTGTGTTATTCTCCACGCCTTTGGCTTTGCTGATGGCCTTGTCGTTCACATCCTCCATCTGATCAAGGTATTTTTTGTCAAAATCTTTACCCGCTTTTTCATCCGACAAATCGGCCAGCATATCCTGACTATCCTTGCTGAGCGTTGTGGGCAGCGTCAAATTTTTCGACTGAGCCATGTCGCGGAGTTCCTTTTCATCGGTAGCGTGCTGCTTCACGGTGGCCTGTGCGTAGCTTTTTACTCCTGGATTCATGGCCCGGTCGGCGGCTAATTTGCTGAGTTCATACTCGGTCAGGCCGGTGTTGGCCAGATCCACCAGATACGTCGATTCGTCTTTTTGGTCGCCTTCCGACGCTCCTCCGGTGTTGGCCGTTGCGTTATCGTCGATCTTGGTTTCGTTCACGTCTTTAGCGGCTTCGTTGCTGTCTTTTTTGCCCGAACAGCCGTACCCGAAGAATAAAGTAGCCAGCAGTGTGGCACCAAGCATTACCTTTTTCATTGATTTTTTGGGATTTGTTGTCCCTGTGTAACCGAAAAGCCAAAGTTGCCAGCCGATTTTCTGAGCAAGTGGACCACAGCCGCGTACCAGACGGCCACAACTGTTCGGTCAGTCAATGAGTTCCGTCGCGATTTTGGCGGACAGCAGGCAAAGAGGAATGCCCCCGCCCGGATGAACGCTGCCGCCCACGAAGTACAGGTTCTCGAACTTGTGCGAGAAATTGGCGTGGCGCAGAAAAGCCGCAAACCGGTTGTTGGACGAATTGCCGTAGAGGGCACCCTGCGACGACGACGTTTTGACCTCGATGCTGCGCGGGTCCAGTACGGCTTCGGTCTCGATCAGCGGGGCAATATCCACACCCAGCACCTGACTTAGTTTCCGAATCACGTTCTGCCGCGCCCGGTCGATGATCGTATCCCAGTCCTGCCCGGTATTGTTGGGCGCATTCAAGAGAATAAACCAGTTCTCGCTACCCGGCGGGGCATCGTCGGATTTGTGTTTCGAGGTGATGTTGAGGTACACTGTCGGGTCGTCGTCCAGTTCGTTGCGTCCGAACAGCGACGTAAATTCGGTGCGGTAGTCGTTGCTAAAAAAGATGTTGTGCAGGCCCAGTTGGGCGAATTCGCGTTTGATGCCCCAGTAAAAAATCAGCCCGGAACTGGACTTGGGCTGCCGCAGAATCCGCTCCGGCTGCCGGGCGTTGGGCAAGAGTTTCCGAAACGTATTCACCACGTCCATGTTGGAAACAATCAGGTCGTAGGGTTGGATGGTTGCCTGTCCGCTGCGCAGGCCCACCGCGTTATTCCCCTCCGTTACGATCTCGGTCACCTGCGCGTTGAAATGGAAGGTGACACCGAGGTCTTCGGCCAGCTTCACCAAACTGTTCGTGATGCTGACCATGCCCCGCTTCGGAAAAAACGCGCCGATGTTGTATTCGAGGTGCGGAATGATGTTCATCGTCGCGGGCGTCTGGTAGGGGTCCGAGCCGTTATAGGTCGCGTAGCGGTTGAACAACTGCACCAATTTGGGGTGCGAAAACCGGCGTTCGTTGGCCGCATTCATGGTGTCGAATACGCCGAGCCGGGGCAGGTTGAGGTAGCCTTTCAGGGCATCGCGTCCAAGCCAGGTCGTGATTTTGTGCAGTGACTTTTGCAGGAACAGTTTCTCCGTCACGTCGTATTTGAGGGCACTGTCGCGCAGGTGCGCCCGCAAATGCTCGCCCGGTTCGCTGAGCTGGGTTTCGACTTCGGCGGCAAACCGGTCGTGGTCGGCCCAGGCCGTCAGGCGGGTGTTATCGTCCCAGAAATACCGGCAGGTTTCGTCCAGGCGGATATACCCGAAATAATCGGCCGGTTTTCGGCCCGCCAGCCGGAACAGATCTTCGACCAGCTGGGGCATGGTGAACAGCGACGGCCCCGCATCGAACCGGTAACCTGCCTGCTCAAAGGTGGACAGTTTGCCGCCGGGGTACGCATTGGCCTCGAACACGTCAACCCGAAAGCCTTTCACCGCCAGCCGGATCGCCGACGCAATTCCGGCAATCCCGGCACCGATAACAGCCGCTGTTTTCATCTATTGCCGGGCGTAATAATACAGATTGACGGACGCAGCCGTATTGATTTCGCTAATCGTAAAATACCCTTTGTTCGCTTTGTCGAAGCAAACGGCTTCGCCCTGCGGCTCAATCCGGTAGGGCAGCGTCGTGGCTGTCTGCCGTTGGAGGGCATCGGCAAACGACTGGCCGCTGCTCCGTTTGAAGTAGTAGATGTTGGTGTAGCTGCGAATCAGAATTTCACTGCCGTCGGTCGAGATGCCTCCACCCGTGATGCCCGACAATGGTAGTTCTCCCCAGGCTTTCGCCATGATGATGTCCGTCGTACTTTGCGGGTAGGGCAGTTGGTAGAGGTGTACGTTACTCTCCCGCTTCGAGACAATCCAGAGGTCTTTGGTTTGCGGGTCCAGAATCAGGCACTCGGCGTCGCGCGGGCCATCGGGGTACTGGAACGAGATTTTTTCTACCGATGCGGGCGTAACGGTGGCGGTGGCACCGGCGGGTTCGGGCAACCGGTACACGTAGCTGGTCTGGTGCACCGCGACGTTGTCGCCAATCTCGGCAATGTAAATGTAGTTCACGCCAGCCTGTGGTCCCGGCCCGAAGGCGAGGTCTTCCCAGTCGCGGTTAGTGGCATCGGGGATCGCCACCCGGCCTTTCAGTTGGCCATCGTACCCAATCAGGTCCAGATTGGCGGGGTTACCACTGTCCTGCTCGATCCAGATGTTGCCGGGCGAAGATCGGCTGTCGACCATGCCCGACGCTTCGTTGATCAGACCCGGTGGTACGGGCGTTACGGTCGGCTCGGTGGCAAACTGGGCGGAGGGTGAATTGCCGGAACACGCGGCTAAACCAAGCAACGTAACAAGAACCAGGGGAATGCGCATGATGGGAATCAGAGGGTGATGCTGTCCACCTAACGAAAAAAACGGGGGGAATGGTTTAGGTTATTTACCCCAGCACCTGTTCCGTTTGGATGGTGGTGGCACATAGATAGTGGCCGAGCGGGCAGGCTTTGCGGCCGTGCAGGGTACAGGGCCGACAATCGAGGGGTTCGCGTGTCTGCACCGTCCGTGCCCCGTCGGCCAGCGGCCCAAACCCGAATGTCGGCACCGTGGAGCAAAAAATAGCCGTGGTAGGAGCGTTCATGGCCGAGCACAAATGCAGCGGGGCCGAATCGTTGACGTAGTTCATCTCGGCATGGGCCACCAGCGCGGCCGATTGCAGCAGGGTTAGTTTCCCGGCCAGATTAACGACGTGGTGTTGTCCGGCTTCGCGCAGAATCCAGTCGCAGGCGGCCCGGTCGGCAGGGGCACCGAGCAGGTAAATCGGCTGATGGGCCGGTAACTGGTGAATCAGGTTTACCCACTTTTCGCGCGGGTACTGCTTGGTAAACCAGACCGACGTGGGCGCGATGCAGGTATACGGCAGGGCCTGGTACACATTTACAGTCTCGTAGTCGGCGTGTGACGGGTACAGTCTCGGTTTTATGCGCCCGGTCTGTCTGTCCGGAAAGTTAAACGGCGTGGGCCAGTAGGTGAGCAGGCTGGCGTTGCGGTCCACCTCGTGAATGCCCGGTTCCAGGCGATGCTCGACCCGGTAGGTAAAGTAACGCGAAAACGGATTTTTGGCGAAACCAATGGTAATGGGTGACCCCGAAAAGGCCGTTAACATCCCCGTGGCCCCAAAACGCTGCAGGTTGATGACTACATCGTACCGCCGGTGCCGGATGAGTTGCCACAGGCGGTACAGCGACCGGTACTTGTTTTGTTTCTTGTCCCAGACCAGCACTTCGTTCAGGAACGGGTGGTTTGCCAGAAGGGATTCGTTGCCCCTGCGGACCAGAAAGTCGAGTTGGGCGTTGGGAAACTGACGGTGGATCTGTTCGGGTAGAGCTGTTGCCAGAATCACATCACCGATAAATGCGGTCTGGATAATGAGGAACCGGGTGGGCGGACTTGTCGTTATCATGGGCACGCGAAGTTGCGTAAATTTAGGGGTTTTAGCCCGTTTTCGGCAAAACGACCGCGACGAATGGAAGAATACGAATTATATACGTTGCCCAATGGCATCCGCATTGCTCACAAACAAATCCTACATACCCAGATTGCGCACTGCGGCATCATGCTCGACATCGGCAGCCGCGATGAGTTGCCGGAGCAGCAGGGACTGGCCCACTTCTGGGAGCACATGGCGTTTAAAGGGACTGAAAAGCGCAAATCCCACCACATCATCAACCGGTTGGAAACGGTGGGCGGTGAACTGAACGCCTATACCACCAAAGAAAAAGTCTGCTTTCACGCATCGCTGTTGGGCATGCACTTCGAAAAAGCGACCGAACTGCTGGCCGACATTGCGTTCCACTCCGTTTTCCCCGAAAAGCAGATCGAGAAGGAGCGGGGCGTTATTCTGGAGGAAATGGCGATGTACTACGACTCGCCCGAAGACGCCATTCAGGACGATTTCGATGAATTGGTTTTCCAGAATCATCCCCTCGGCGGTAATATTCTGGGTACGCCCGAAACAGTAAAACGGTTCGACCGGGCCTATTTGCAACAGTTCATCGCCGAAAACCTCGATACCGAGCGGGTAGTTTTTGCGTCGGTCAGCAACTGGCCCTTCAGTAAAGTGCTGCGCATCGCGGAGAAATACCTGAAGGATGTGCCGCACCGGACAGCCCCGCGCCGACGGCAGGCCCCGCAGGTGTACGTGCCCAAACGCGAGAAGGTGGAGCGGCCCATTACGCAGGCCCAGTGCGCCCTCGGCCGACCCGCCTACGCCCTGCCCGACCCCAAACGCCTGCCGTTTTTCATGCTCGTCAACCTGCTGGGTGGCCCCGGTATGAACTCCCGGCTGAACATGAATCTGCGCGAAAAATACGGGTTGGTGTATTCCATCGATGCGGGTTATACGCCGTACCTCGACACGGGTTTTCTGGGTATTTACTTTGGTACCGACCAGAAACAGATTGACCGCGCCATCACGCTGATTTTTCGGGAATTCAGACAACTGCGCGAAAAAACGCTAACCCCCACGCAGTTGCACAACACCAAAGAGCAGTTGATGGGGCAGTTGGCCATGTCGGAAGAGGGCAACCAGAGTTTCATGCTGATGATGGCCAAGAGCCTGCTCGACATTGACAAGGTCGAATCCCTGCCCGCTATTTTTGACGAGATCAAAGCCGTAAAAGCCGCCGAACTCCAGGACATCGCCCAGGAAATGTTCGACGACAGCCAGATGAGCGTACTGACGTTTCTGCCGGAAGCGGAGGAAGAGTGATTTGTGGTTTGGAGTGTCAGTGACTACAAATGATAAACCACGAACCACGAACCATCCCATGACCATCCGCAACGCGCAGGACACCGTCGACCAGTGGATTACCACCGTTGGCGTCCGGTATTTCAATGAACTCACCAACATGGCCATGCTCACCGAAGAGGTGGGAGAAGTCGCCCGCATCATGGCCCGGCGTTACGGCGAACAATCCGAAAAGGAGTCCGACAAAGACAAAGACCTCGGCGATGAAATGGCCGACGTGCTGTGGGTGCTCATCTGCCTTGCCAACCAGACCGGCGTTGACCTGACGGAAGCGTTTCAGAAGAACTTAGAAAAGAAGAACATCCGCGACGCTACCCGCCACCTCAACAACCCTAAATTGTAAAAAAAAAGCCCCTCCTGAGCGGGAGGGGCTGATTAAGCGGTTGTGACGACTACCTGTTATAACCCGTATTTATCCAGCAGGTACACCAATGCGGCCATTGACGCACCGCCGAGTTCGAGTTCGCGTTTGTTGATGCCCTCGAACCGGTCGACCGCTGTATGATGAAAGTCGAAGTACCGCTGTGAATCGGGTTTAAAGCCGAACAATACGGTACCCGACCCCGCCAGCGGACCAATGTCGGCACCGCCACCACCGGGGCCAATGTCGTGCAGGCCGTAAGGCGTGAGCAGCGGTTTCCACTGCAACACGCTTCCTTTCTGCGCGTCTGTGCCCACAATGCCGAACCCACGGGGCGTAAATCCGCCTTCGTCCGATTCGATAGCGGCAATGTGTTTCTCGTTGTTCTGCTTGGCCAGATCGGCGTATTTAACCCCGCCCCGCAAACCGTTTTCCTCGTTCATGAACATCACCGCCCGGATGGTCCGCTTCGGTTTAATGCCCAGGGCCTTCATGATGCGCAACACTTCGATGGACTGAACGCAGCCCGTTCCGTCGTCGTGGGCACCCTGTCCCAAATCCCAGGAGTCCAAGTGACCGCCGACCACAATGATCTCATCGGGCTTTTCGGTGCCTTTGAGTTCACCCACCACGTTGTACGATTTCGCGTCGGGCAGGGTCTCACAATTCTGCTTGAAATAAAACGTCAGCGCGGGGTTTTCGGCCAGTGATTTGCTGAGCAGGTTGGCCCCGTTGGTGCTGATGGCCGCCGTTGGAATCAGCGGTACACCGGCCCCGTAGCGCATGGCACCCGTGTGCGGATTGTCGTCCTGCGCCAGTCCCATCGACCGGACAATGGCACCCACGGCACCTAATTTGGCGGCTTCGGTCGCGCCGTTGCCCCGCTGATCCACGGCTCCGCTATAGGCCTCGAACGTGATGATTTTAGTTGGGTCCATTGGCCGGTTAAAAAAGACGATCTTGCCCTTCACCTTTTCTGTCCCCAACGCCCGCAGTTCGGGGAAACCCTTTACCTCGATCACCTGCGCCGTAACACCGTTGGCCTGGGTTGCTACCGAGCCACCCAAAGCGGCAATGGGCACGGTGGTTTTTTGCTTTCCGTTCTGAATATAGGCCACTTCTTTGGCCCCGCGCACCCAGTGCGGCACCATCACTTCCTGCAAAAATACCCGGTCGAAGCCCTGCTGCTCCATGAGTTGTTTGGTCCAGTCAACGGCTTTCTGCGCCCCGGCGGAGCCGCTCAGTCTCGGGCCGATCTGCTGGGTAAGGTAACGGAGCCACTCGTAGGATTTGCCGTTAGACAGGGCTTCGTCGTAAATTTTCCGAATAGTCAGGGAATCGGTATTTTGCCCGTAGGTCGACAGGGCAACGAAAAAGAGGCAGCCGGTAATTAGTTTTCGCATCGTACAGGGTTTTTTGGTAAAGCTCAGCAAACCGGGTGAAACCGCAAAACCGTTGTGCCACCCCTTTCTGGCGGTGGCACAACGGTTTTGCGACCTGTGAACAGTTTTAAAACATAAAGGCCAGTCGGCCGAAGTAGTACGCGCCGTTGAAACCGAACTGCTGCCCGGCCCCGGTACCCCAGCGGGTAGCACCGGTCTGGTTGTTGGCAACACTCAGTTCATCGGGGTAAATGTCGAAGAGGTTATTGGCCCCACCGGTCAGCGTAATGGCGGATGTAAGCTGGTAATTCAGCGTTAAATCTGTCACCACTCTGGGGCTGAAGGTCTGGTCACGTCCCCCCGTGGGCGAGTCGATATTACTCTGCGACGCAAAAAACGTGTATTCGCCGAAGCGCGTCACCACCACGTTGGGCGTGAATTTGCCAAACCCGTAGCTGACCATCCCGATGAATTTGTTCTGCGGGGTGCCGCGCTCATACCGGCCCCGCTGCGCCCGGTCGAAGAAGATTCGCTCGGACAGGTAGTTCCGCACGTCCTCCGTTCCGCTCGACGTCAGTCCCGTCGGCACGTGAACTCCCTGCACGTCGGTATGGGTAAAGTTACCGGCCAGTGAAACGCCCAGTGGGCCGCGCCCAACCCGGTTGCGGTACGACAGCACAATGTCGATCCCCCTGGTGCGGGTATCGATCGAATTGGCAAAGAACTGGGCGGCATTCACGTCGGGATAGCTGGCCAGCAGACTTTTTACCAGTTTGGCGGCTCCAGCAATGGTGGCATTCGAGTTGTTGATCGACGCAAAATCGAAGGTGCCAGTCAGCGTGACGCGGTTTTTGATGGCCATCTGGTAGGCATCGACCGTAGCCGTAATGTGGCGAAACAACCGGGCGGTGAGGCCCACGCTGGCATTGTTCGAGGTTTCGGCGGTCAGGCCCGGTACACCGAACGACTTGGTAATGGCACTTTCGTTGTTCGAGACCAAGGATAAAATCAGACTGCCGTCGGCCTGCGGAATCGAAGTCGTAGCCGAGTAGTATTTCTGTTGCAGACTCGGTGCCCGGAAGCCAGTGCTTACCGCCCCGCGCAGAGCCAGACTCTCAAATAATGAACCCGGCCGGTCGATGAGTTTCAGCCGACCCGATGTTTTCCAGGTCGTCTGCGACCCGAAGTCGCTGTATTTTTCGTAGCGCAGGGCACCCGTCAGCAGCAGCGCGTTGGTAACGTCGACTTCTACATCGCCGTAAAAGCCGAGGCTGTGCCGAAACTGATTCTGCTGGTCGTTGGGCTGAAAACCGGGGAAGGCCTGAATACCGGCGGGCCGCGCACTTTTCGTTTTGCCGCCTACGGTGGTCACGTACGTGGTGTCGCCGTAGTTTTTCCACGATTTTTCTTCCCCGGCCATGATCTGGTAATTTTCCTGCCGGTACTCGCCCCCGAAGGCCAGACCAACGGATTTAACGACGGTCAGGTCCTGGATTTTGCGGAAGATACCGAGGTTGGTCGTGTTCTGCTGAAAGTACAGCCCGCCACTGTAGGCTTTGGTTGGGCTGGACAGTCCCTGCGAGGCATTCAGTGAGTTTTGCACGTAGTAGAGCATCGAGTTGCTGCCGAACGTGTTGCTGAAATCAATGTCCCACGCGCCTTTTTTGCCTTTCATACCCACCGTCAGCGAGCGGTCGTTGATGTTGGTCAGCACTTCGGGCAGGAAGCCGTCGGGGTAGATGGTCGGAAACGAGCGGCTCGAAATGCTGCTCAGCGACGACGTGCCATTGGGATACCGGTAGCCGTTGTTGGCGTTATTGCCCGACCGACCGGCCAGCCCACCGAACGCATAAATTTCGGCTCCACCCCCCAGTGGTAAACTCATGTTGATGA
Source organism: Cytophagales bacterium (assembly GCA_038327655.1). GTDB lineage: Bacteria > Bacteroidota > Bacteroidia > Cytophagales > Spirosomataceae > JBBQLG01. The sequence continues at coordinate 9,505 of JBBQLG010000031.1, forward strand.
ACAGACCGGCGTTGTCCTGCGCCGAGTTGCCACTCGACCCCATGCTGTAGCGGTTCACCGACGCTTCTTTCACCTGCACGGCCTCGTCCGACGTGCCGGGGGCGTACGAATACCAGTATTGGCGCGCACCGGTCAGTTGGTTTTTAAACTGATAAAAGTCGGTGCGGTTGGTTTTGTCGTGGTTATTGATCTGGCCCGTCACGTTAAAAAAACCGCCTTTCTCGCCCAGTTTAAAGCCGTAGTTCACGTCGGCCTGTAGCGAGAATCCGTCCGTCTTGTTCAGAAATTTGGTATTGTAAATGCCCGATGTGGTCGATACCCGTACTTTATCGGTAGTGGATTTTAGCACGATGTTCACCACACCCGCAATGGCATCGGAACCGTACTGCGCGGCTGCTCCGTCGCGCAGTACCTCGATACGCTCGATGGAAGCCGCCGGAATGGCGTTAAAATCGACGGCCACCGATCCCTGCGCGGGCGTTCCCAACACGTTGACGAGGGCGCTGCCATGCCGCCGTTTGCCGTTGATGAGGACCAGCGTCTGATCGGGTGCCACGCCCCGGAGCGATACCGGGTCCACGTGGGCGGTGCCATCACCCCCGGCCTGCCGGTTGGAGTTGATGGACGGGGCCACGAAATTCAGAATCTGCGTCACGTCGACCCGGCCCGTCGCGGTGATTTCCTTGCTTGTAATTACATCGACCGGCGCGGGCGTGTCGATGTTCGACCGGGCTTCACCCGACCGCGACCCAATCACAACGACTTCGCCCAGTTCCTGCTGATTGTCCGCCAGCGTAACGTTGTGCACCGGTTTCGCCCCGGCTTTGACTTCATATTTCGTAAAACCAATGAATGAGAACACCAGTACAGCATCCGGGGCAGCGGCTAAGCTGAATTTTCCATCGGCTCCGGTGATGGTGCCGGTATTTGTTCCTTTGATAATGACCGAGACGCCGGGTAATACTCCGCCATCACTGCCGGAGGTCACTTTACCCGTTACGGTTTTGGTTTGCGCCACTACCTGACCCGTTAGGAGTACAGCAAGGCAAATAAGGGGGACGATGTGCTTCATAGAGGTTGTATGAGTTAAAGTGAGTTAATCGTATAATCTGGGAAACAGGCAAGGCGTAGTCGGTTTCGGGAAGTTTACATCATCGGTAGTTTTTAAATGGATGTATAGAAATGGTGTGGAATGGATTTGATTAGCAAGTACTCACCTGAATACCTGATAGTGAATTCGACTTTTAAATTAGATTTTAATCGCCTTTTAATCAATACGCCTTTGTTTATATTATTCGCTTTTATTTGATAATTGCAAAATATTATTTGTGTAATTTTATTTTTTACAAAATTTATTTAATATATCTACCTCTATTGCAGATGCAGAAGGACGAAAAAAGCCCGACTGCTTAGCGGCAGTCGGGCTTAAACGGGTCTGAAATCAGGTACTGAAAATTCGAGGGAGATGCTATCAGCAGGTGAACTGGGTTGTTTACTTCACCAGAACGGCACTCGGAGCGTGAACCCGTGTACCATCATAAAGTACCAGATCAAGATTGTGCAGACCCGGTAGGGGGTATATACTATTGTGACCAGCCGGACTATAGCCCTGTTTTGGTACTGTCACGTCATATTTCCAGGCCTATCGCTGTGTAAAGAGCCTGAATGTGTCGCCTTCGGTAATTGAATGACAAACGTAGTGCCTTGTCCTTCCCGGCTCTCAACGCTCAGGCTTCCGCCGTGCCCTTTGGTGACAATATCATAGGAGAGCGATAACCCTAAGCCGGTGCCTTCGCCGGTGGGCTTGGTGGTGAAAAAGGGCTGGAAGATTTTGGCTTTTACCGACTCAGGAATGCCTGTACCGTTGTCGCTGACCCGAATTTCTACCTGCCCATCGAGTTGAGTGGTGCGAACCGTGACGGTAGGCTGATAATCGGCCAGTGCCAGGTTCTGCTTTTCCCGTACGGCGTAAAAAGCGTTGTTGTACAGGTTCAGCAACACCCGCCCAATCTCCTGAGGCATCACCTCTACCTGGCCCATTGAGGAGTCGAAATCGGTGATGAGATCGGCGTTAAATCGAACCGTCGAACCGTCCTTGTCTTTGGCCCTCATGCCGTGATAAGCGATTTTGAGGTATTCATCGGCTAAGGCGTTGAGATCAGTAGGGCGTTTCTCGCCGGTGCCGGTGCGGGCGTGTTCGAGCATGCCTTTGACGATGGCTGATGCCCGCCCGCCGTGATGGGTGATTTTTTGGAGGTTTTGGGTCAAATCACCCAGGATTTCTTCTGCGTACTCTTTTTCCGAATCGGGCAGTTTCTGAAAAGGCCCCTCTTTGAGTTCATCGACCAGTTCGGTACTCACTTCGGAGAAGTTGTTGACGAAGTTGAGCGGGTTCTGAATCTCGTGGGCGATGCCCGCCGTTAACTCACCCAGGCTGGCCATTTTCTCTTTCTGGATCAGTTTGTCCTTACCCCCTTTGGTGAGCCAGTTTTGACTGGAGTTTAAGCCGCCTGTCGGTATTCGACCGGGGTCATAAACTTCAACCCCTGATGGGGCCGTTCGGTATTGTACTCCACAAGCCAGGCATCCACCGTTTGGCGCACTTGCGCCAGGTTACCAAACGAATTGGCATTCAATACCTCCCGGCGAAATGTGCCGTTGAACCGCTCAATATAAGCATTTTGAGTTGGCTTGCCCGGCTCGATCCGGTGCAAGACTACCTTCTTATCGGCGCACCAATCCTGCAAAGTCTGACTAATGAACTCTGGTCCATTGTCACTGCGTAACCGTTCGGGTTTTCCGTAACGTTCCAACAACGTGTCCAGCAGCTGGGTCACCCGCTGGGCAGGCAGTGAATAATCCACGGCACGGGCCGCCCCGCTCGACGCCCAAAGCTTCCCGATTATAGTCGTCGATCACGTTCAGGGTCCGAAACTTACGACCGTCGGTTAGTGCATCGGACCGGTCCGCCGGTGCGGTGAAATCCAAAGACCAGCAGCCATTGCAAGCTGTTACCTTTGGTAAGGGTTGCCGAACTGATTCTGGTAGCCGCTTCTTTAATTTTCGGGGCAGATTTAGTCCTGCCAGTCGGTATAATCGCCTGACACGCCTGTGATTAGCCGTCTCTCCCTGCTTCCGCAGTTTGCGATGAATTTTCAACAAGCCCCAATGTTTATACCGTTTAGCCACCTGCTTAATCCGATCCAGAAGCGGTTTGTCATCTTCTTTAACGGCTACTGGCTCGGCAATTGCGTTGCGACTTAGGCCTACCCAACGACAAGCTTTACGTTGGCTAATTTGCTTTTCAGCGATTAACCATCTGACTAAAGCCCGGCGTCCGGTAGGCCCTACCACTTTTTTAGCAAGGCTTCTTTTGTGATTTCGTGTTGTAAACTCAACTCGGCAAACATCTTTTTCAACCGCCTGTTTTCATCTTCCAAATCTTTCAACCGTTTTACTTCTGAGACTTGCATCCCGCCGTATTTGGCCTTCCAGTTGTAAAAAGTGGCCTCGCTTACACCATGTTCGCGTGTAATCTGGGCGACGGTCTGGCCGCTGTCCTGTTGTTTAAGAATCGCTACAACCTGCGATTCGGAGAATTTCCCCTGTTTCATTTCCCTTTTGGTTACCAATGAAAGTTAGTTTTTTCACTCTACTTTTCACTGGCTCACTTTCAGGGGTTCAAGACAAGTTGAGTTTGAGTAGCCCGGAGTTCGGTCAGGGCATTTTCTGCTTTGGTACGTTGGGTGTTGATCTCTTCTTTTTGTTGTTGCAAAACGACATTGGCTTTCTGCTTTTGGGTATAGCTATACACAGTCAATCCCAGTAAAGCCAGCAGTAAACCGACACCACCTAACAGATAGGTCCGTTGTTGTTTTTGTTTTTGAAGCTGAACAGTTGTGAGTTGCTGCTCGAATTTGAGGGCCGTTTCTTTTTTGTCGAACTCGTACTGAAGCGTAGCTGCCGCAATATTGCTGGTGTTTTGCTGGTTGATGACCAGGTCTTTGGTTTTGATGAAGTCTTTATAACTGGCTAAAGCAGCCTGTGGCTCGCCCAGTGCGTCCTGAATCTGACTCCGGGTTTGATAGGCTCGATATAAGGCTGTTAAATCGCCCCGTTCTTTGGCCAGCACGACGGCACTGTCGGCATAGGCGTTGGCTTTTTGTAACGTATTAGATTTATCACTTCTTAGTAGCGTCGTTAAGAAGGTGGAGTTGTTGTCAATAGCAATTTTTAAATACAACTTACTGAGGTTGTTATAACTTCTCGGTAGTATTTGTTTAGCTCCCTTTGCTTTACTCAGCTTCAGCCCTCTTTGCAGGTAGGTGAGGGCTTTGGTATAATCGGCTAAGTTGAGATAGGCCAGCCCCACGTTGTTGAAGTTTGATTCCTTACCCTCTATACCTCGAAACCCCATAGCTTCATTGATTTTCAACGATTTTAGCTGGTAGTCCAGCGCTTTGTCATACTCACCTTGTTCGCTGTATACTTCACATATAAGAATTAACCAAAGTACCACTCCGCTCTTATTTCCTAATTCCTCAGCACCTCTCAGTGCTTTTTTATAATAGGCTAAGGCCTGCGGATAATTGGCCAGGTTAGAATAAACGTAACTTATATTACCTGTTATCCCAGCAATTTGGCTTTTGTCTTTTATTTCTTCAGCTATCTTCAAGCCACTCAAGTAAGCCGTCAGGGCTGGGGGATTATCAGACTTAACTGCGTAAATATTTCCAAGAATTTTATATGCGACTGCCATGCCTTTTTTCCACATCAACTGCCTGGCCAGCGTCAAGGCTTGATTAGCATAGCTGATACTTTCATTGGAGATACTGTTACCATAACCATAATAAGCTATGCATATATCCTTGAGCAGATTGACGCGATTGGTGTCGGGTTTGGTCCGGGGTAATTCGGCCAGTAGCGAATCAAGACGGGCCTGGCCTGTTTTAAGTTGGGCGAAGGCGGTGCTACAGACCAGCAGTAGTAATAGAAGGGGGAGGAAGGGTTTCATGGGGGAGGGGAGTGGGTTATTCCGCGATCTCGAACAGGTTATCCATCGTCACTTCATTGTCAATTTCTTCGAGGTAATACTTGTTCTTCAGGGCCGGATAGGTAGTCAGCAGGGTCGTGAACACGGCTTTTTTGGTTTCGGTGGCTTGCTTGAAAATGGTTTTCTTGAGCCGTAACTGAGCCGCGTATTGGCCCGTAAGAGCAAAATTCCCGTTCGTAAACTTGGCTTCGCATAAATTAATGGTCTGGTCGGCCCGGTCGATGAGCAGATCAATCTGGGCACCGGGCAGCGCATCGTTCCCCCTGAATTTCCACGAACTGCTCCGGGTATAAACCCCCCGGATGCCCAGGGCCGATTTTATCTGATTGGTGTGTACCATACAGATCGTTTCAAAGGCATAGCCACTCCAGGCGGTGTACTCACTTTTGGTGGCCAATTGCGCCCATAGGGGGCTGCCCGCCCCTTTGTTGGTCTGGATAAACTTGAGGTAAAACAAGGAGTAGAAGTCGGTTAATTTAAAAACCGCATCCTTCTTTTTGTTGGCGAACGGCAGAAAGATCGTGATGAAATCACAGTCGGTCAATTCGGCCAAGGTTCGGGACAGCGTGCCTTCGCTCAATTTTGTTTTCGTGGCAATATCCATCCGGGTCATGCCCTGCGGGTAACGCGCCAGCGACTCCACCACGGCAATATGATGATCGGCATTTCGGAAGAGTGATTGATATAATTGGGCATATTCGTCGTAGAGTAACCCCTGGGGCGAGAAACAAATGGCATCAATCAACTGGGTGGCACTCTGGCCTTTGCTGACCTGACTGAGGTAAAACGGAATGCCACCCATGGCCATGTAGAGTTCCAGCGTCTGATAGCGGGGCAGGTGTACCCCCAGGCTGTTGATGAACAGTTCGGTCTCGTGCAAATTGAACGGCATCAACCGGATCCGCTGCGTAACCCGGTTATACAGCCCTCCCCTGGCATTGATCAGTTTGGCCAGTATCCACGACGAAGCCGACCCGCAGGCAATCAGCACGACGTGGTTCATGTTGGATACGTACTGGTTCCAGAAGAATTCGAGGGCCGGGACAAACTCCGACTTAGGGGTATCTAACCACGGCATTTCGTCCATAAAAACGACGTGTTTTGTTGTTTGGGGCAACCCCGCCAGGTACTGCGCCAGGTATCGGAAGGCATCGTGCCAGTTGGCGGGGCTACGGGTCTCCTGCTCGCCTTTGGTTCGTTTCAGATACTCGCCAAAAAAATTAGCCAGTTGCTGTTCTTTGCTCCCTTCGTTTGTTCCCGAAATATCAAAAACAAGGTTTTTGCTCAAATACTGCCTGATTAAGAACGTCTTACCGACCCGCCGTCTGCCGTATAGGGCCAGAAACTCAGCCTGATTCGATGCCATCAGTTTATCTAATTTTTCTTTTTCGCCTTCTCTGCCAATAACAGTCAGTGCCATCGCCCCAGGTTCTTTGGTGAAATCGGCCTAATACTACTACTTTTCTCCAGCTATAAAATCTATAGATAGAGAAATCGAAGAAAAATAGGTCTGTTTCTCCACTGACTATTTTCGTTTAGCCTGGTAATTGAATCATGGCCTCCGTTCATTGGGGCGAATTTATTAAGCCAGGTGGTACGATTTGAGCTGGGATGCGTTCGGGGTTATATCGCTACCCTTGTCGAAATGCCGGACAACTGACCCTGACGCATTGGGAGAAATTTGCCGCATTAGTGAAGGATGAAAACACACAGAAGCCCGGTTACCTGTCGATAACCGGGCTTCTGTGCAAATGAAGGCTCTTGTTACATATTGATCGCCCGGTTATCGGTGGCGGCCAAACAGGCTTCCTTGAACGCTTCGGTGTAGGTCGGGTGGGCGTGTGACATCCGCGAAATATCTTCGGCGGAGGCCCGGTATTCCATCGCTACCACCGCTTCGGCAATGATGTCGGCCGCCCGTGGACCAATGATGTGAACGCCCAGAATCTCGTCGGTTTCTTTGCTCGCCAGCACTTTCACCAGCCCGTCGATGTCCATACTGGCCCGTGCCCGGCCCAGAGCCTTGAACGGAAATGAACCCAGTTTGTAGGCAATGCCTTCCTGCTTCAATTCTTCTTCGGTATAGCCCACAGCCGCTACTTCCGGCCAGGTATACACCACGTTCGGAATCAGTTTGTAATGGATGTGCGGTTTTTGCCCGACAATGGTTTCGGCAATGAAAACGCCTTCTTCTTCGGCCTTGTGCGCCAGCATCGCCCCGCGAATCACGTCGCCGAGGGCGTAGATGTGCGGAACCTTGGTTCGCAGGTAATCATCGACTTCGACCTTGCCGCGCGAATCCGTACTCAGACCGGCTGCTTCTAAGTTCAAACCGTCGGTGTAAGGTTTCCGGCCTACGGAGACCAGACAGTAATCGCCGGTGAGCGTAATGGTTTCCGGTCCGTCGCCACGGCCCTTTGGCGTCTCGACGGTTACTACCACTTCGTCGCCCGTGTTCTCGACCTTCGTGACTTTGTGGTTGAAGTAAAACTCCGCGCCGAGTTTCTTGATGGATTTCTGAAGTTCCTTACCCATCGTCTTGTCCATCGTCGGAATCATGGCGTCGGCAAACTCTACGAACGTCACCTTCGCACCCAGTCGGGCGTATACGGAACCCAATTCCGCGCCAATTACCCCGGCCCCGATGATAATCAGGTGCTTCGGGATTTCGGGTAGTTTCAGGGCTTCGGTTGAGGTAATCACCCGCTTTTTGTCGAGCGGCATCGACGGGAACGACATCGGTTTCGATCCGGTAGCGATGATGATGTTTTTGCCGGTGATGGTCTGCTCGGTGCCGTCAGCCGCCGTGATCTTCACCGTATTGGCATCAACAAACGACCCGATGCCGTGCAGTTCGTCGATCTTGTTTTTCTTCATCAGGAAGGCAATGCCTTTCGTCGTCTGATCCACGACTTCCTGTTTCCGGCCAATCATCTGCGGCAGGTCCACGGCTAAGTGGTCCAGTTTGATGCCGTGTTCGGCGAAGGTATGGGCCGCGTTGTAATAGTGCTCCGAAGAATCGAGCAGGGCTTTCGACGGAATGCAGCCCACATTCAGGCAGGTACCGCCCAGAGCCGCGTATTTTTCGATGATGGCCGTTTTGAGACCTAATTGCGCACAACGGATGGCTCCCGTGTAGCCGCCCGGCCCTGAACCGATTACGATGACGTCGTATTGCATGGGGTATATGAGTTACTCGTTAGGATAATTGAAAAAAATGGTTTTAGCCATTAATCAGATCAGTAAACAGAACACGGTTTAGGCCGGTAAAAGTCCATAAAAAACCGGAAGGCCACGAAGCACTTCGTGGCCTTCCGGTATGTATAGAATCTCTACACGTCCAGCAGAATCCGGGCGGGGTCTTCGAGGAGTTGTTTCACCCGAACGAGGAAACTAACCGACTCTTTGCCGTCGATGATGCGGTGGTCGTAGCTGAGGGCGACGTACATGATCGGCCGGACGACGATTTCGCCGTTTACGACCACAGCCCGCTCCACAATATTGTGCATCCCCAGAATGGCCGACTGTGGCGCGTTGATGATCGGCGTCGACAGCATCGACCCGAAAATGCCGCCGTTAGTGATCGTGAACGTACCGCCCGTCATCTGGTCGATGGTCAGCTTGTTGTCGCGGGCCAGACCGGCCAGCCGCACCACTTCTTTCTCGATCTGCGGGAAACTCATCTTGTCGGCATCCCGGATGACCGGCACCACCAGCCCGCGTTCCGACGAAACGGCAATCGAGACGTCGCAGAAGTCGTTATAGATGATTGTATCCCCGTCGATCTGAGCATTCACGGCCGGAAACTCGCGCAGAGCAATGCAAACTGCCTTCGTAAAGAACGACATGAAGCCCAGACCCACCGCATATTTCTCTTTGAACTTGTCTTTGTATTTGGTCCGCATGTCCATCACCGGCTTCATGTCGACCTCGTTGAACGTGGTCAGCATCGCCGTTTCATTTTTCACGGCAACCAATCGGCGGGCAATGGTCCGGCGCAGGGACGACAATTTTTCGCGACGCTGACCCCGGTCACCAGTTGATACCACCGGCGCGGGAGCCGGGGTTGGTTTGGCAGCCGCTGGCGCCGGTGTCGGCGCAACGGGCGTCGCTTGTGGTGCCGGAGCGGCTTGCGGCTGCGCTTTTACGGCGTCGTCTTTGGTGATACGTCCTTCGATACCCGTGCCTTGCACCTGAGCGGCTTCTACACCCTTTTCGGCGAGGATTTTGGCCGCTGCGGGGGAGGGCAAATGAGCCGCGTAGCCATTCTGGCCGTTGGTCGCTTCGGCTGGTTGCGGCTGGCTGGCGGGTTGTACGGGTGCCGACGCCGGTTGGGGCGTTGACTGACCCGTTGCGGCACCGGTTTCGATGCGGGCAATGACCGCACCGATGGGCAGGGTTTCGCCCGCCTGCGCCACAATGCGAAGCACACCGGCGGCTTCGGCGGGCAACTCAAACGTGGCTTTATCGGATTCCAGTTCGCACAGCACTTCGTCCAGCGCGACGGATTCTCCGTCTTTTTTATTCCACGACGCGATGGTCACTTCCGTAACGGACTCGCCCACTGAGGGTACTTTCATTTCGATCACCGATGTTGGCGTCGGCGTTGGAGCTGACGCGGGTTCGGCAACGGGCTGTAGCACGAAATTGGTTTCGGTCTCTGCCGGTGCCGGTGTTGCTGCGGCTGGTGCAGCAACGGCTTTGGGTACTTCGGCCGGTACAGCCGCCGGAACCGGGCCTGCTGCGCCGGGCGCGCCATCGCCAATGGTGCAGATGGATGCACCGATGGGTAACACGTCGCCCTCCTGCGCCAGAATGTGCAGTACCCCGTCGGCTTCGGCGGTTAACTCGAAGGTGGCTTTGTCGGAATCAAGACCGCACAGTACGTCGTCCATCTTCACGATGTCGCCTTCTTTTTTGTACCACGACCCGATGGTTACTTCGGTGATGGATTCGCCCACGGGGGGCACTTTCATGTCAACAGCCATATTTTTTTTGAGTAGGTAGCGGGTTAGGGGTCAGTGGTTAGTGGTCTGTTTACTAACCACGGACCCCTAACCCCTATTCACTGAAAGTTATTCGAATGATTTGGCAACGATTTCGGCCTGCTCTTTGGCGTGAATTTTGGCGTAGCCGGTAGCGGGTGAGGCCGAGGCTTCGCGCGAGATCACCCGCGAGGCTTCGGGGAACATCCGCAGCATGTAGTTCCAGTAGCCCATGTTCTCCGGTTCTTCCTGCACCCAGACGATCTCCGGCTTTTTATACTGCGCCAGTGCTGCCTGCAACTGCTTTTTGGGCAGCGGGTGCAACTGCTCGACCCGGACAATAGCCACGTCGGTCCGTTGATCGGTCTGTTGTTTTTCCAGCAGGTCGTAGTAGACTTTGCCCGAACAGAGCAACACGCGCTTCACCTTTTTGGGATCGGCGTAGGCATCGGTAATCACTTCGCGGAAACCACCTTTGGTCAGGTCGTCGAGGGGCGAAACACACTGCGCATTCCGCAGCAGCGACTTGGGCGACATAATCACCAGCGGCTTGCGGAACTCCCAGGCCAATTGCCGACGCATGACGTGGAACAGGTTAGCGGGCGTCGTGATGTTTGCCACGATCATGTTTTCCTCGGCGCACAGTTGCAGGTAGCGTTCCGGGCGGGCGTTGGAGTGTTCCGGCCCCTGCCCTTCGTAGCCGTGTGGCAACAGCATTACCAACCCGTTTTGAATACCCCACTTGGATTCGGCCGCGGCAATAAACTGGTCGATCATGACCTGCGCGCCGTTGGCGAAATCACCGAACTGCGCTTCCCAGATCACTAACGCGTTGGGATTGGCCATCGCATAACCAAACTCGAAGCCCAGTACACCGTATTCCGACAACAGCGAATTGTACGCCCGGAACGTCTGTTGTTTTGCCTGAATGTGATCCAGGCTGTTATAGGTTTTGTTGGTATCAACATCATGCAGGATGGCGTGGCGGTGCGAGAACGTACCCCGCTGTACATCCTGCCCACTCAGCCGAACGAGCTTGTCTTCAATCAGCAGCGAACCGTAGGCCAGCAATTCAGCCGTGCCCCAGTTCACCATTTTGGTGTCGTTGAGCATCGTCTGCCGGTCTTTCAGCAGTTTGTCGATCTGCTTCAGCGGCTTGAATCCTTCGGGCAGGGTCACCAATGCCTTGCCGATTTTGGCCAGCGTTTCGGCGGAAACACCCGTTTCGGGCGATTTGTCGAAGTCTTCTGGAATGCTGAACCGCAGCGCGGCCCAGTCCTGATCCAGGCGGAGGGGTTTGTAGGGAATCTCGGCTTTCTGTTTCACCCGGTCCAGCCGGTCCTGCAACGTCCGCTTGAACTCAACGTCCATGTTAACGGCCAGTTGCGCATCCACATCGCCCCGCTGAATAAGCAGTTTGTTGTATACTTCGCGCGGGTTGGGTTGCCGCTCGATCACGGCATACATGGTCGGCTGGGTAAATTTCGGCTCATCGGCTTCGTTGTGTCCGTAACGCCGGTAGCAAACCATGTCGATAAACACGTCGCGGCTAAACATCTCGCGGAATTCAACGGCGAGTTTGGCGCAGAAAATCACCGCTTCCGGGGCGTCACCGTTGACGTGAAAAATGGGGGCGTCGATGATTTTGGCCACGTCCGAACAGTAAATCGACGACCGGGCGTCGGCAAAATCGGTGGTGAAGCCAATCTGATTGTTAATCACAAAATGCACCGTGCCTCCCGTTTCGTAGCCGGGCAGTTTGGCCATTTGGGTGACTTCATACACCACACCCTGACCGGCTACGGCCGCGTCGCCGTGAATCAGAATGGGCATAATTTTATGGTAGTCGCCGTTGTATTCGCCCACCGCCTGCGCCCGTACGAAACCTTCTACCACCGGATTAACGGCTTCGAGGTGCGACGGGTTGGGGGCCAGTTTTACGCTTATTTCTTTACCCGACCGGGTTTTGATCTGACTGGCATAGCCGAGGTGATATTTTACGTCGCCGTCGCCATGCACCTGTTCGGGCACGTTGCCTTCGAAGCCATCGAACACGCTTTCGTACGATTTGCCGAGGGTGTTCACCAGCACGTTCAGACGACCGCGATGCGCCATGCCGATCATCACTTCTTCCACGCCCAGATCGGCCGCTGTATTGATGATGGTGTCGAGTGCGGGAATGGTCGTTTCACCCCCTTCGAGCGAAAAGCGTTTCTGGCCGAGGTATTTGGTGCCGAGAAAACTCTCGAAAACGGTGGCTTCGTTGAGTTTTTCGAGGATGCGTTTCTTCTCATCGAGCGTCGGCGTAAACACCAGTGCTTCCTTCTCGATCTTGTTGCGGAGCCAGTTTTTTACGTCGATCTCCCGAATATACATGTACTCGAAACCAATGTGGCCCGTGTAGATCTTATGGAGCGATTCGATGATGACCCGCAACGATACCGAACCCAGACCAAGCAGCGCGCCCGCGTCGAAAACTGTGTCTAAATCACTGTCGGAGAGGGCATAATCGGCCAGATCGAGCCGGGGATTGCGATTTTTTCGGGTACCAATGGGGTTAGTCGTCGACAGCAGGTGGCCCCGTGAGCGGTAGGCTTTGATGAGACTGGCAACCGAAACTTCTTTTTGTGCGTGTTTGGCGTCGATAATCCGGGCACTTCCTTCGGTTTGGGTGGCGGCTTTGGCCGTACCGTTGGTAGCGGGAGGAACTGTTGCCGTGCCGTTGGCGGCTTTGCCATTCGTGGCCTTGGTGAGTCCGCCATACTGCTGGGAGAACTCAAAACCCTTGAAAAATTGCTGCCAGCTTTCGTCTACCGAAGTGGGGTCCTGCTGGTAGGACTGGTAGAGCTGATCCACGTAAACGGCATCAGAATTAGCTATATACGAATAATTATCCATGCAAAATTGCGTCGCGTGCTTTGACCGGCAAAGGTAAAGCAAAGCCCTCGAAATGGGTCGAAAAAAAGCCGGTATTTATCCTGTAACCAAACCGGACACGCGCCATTGCTGTATAAACGAAATCCGTGCCGTTTTGATTGACAGTGCCCAATGCCCCGCACCACGGGCCAGGTGGCGTTATTGAGGGGCGGAGCATTGGGGGTGCTGCTGCCCGTGACAGCTATTCGACCATGTCGTTTTTGAAAGCGTAGGCGACCATGCCGGCGGTATTTTTGGTGCCGGTTTTTTCCAGAATCCGCAGCCGATGCCCTTCCACGGTCCGGGGACTAAGGAATATTTTTTCGGAAACTTCGGCTGTTGACAAGCCTTCGCAGATCAGTTTAAGCACTTCTTTCTCCCGCTCGGAAAGCACGACTTTGCTGTTGTAAAGCGTTGGCGGTTTCACGATGGTCGTTTTGTTGGTCATCTTGCGGTGCATGGCCCGCGACACGAACTCGGTCAGGTAAACGCCTTCGTCGAGTACTTTCCGGACGGCTTTTTCGACCTCGGCCGTGTCGGCATCTTTCAGCAGGTAACCACTCACTCCTTTTTCGAGCAGGTGCAGCACCATCCGGTCTTCGTCGTGCATGGTAAGCACGATAATTTTGATGAGCGGGTAGTTTTCGCGCAGGTAATCGGCCGTCGCCGGGCCATCCATCACCGGCATCTGCAAATCGAGCAGGACCACATCGGGCATCCGGCGCGGCAGTTTGTCGATGAACTCCTGACCGTTGGCCGCTTCGAGCACCAGGTCAAAATCGTGTACCAGCCGCAGCATGGTAGCTAATCCCTGCCGGAACAGGGTGTGATCGTCTACTAATGCCAGTTTTATTTTCCCCATGATTGTTAACGGATTAAGTTCGTCTGCGCCGGTTGTTTTGTCCGTTGTTTTCCGGCGTACAACCCGCCAAATGAGTTCGGTTTTATAGCGGTCGCCATTAAATACTCCCTGTACTGTCCTCCTTATGTTGTCTCTGTGCGCATTCTTGCTTACATAAGCACATACCCCTTTTTTTAGCAGCGGTGTCACCGTACCAACTTCGCCGGGCATGGTGAGCGCGATGATTTTCAGCAGCGGGTAGTGCTCATACAGGTAATCAACCGTAGTCGGGTCATCCAGCATCGGCATTTGCAAATCCAGCAACACCACATCGGGCATCTGGTGCGGTAATTGGTCGATAAGTTCCTGCCCGTTGGAAACATCCATGACCAGATCGAACCCGTCAATCTGACGCAGCCAGGTAGCCAGCCTCTGCCGAAATGGTTGGTGACCGTCTACTAATGCCAGTCTTATCTTCCCCATAACTTTTTGGTTAGTTCGGTTCACGCCGGGACAGGCCGGGATGCGGCCATGCCGGTTCGGGTAACGTTGAGGGGTTGAGTAAGGGTACCTGCACGTGGATGCGCGACCCCCGGCCGGGCGATACGTCGAAGGTGATTTGTCCGTGCAGCACGCTGAGCCGACTTTCGATGTTGCGCAGACCGAGTCCGCCCGCCCGGTCGTGCATGACGCGGTCGAGGTCGAAGCCCTGTCCATCGTCGATGGCCGACAGCCGCACCTGCTCGTCGGTGCAGACGATCTGGATCAGAATCCGGCGGGCGCGGGCGTGTTTAATGGCGTTGTTGATGAGTTCCTGGGCAATCCGGTACAGCATCAGTTCAATACCGGGCGTGAGTTTTTCGAGGGTTTCGGGGCAGTCGAGGCTGATCTCCAGCTCACCGTCGGTGGTACGTTCGATCAGCTCCTCAAAGGCGGGCAGCAGGCCGAACCGTTCGAGCGTGGTGGGTACGAGGTTACGGCTGATCCGGCGTACATTCGTCATGGTATCGTCGAGCATGTACCGGGTTTTTTGCGCCAGGAGTGACACCTGGGTCGGACTGATGCTCCGATCATCGATCAGTTGGCGTTCGAGCTGGTTCAGGCTGATTTTCGTCACGGAAAGCATGGTGCCAATGTCGTCGTGCAGGTCGCTGGCCAACCGCCGGCGTTCTTCTTCCTGCCCGCTGAATGTCGCTTCCATCAGTTTACGGCGGTACTCGGCCTGCATCATCCCGATGGATAGCTGCTGCTCGGCCTGTTTACGCTGGTAGTACGATACGAAACTGGTGATAAACATCGCCAGGATCAGCATCACAATGGAACCGACTGTGATTAATATACTTAATCCGATTCACCGATGAGTCGGCTGCTGTAGCCTGCTGTGGGGTAAAAGTGCAGAATTCGCCCCTGAAAGTCAAATCAGTAGCGACTGCTTTGAGGGAAAGGGGGGGCGTTGCGGCCGATGGGTAGTTAACCTGTCCGGTTTTTGGCCTTATGCCGAACAGTGCTTGCGTAAGTGAAGGAAAACCAAGTAATTAACGGTCCTTTTCCGCCTAAACCAGCCTGACATGGCACCGCAACCTTTTCAGACAGCCACCGCGTCGGCCTACACCGAATTTGGGTACACCAGCGGTCAGCAATTGTTCGCGCACAGCTATCTGCTCGACGGATTACTGGCCGTTCTGAACCCGGCCATCAACACCTGTATTCTGGATGTTGGCTGCGGCAATGGCTGGCTAACGGCCGAGCTGATCCGGCGGGGCTACGATGTGTACGGCACCGATGCCTCCGAAACAGGCATCGAATGGGCACGGCAGGAGTACCCCGACCGTTTTTTTTACCACGACCTTACGACCGGTGGCGTACCCGACGCGCTGGGTCACCTCCGGTTCGATACCATCATCAGCACCGAAGTAATCGAACATCTGTACAACCCGCTGCAGTTTTTAGAAAGTTGCCACCGGATTCTGAAAGACAGCGGCTACAGCGAAATTATTCTCTCGACGCCCTATCACGGGTACCTGAAAAACCTCGCCCTCGCGCTGACGGGTAATTTCGACCGGCATTTTCTGCCGCTGTGGGAGGGTGGTCACATCAAATTCTGGTCGCGCCGGACGCTGACGCTGGCGTTGCACCGGGCTGGTTTTTCGGTGGAGCAGTTTGTGGGCTGCGGCCGGGTACCGCTCCTCTGGAAAAGCATGCTTGTAAAAGCGTCGCTCCGGTTGTGAAGGCCTGACATTTTTGTGATTCCGTTCCAACGCTACCGGCTTCGGCGGGGTCTTGCCTGGTATAAATCAGCAAGGCGATGATGATACGACTTTTCTACGCGCTGTGTTTGACGGCACTCACACTTAGTTGCCACAGCGACATTTTTCCCAATGACCTGCTTTATCAACGGTGGACGTTCTCGCAGTCCCGGAAAGGGAATGGTCCCTGGGCGCAGTTTTATAAGCCGACGGTGGACGATACGGAATACCGGTCCGATGGAACATTAATCTACCGGGTGAATGGGCAGAAAAAACGGTGTGTTGCCATCCCAATCACTTTAGCCGTGAGCAAAATGAGTTGACGTTCTCGGATGATAATCCCTGTCCTTCGTCGTTGGCACTTTGCGCTGCGTATGCCGAAAACGCAACGATCACACAGTTGACAAACGATCTGCTCGAATTAACCCATGGCGATGTCGTCATGCAGTATACACCAGTTAATTAATCATGAAACGCTTGTTCTATACACTCTGCTCAGTCGTGATTGGGCTGGCCTGCCACAGAACTACCGATGCGGTTAACCCTGCTGACCCCTTGTATCGGCGGTGGGCAGCGGTGAACGTGTCCGATACGTATATCACTTTTCAGTCGGATGGTGTTATTCTGTACGGACCCGACGGCAGTTATGGTATATGTTGCAGCCCCCGTTTTTTCGTCCGGCAGGATAGTGTGCTCAGGCTTAAAGATGCACCCGCCAAACCGCTGCCGTCGTTTGTTAAACCGCTTCCCGGCAATTGTGCAAACGTGAGTTGTTTGTCGGCAGGTGATTCATGGAAAATACTCCGTCTCTCCGCCGATCAACTGATTATTCAAACTCTTTACGGCAAACAGACCTACAAAGCAGATTGATTTTCTTCAGGGTTTTAAGACGACCTTTATCAACCCTTTTTCCTTGTCATACAGCCGCTGGAACCAGTCGGGGCCTTCGGTCAGGGGGGCTTCGGCGCTAAGGATGGCCAATACGTCGATGCGGCCGGATGCGATCAGGTCCAGTGCGGCTTCGTATTCGCCGTTGATGGCGCAACTGCCCTGAATCCGCAGTTGACGGGTTACAATGGCCTGCAACGGCATCGTTACCGTCGGGCTGAGATTACCCACCAGCGTGACGGTGGCCCCCTTGCGGACGCAGTCGATGGCGGTGTTAACCGTTGCCGATACACCCACGACTTCAAACGCCACATCGGCCCCGCGTCCCTGCGTGAGTTGCTGTACCTGTCCGTCCAGATTGCCCCCGGCGGCATTCAGCGCGTGGGTCGCGCCGAGTTTTCGGGCCAGTGCCAGCCGGTCGTCGTCGAGGTCGATGGCGATGATTTGGCCGCACCCCGCCAGCCGCAATGCCTGAATGACAAACAGTCCAATCATGCCCGCGCCCACCACCACCGCCGAATCGTTGACCTGAATCGGGGTTAAACTCACCGCGTGAAGGGCTACCGCGACGGGTTCGACCAGTGCTGCCTGCGTAAAATTGACCGCGTCGGGAATCCGGTACAAAATGTGCTGCGGTACAGCCACGAATTCCGCAAATGCCCCCTGCCGCCGGAACTCCGGGGTCGAGACGCCAAGTACCTGCCGCCCGTCGGAGAGGTTGTACATACCCCGGCGGCTGTACCAGTCATCGAGTTTGTAGATGGTCGAGTCGAAGGTGACCCGGTCGCCGGTCTGCCAGCCCTGCACGGCGTTGCCCACCTCGGCAATGATCCCCGCGGCTTCGTGGCCCATCACCATCGGCGGAATGCGTCGGCCGGTGTTGCCGTCCATGCCGTGTACGTCGGAGCCGCAGATGCCCACGGCCTGCACCCGCACCAGCACTTCGTCGGGCGCGAGGGTGGGGCGGGGCAACTCCTGAATGGCAAACGCGTTGTATTCGGTCAGAACGAGTGCTTTCATGGGGAGAAGGGTTTGGGTTTTTACCCCAACCGCGACGGCGGACCGCCCTGAAGGGGCTTCACCGGATTAGTTACCAGTAGCTAATTCGGTGAAGCCCCTTCAGGGCGGTCCGCCGTCGCGGTTGGGGTTTTTGGGTGTCGGCTTTTGATACACGTGGATAAACGCTTCTTTGGGCACTAAATCGTATTCCTGTCGCTGTAAATGCGGGTTGACTTCGTACGTCGTAATCACATCGTACTCATCGGATGATTCGCCGAACAATTCACGTTCGGCTGCGGGGGAGTACTGCTTTTTCACCCAAACTAACCGCTGATCGGGTTGTTTGTCCCATGCCGGCGCATCGCCCAAGACTTTCTGAATTTTGCGCCAGTCGTCGTAAAAATATTCCTGCAACAGCGGAATGATCTGCTCCCGAAACGCATCGCAGAGGTCGGCGAAGGTAGCTACATCGAGCAGGTAGGCGTGGCCGATTTGGTGGTCGCGGTCATACAACACTTCGATGCGCTCGTTCATCACCCGCAGCAAAGCCGCCAGATCAATACCGTCAACAGCACTGAGCAGCGTCGGGTCGGGCCGGACCTCGCGAAAGGCGAAGCGACGGCGCAGGGCCAGGTCGAGCAGGGCAATGGACCGGTCGGCGGTGTTCATCGTCCCCACGACGTAGAGGTTGGCCGGTACCCCGAACCGTTCCTGCGAGTAGGGCAGCGTGAGCCACTGTTCGTGGGCGGCACCGAGTCGTTTGTCGGGTTCGAGCAGCGTAATCAGTTCGCCGAATACCTTCGAGATGTTGGCCCGGTTAATTTCGTCGATGACCAGCAAATGAGCATCGGCGCGGGCGAAGCGTCGGGCGCGGGATTCCGGGGTGTCGTTCAGGCAATCGTTCAGGGTGGCGTATCCGGCTTTGCGTAGCGCAGTCAGGCAGGCTTCGTAAAAAATGCCTTTTTTGATTTTGTACGAAATCGCACTGTTGCGGGCTTCGGGGCGGATGCCTTCCATGAACTCTTCGTACCCAACCGAGGGATGAAACGTGATCCAGTCGGCCCCGAACTGACGGCTCAACTGCTGCACGGCGTAGGTTTTGCCCGTGCCCGGCGGCCCGTGCAGAATCAGATTCAACGGTTCGTCGGGACGCTGGCGTTCGGCGGGTTCGTAAGCCGGTTCGGCTTCGTGGACGGCTGAATCGGCCGTGTCAACATCTAAGTCGGGGTTATCGGCCAAACGCAGGAGTTCACTCAGCAGGGCTTCGCTTTCGGCGGCTTCGTACATCGCCGGATTGTGGCGGGCCGTGTGTGGACCCCGTTTGGCCGTTTCGACCAGTTCCAGCAGACAGTTTTCCCAGCAGGTGCGCAGTCCGGGCTGATACAGCAAATGCGCCTGACTGTGGCCAATTACCACTGACACATAATCCGACTTTTCGGTGAGCGGGATCACATCGACATCGGTTAGAAACGGGAGCCGGTGCTGATCGCTCTTTCGAATCGTGAGCCAGTATTCGACTTCGCCCTGCCGGGGGCGGGTCAGGCGGAGAGCGAGGAAAAAGTTAATCGTGGCCGAGATGGTCCGGCTGTCCCGTCGCACGACGAACGCCAGCCGGGGATCGCCGTTGGGCAGGTTTATGATGTCGATCAGTTCTTTCAGCAGCCCGAAGAACCGCCGGACGGCTTCGGGTTGGGCAATGACACTGATCCGGTCGATGAGAACTGATTTAGGGGTATCAACGGTCATAAGGGCGAAAAATCACGGGGCAGTTGTGGACCCTGTCAGGCTAAAGAACGAAATTTTTCGCGTAATTTGGTAACAGCTTATTCGCAAAACGCTGATTTCCTCTCTGAACACTTGCCTGCCATGTACGCTAAAATCATACTCAGTCTGTTCGTTGGTCCTGGTTTGCTGCTGAGCCTGTCTGCCTGCGATCCCCCCAAGCCGGAACCCACTTCAATTTGTTACGTGATATCGGCTACGGAACAGATTCCGCAGGATACACCACCGACGCTGGTTTTGCAACGGTCGTTCACCTACGCCAACAGTCAGCTTACGGCAATGACCGAACGGTCGGCCAAACAACAGGCGACGTATCAACTCGAATACCAGAGCGGCAAGGTCATTCGGGCTACGGGTACTGACCTGACGCTGACCGTAGAACGGGATGCCGCATCGGGCAGAATCAACCGGGCGACGACCACCAAAGCGGGACAAACCCAGTCCGTTTTTACGTTGACGTATACAGCCTCCGGCCGGCTGAGTACCCTGACCGAAGACCGGCAGGTGGTACCGATCAATACGGGTTTTTCGGGCACGAGCCGAACGTACTCATTCAGTTACACCGGCGAAAACGTTACGACGGAGCGGGTCAAATACACCTACAAAGATGGCTCATCAGTAGATCAGGAGATTACCTATACCGTTGGCGACCACCCGTCGGCCTACGCCAGTTTTCCCGAAACTGCGCTGCTGACAATCGTATCATTGGCGGCTCAGTTCGAGACCATGCCCGGTCGGTTGTGGCAAACCAATGCGCTGACGGGCTATCAGACGTACACGATTAACGGCAGTAACCGGCTGTTGGCCGAGTCGGCCAAGTTTGCGGATACCTACGATGCCAGCGGTAATCTCGCTGCCCGTGCCCAGACGACCAGCATTTACATACCCGCCGGATCGTCGTCTTTCGTCACGAAACCGACTGCCCACACCTTCGCCTACGAATGCCGGTAGCTATGCCAGCGCATCGAACAGAATCTCGGCCGGGTGCAAGGCCTTTCGGCCGGTTCCGTCTTTGATCTGATGGCGGCAGGACGTACCGGGCGCGGCAATAAGTACGTCGTCGGTCGTGTTGCGCACAGCCGGGAAAAGCACCAGTTCGCCAATCTGCATCGACAGATCATAGTGCTCGGTTTCGTAGCCAAACGACCCCGCCATGCCGCAGCAGCCCGACGGAATCAACTGCACGGTATAGTTTTTGGGCAGCGATAGCATTTTCTTCATCGGCACCATCGACGACAGGGCTTTCTGGTGGCAGTGGCCGTGAATGCGTACCTGCCGGGCGTCGGTGGTGAAGGCGTCGGCGGTGATGCGTTTGGCGTCGATTTCGCGGGCCACCCATTCGTCAAACAGAAACGTGTGCCGGGCAATGCGCCGGGCGTCGGCTTTCATGTCGGCGGGTACCAGATCGGGGTATTCGTCGCGGAAGGTGAGAATGGCCGACGGCTCGATACCCACCAACGGCGTCTCCTCGGTGATAAAGTCGCGCAGCAAAATGACGTTCCGAATGGCAATCTGTTTAGCATCCTTTACTAAGCCTTTCGAGAGATAGGTGCGTCCGCTTTCGACGTGTTCGGGAATGGTGACGGTGTAGCCCAACCGCTCCATTAACTGAACGGCCTTCTGCCCAACGTGAACATCGTTGTAGTTGGTAAACTCATCGGCGAAAAGATAGACCCCCCTGCCCGAACCGTCGGACCGCTCCAAAGGGGAAGCCTCGGACTTGGCAACCGGTTTCCCGGTATCTGGGGGGATTTGGTGATCTTTAGCGGGGTGAGGTCTGTCCGCAAACCACTTTTTCAGGGTCGTTCCGGCCAAACCCGGCATGGTGCGATTGGGGTGAAAACCAACGGCGCGATTGGCCAACCGGCGGAGGGCCGGGGTGTCGTAAATGGCGTTATATGCCCAGGGTGCCATACTGGCCAGCGACATCAGCTTCGTGAAGTTACCCACCAACCGTGCCCGTAACGGTACGCCTTTCTGGTCGTAGAGTTGCTGCGTAAACTCTGCCTTCATCCGGGCCATGTCCACACTCGACGGGCATTCGGCTTTGCAGGCTTTGCAGGACAGACACAGGTCGAGCACGCCTTTCACGGCTTCGTAATCCGCAACGGCCACTTTTTCCGGCGACGTATAAAAGTGGCGCAGCATGTTGGCCCGTGCCCGCGTGGTGTCGTGTTCGCGTCGGGTGGCCATGTAGCTGGGGCACATGGTGCCGCCCGACAGTTCGGTTTTGCGGCAGTCGCCGGAGCCGGAGCATTTTTCGGCCAGTTCGAGCAAACCACCATCGGCCGAGAAGTCAAAAACGGTTTCGGGCTGATTCACCACGGCATCGGCTTCGTAGCGCAGAAACTGGTTCATGGGGGGCGTATCCACGATTTTGCCGGGGTTGAAAATGCCGGTCGGGTCCCATAGATGTTTCGTCTTTTTGACTAATTCGTAGTTGGCCTCCCCCAGCATAAACGGGATGAATTCGCCCCGCAGTCGTCCGTCGCCGTGTTCGCCGGAGAGGGAGCCGCCGTATTTTTTGACCAGTTCCGCCGTATCGGCCAATAACGCCCGGAAGGTCGTTCGTCCGGCTGACGTTTTCAGGTCGATGAGCGGCAGCACGTGCAGTTCACCGGCACCGGCATGGGCCGAAAATTCCAGTTGCAGGCCGTGTCGTTCCAGGGCCATGTGGGTCAGTTCGTCGATGTAGCCGGGCAGGTCGCGGGGGTCAACGGCGCAGTCTTCGATCACGTTGGCGGGTTTTTCGACACCGGGCACGTTGTACATGATGCTCAGGCCCGCTTTGCGCAAGGCCCACGGCTTTTTGGTGTCCTCATCGAACAGCACCGGCCAGGCATACCCCAGTTCTTTTGCCTGCAACGCCCGCACAAACGCATCGGCTTTTTCGCGAACGACATCACGGGTATCGGCGAAGAATTCGACCATCAGCACCGCTTTCGGATCGCCCTCCACAAACGCCCGGTTTTTGGCCTGTTCGATGTTGGTTTTGGTCAGTTGCAGAATATAATCATCGACCAGTTCCGAAGCCGTGCAGTGGTGTTCGAGGGCGATCAGGTTGGCGTCCAGCGAGGCCCGGATGGTCTGAAAATGGGCGCAGACCAACGCGACTTCAGCCGGCGGGAGCGGCAGCAGGTTCAGTTTGGCCTCGGTCACAAAACAGAGCGTCCCCGCCGAACCGGCAAGGAGTTTGGTAAAGTTGAAAGGCATCTCACCGGGGGTATCTTCCCAAAACGCCAGCAGCGCGTCCAGCGCGTAGCCGGTATTGCGCCGGGTGATGGTTGGTTTGGGAAAGCCCGCGCGGATTTGGGCCTGCGTATCGGCGTCAGATAACCAGACTGCCGTCTGCTGGTACAACTGCTGTTCGAGCGGGCTGACGACGTGTTCGCCCCGGCATTTGGCGGCAAACTGATCGCGGGTGAGCGGGCCAATCGTTACGTCGGCTCCGTCGCTGAGCAGGGCGCGGACTTCCAGCAGGTGGTCGCGGGTGGTGCCCCAGACGAGGGAATGCAGTCCGCAGGAGTTGTTGCCGATCATGCCGCCAATCATAGCCCGGCTTGCCGTGGACGTTTCCGGCCCGAACATCAGGCCGTACGGTTTCAGGAATGCGTTCAGGTCGTCGCGGATCACACCGGGCTGTACGCGTACCCACCGTTCATCGGCATTTATTTCCAGAATCTGCCCGAAGTGCGTCGAAATATCAACCACAATGCCGTTGCCAACCACCTGCCCGGCCAATGACGTACCAGCCGCCCGTGGGATCAGCCCAACGGGAGCACCCGCCCGGCTGTGTTGTTTGGCGAAGCGAATCAGGCGTTTGATGTCCTCGGTCGTTTTGGGCAGGGCAACGGCTACTGGCATCTCCTGATACACCGAGGCATCCGTTGCGTAGAGCATCCGCTGGGCAGTGTGTTCGGGTGACGAATCAAAATACAACTCCCCCTCGAACGACGGCTGGAGTTGCGAAAAGGGTAGGGTGGGGGCGAGACGAAACATAGAGTAAAGTTACGCAGTAACAGCATTTAACTGGGTAAAGCGGGCATCTAACTCCCCGAATCGGGGAGTCAGCCGGATTTTTTTTCGCGGGGTGTGCCAGTTGGCCAACTTTGGGATAGCCCCGTTGCTGATCCGGGTGGTATTGGCCCCGCCGGACCCGCGACGACTCTAAACAAAACGTATTATGACAACGAAGTTATCTATCATTTACCTGCTGATGCTCCTGGGCGTTAGTGCCGTAGCCCAGCCTGCTCCGTCCGTAGCTTCCAAAAGAAGTTCGGGCAAAAAATCCGTCATGCTGATGAATCGCATCAGTCCATCATCGTCCGGGCTTTACATAGCCAATGCCGACGGTACGAACGAACGTAAACTGTTCGCGGCCAATACGTTCGATTATCACGCTGCCTTCTCGGCCGATGGTAAGTGGATTGTGTTTACGTCGGAACGGGCGGGCGACGGTCAGGCCGATATCTACCGCGTTCACCCCGACGGTACGGGGCTGGAACAACTCACCAACAGTGCCGCCCTGGACGATCAGGCCACTCTCTCGCCCGATGGTACCCAACTCGCCTTCATGTCGACCCGCGACCAGCACACGGCCAATGTCTGGCTTTTGGATCTCAAGACCCGCAAACTCCGCAGCCTGACGGCTCCGCTCGCGGGCGAACAGAACAAGCCTAACGGCTACTTTCGGCCTTCGTGGTCGCCGGATGGCCGGTGGCTGGCGTTTGCATCAGACCGCACGACCGAGTGGAAGGGACACAGCGACGGCAAAGGCTGGGAGCACGTTCAGGAACTGCGTATCTACGTGATGAAACCCGACGGTACGGGGTTACGTAAACTCTCGCGGGACAGTGTCTGCTCGGGGTCGCCCAAGTGGTCGCCGGATGGTAAACGGGTCGTTTTTTATGAACTGCCCGTCGAAACAACCTGGGCGGCTCGTGGCTTTGGGGCCGCTAAAGCGACGTCGCAGATTATATCGGTGGATGTGAATACGGGCGAGCGGCAGGTGCACACCAGTGGCCCCGGTCTGAAACTCCTGCCCCAGTACGTTAGTCCCGACAACATCGGTTACTTAGCCAAAGCCGGTCCCAACGAGGGCATCGGCTACACCAACGGCACCGCCGTTAAAAGAAAACTGCGTTCGCCAAATTGGTCGCCCGATGGTCGGCTGGTCGTGTATGAAAAGCAGGACTGGCAACCCCGGACGCAAAACCAACTGCTCTATAGCTGGGACCCCAATTACGAATACCGGTACACCGATGTGTTTCCCAGTTTCTCGAGCGATGGTAAACTGCTTCTGACCGAGAAAAACGATAACTCATCCATCGCCATTATGGACGCCGACGGGTCAAACAAAGTGCGCATTTTTGATACGAAAGGCGCGGGTGCTGCCTTTGCGCCGAGTTGGTCACCCGATGGTCAGCAGGTTGTGTTTGGCTTTGGCGGTTTCCTGAAAAGTCGTGAAACGCAGTCGGCTAAACTGATGCTGGTCAAACGCGACGGTACCGGCCTGACGGACCTGACCGATGGTACGCCCAACGCCGGTTTTCCCAGTTGGTCACCCGATGGCAGGCAGGTAGTATACCGGGTCTGGGGCAATAATCAGCACGGGCTACGCATCATGAACGTTGGCGACCGGGTGGTTCAGGTGCTGACCAATGACTATGACAACGTGCCGTACTGGTCGCCCGACGGCACGAAAATCCTGTTCACCCGCCAGCATGATAACGGTAATTTTGATCTGTTCACTATTAAACCCGATGGCACCGGGCTGGTACAGCTTACTACTGTACCCACTAACGATGCCCACGCCGTCTGGACTATCGACGGGAAGCGAATCCTTTGGGACAGTGGCGAATACGGCTTTAAAGAAGAAGCCGCCCTGAGCGACAATACCTTTCAGCCCTACGGTGTTATCTGGATCATGGACGCGGATGGAACCAATAAACGCCCCCTGACCGACAGTCTCTGGGAGGATTCTATGCCGTGCTATGTTCCCCAAAACGCTGTTCGCCAGGCCGCAACCAGTGGCCTAAAACCCTGAGGACGGTAAATAGCTGCTTGAAACCGTGGTAGCTGCGGTGTTCGCCGGGTACCAACGCTCGCCAATGGTCGGACTGTTGGCGGGCTTTTTTTGGGTCTACTGCCTGGTTTTACATCGCCGGGCAGATGCATCACGCGCTGAATTTGGGTAATTTGCCGTGTGGGAAACACGTACACCCTTGTTGAATTTGGCGTGATTCGCCGGCTGTCCGACACGCCCGGCAGTGTGAGTTCACCGGCCGAACTGTTCCTGCCCGATGCCGCTTTCGATGCGCTGAAACAACTCGCGTCGGAACCGGACGTGGATGGAATACTGATCTTTTCGCTGCAAAAAGGACGGGAAATACTGCGGGCTAAACAGTACGTCGGCCTGCTTGAAACCCGCAATCGGACGCAGTTGGAAATTTTACCGAAGATTGCGGCACCGGGTTCTTTACCGGTATCGACCCGGACCATGCGGCTGGCGTTGCTTCGGATGCTGCATTACCTGCGCAACAGCCCGTTTCGGCAGGTGGGCACGGCGCATCAGCAGGTCGCCCGGTTGCCGCTCTGGGAAGTGTTGATTACGGCGTTTCTGGATGAGGTAGCCCCGCTTGTGGCGCAGGGGCTGCAACGGGCCTACGTGCCAACCCCGGCGATGCTGCCCGTGGTGCGGGGCAAACTACAGATCGCCGAACAACTTCGCCAAAATACCTGTCATGCCGAACGCTTCGCCGTTGAGTACGATGACTTCACCGCCGATATTCCACCCAACCGACTTCTGAAATCGTGCCTATTGTTTGTCAGCCTCCGCGCCCGGACACTGCCCAATCAGACCCGCATCCGGCAGTTGCTGTTCGCGCTGGATGAGGTGCCCGCGTCGGTTCGGGTGGCTGCGGACCTGAAGGCATCCCGCCCGGACAATCGGCTGCTGGCGCGGTACACGCCGGTACTGCGGTGGGCAGAAGTCTTACTCCTGAATCGGGCGTTTGGCCCACCGGCGGGTCGGCACCTGAACATGGCCCTGCTGTTTCCGATGGAGCGCGTATTTGAGGAATACGTGGCCGCCGGGTTTCGCCGGGCCGTACAACCCGGCGATGAACTGATCGTTCAGGGATCGTCGGCGTACCTGATCGACGACCATGAGGGTGGTCCGCGTTTCCGGCTCCGTCCTGATCTGATGCTGCGCCGACGGGGTGAATTAGTGGTGCTGGATACCAAGTGGAAAGCCATCGACGGGCGGGAGTCGGCGGGGACGTACGGCATCGAACAGGCCGATCTGTACCAGTTGTACGCTTATGGCAAGAAATACGGGGCTACCCGGCTGGTACTGATTTACCCCGCCAGCGCAACGTTTACCCAACCGCTGAATCTGTTCGGGTATGACCCAACCCTGCCGCTGTACGTGGTGCCCTTCGACGTGACCAATGCGCTGGCCGATGAAGTAGAAAACGTATTGAAACTGACTTTATCATCCCGGTCGGTACTATAGCCCCCACCGTCAACACCTACCCACTTAAGTCGTGGGCTGATAGATTCTCCCATTCTATGCCAATTCTGCTGACATTAGCGGGCATTCTGATCTTGGTCATTCTGATTGCCGTTGTTCATTTAGACACGTTCATTTCCTTTGTGCTGGTGTCTATCGGCATTGGACTGGCGTCGGGCATGGCGGTACCGGCGGTGGGGAAATCCATTCAGACCGGTATTGGCGGCACCCTCGGCGATCTGGTACTCATTATTGGTTTCGGAGCCATGCTGGGGCGGCTGGTGGCCGAAAGCGGAGCCGCCCGGCGCATCACCAACGTGCTCATCGGCTGGTTCGGCATCAAAAACATTCAGTGGGGACTCGCGCTGGCGGGGTTCATCATCGGTATTCCGCTGTTTTATAATGCCGGTTTTATCATCGTGGTGCCCCTGATTTTCAGCATCGCCACTTCCGCCCGGCTCCCTCTGCTCACGGTGGCCGTTCCCATGCTGTCGGCCCTGTCGGTGGCGCACGGTTATTTACCGCCCCACCCTTCACCGGCCGCTATTGCCGGGCAGTTGGGGGCTAACATCGGCAAGACGCTGCTCTACGGCATCATCGTCGCCATTCCGGCTATTATCGTTGCCGGACCCCTGTTTGGCCGAACGCTCAAACGCTTCAACCCCAAACCGGACCCCACGCTTTTTAGTCTCAGCACGGTGCCCGACAATGAGTTGCCGGGCGTGGGCATCAGCTTTTTTGTGGCCCTGCTGCCAGTCGTACTACTCACCGTTTTTGGACCGCTCAAAGGCGTTTTTCCGACCGACACACTCTTGGGTAGCCTCGTCGCGCTGTTGTCGGAGGCTTACATGGGTATGCTGATTTCAGTATTAGTGGCGGTGTACGCGCTCGGTATTCGGCGGGGACTGACCATGAAAAAGACGATGAAGCAACTCGAAGAAGCCATCAAAGCAGCCGCGCCGATTCTTTTGGTTATTGCCGGCGCGGGTGCCCTGAAGCAGATTTTCAACGATTCGGGGACGAGCAAATACATTGGCGAACGGTTGATTACGCTGCCGTTTTCGCCCATTGTACTGGGTTGGGGCATGGCGGCCATCATTCGGGTGTGCGTAGGTTCGGCCACGGTGGCGGGCCTGACGACGGTGGGTATCATTCTGCCACTGCTTCAGGCCAATCACGCGAGTCCCGAACTGATGGTGCTGGCCATTGGGTCGGGCAGCCTGATGTTTTCGCACATCAACGACGGTGGTTTCTGGCTGTTTAAAGAGTATTTTAACCTGACCATCAACGAAACCCTCCGCACCTGGACGGTCATGGAAACCATCGTGTCGATTGTTGGCCTGCTGGGAGTGCTGGCTTTAAACGCCGTCCTGGGATGAAAAATGGCCGTCGATTTTTGCTGGTTCTCCTGCTGATTGTGACGGGAATAGGGGTGGCCCTTTACCGGCCCGATATTCCCGTCGAAACGCTGCGCCGGACGTACGCACCCCCCGTCTCGAAGTTTATCGACATCGACGGCATGCCGGTGCATTACCGGATCGAGGGCAACCCGGCCGATTCGGTGCCGTTGCTGCTTATTCACGGCACCAGTTCGTCGCTGCTGACGTGGGATGGCTGGGTAAACGCGCTGAAAAATGACCATAAACTGATTCGGCTGGATTTGCCCGGTTACGCCCTGACGGGACCACCCATGCCCGGTTCCGCAGCGTACAGCACGATAACAGCCGATTATTACGCCCATTTCCTGAGCGATTTTCTGGACCGGCTCGCCGTCAAACGCTGCGATGTAGCGGGTAATTCGCTGGGGGGCAACATTGCCTGGCACCTGGCCCTGCGCGATCCCGGCCGGGTCAGAAAGTTAATCCTGATCGACGCGTCCGGTTATCCGTTCACGCCGAAATCCATTCCGATTGGTTTCCGGCTGGCGCAGATACCGGGTTTGGGCAGTGTGCTGGCCATGTTCACGCCCGACGGACTGTTTCGCTCCAGCCTTAGAAATGTGTACGCCGACGATACCAAAGTGACCGAGGCACTGGTGCGCCAGTACGCCGATATGACCCGCCGGGCGGGCAACCGGCACTGGTTCGTTACCCGCAAAACGCCATTGGATTCGGTCTGGCAACAAATTGGGCAAATCCGGCAGCCGACGCTACTTTTGTGGGGGCAGCAGGATGACCTGATTCCGGTAGCGGTAGCCGGGCGTTTTCATCGGGAACTTCCCCACGATACGCTCATTGTCTATCCCAACGCCGGTCATGTGCCGATGGAAGAGATTCCGGTCCAAACCGCAGCCGACGCACGGGCGTTTCTCCGAAAATAAATTTTATCATGGTGAAGAATGAAGCTTCTTAGAGGCCAGGTATCAAAGGGACTTCATTCTTCAGCCTGATAAAATCAATCCGATTTTATCTGCAAATAAATTCTTCAACCTACGCACTTACTTATGAAAACACTGTTTGCACTCAGCCTCCTGTTTGCCCTGTTCGCTTTGACCACTGCCAAACCAACGCGCATTATCTTCTTCGGCGACTCTATCACACAGCAGGGCGTTCAGCCGGGCGGCTACGTCGACAAGCTCAAAAAAGCAATGCCCGCCGACCAGTATGAGTTGATTGGGGCGGGCATTGGCGGCAACAAAATCTACGATCTGTTCCTGCGGATGGACGATGATGTGCTGGCCAAACAACCCGATGTCGTTGTTGTGTACGTGGGCGTGAACGACGTGTGGCACAAGCGCACCTTAGGCACCGGCACGGACCCCGACAAATTCGTGAAGTTCTACGACGCGACGATCAAAAAACTGCAGGCCGCCAACGCGCGCGTCATTCTGTGTACCCCGGCGGCCATCGGCGAGAAAACCGACTACTCCAATGAACAGGACGGCGATCTGAACCAGTATGCGATTTATATCCGCGAGTTGGCCGCTAAATACAAACTGCCCGTTTGTGACCTGCGAAAAGTGTTTCTGGCGTATAACCTCCAGCACAATCCCGACAACAAAGACCGGGGCATCCTGACCACCGACCGCGTCCACCTCAACGAAGCGGGTAATCAGTTGGTCGCCGATGAAATGAAAAAAGTGCTGACGGCTCAGTAAGCACACAGTAAAACGGCCCGCCAAATCATTTGGTGGGTTTCGTAAAACCTTTTGTAGCCTCTGGTACTTACTCCCCTAAACCGTTCAACGATGTGGTGGATCTACGCCCTTTTATCGGCTCTTTTTGCCGCCTTAACGGCCATTCTGGCTAAAATTGGCATTACCGGTGTCAACACCGATCTGGCAACGGCCATTCGGACCATCGTGATTCTGGTCGTAGCCTGGGCACTGGTTTTTGCGCGGGGTGCCTACACCGGCCTGCCCGACCTGACGGGGCGCAACTGGACGTTTCTGGTCCTGTCGGGGGTAGCAACGGGGTTGTCGTGGATTTGCTATTTCAAGGCGTTACAACTCGGTAAGGTGTCGCAGGTGGCCCCGGTCGATAAGCTGAGCGTGGCCATCGCCATTGTCCTCGCCGTATTGTTTCTGGGCGAAACCCTGACGCTGAAAACGGCCATCGGCGCGGTCCTGATCATTGCCGGAACAGTCGTGCTGATTCTGTGACGTAAAAGCTGTTGATCGTCTGCGTCTGGGCCAACGTTAGCGGGCGACAGACTACATGGCGTTGGTGGTGGGCAGGAGCGTGGAGGTTTTTCCGCCAAGCATAGTATCCAAACACCGTTGCAGGTCGGGAATAGAAACCGAAATATTGGCACTAATGGCCGCATAGTCTACTCTGGGATCAGCATCCTGGCAATAGGCCGAATAACGAAGTCCCATTAGTTCGGACAAATACACGAAGTGCGTGGGCGCAAACTGAGCCGCGAACAACTCCAGCACCTGTGTACCCGGTTCGCACCAGAGCAGATTCGTGAACGACGC
Source organism: Cytophagales bacterium (assembly GCA_038327655.1). GTDB lineage: Bacteria > Bacteroidota > Bacteroidia > Cytophagales > Spirosomataceae > JBBQLG01. The sequence continues at coordinate 40,647 of JBBQLG010000031.1, forward strand.
GCCGTGCGGACCGATGATAAACGACGCATTGTGGTAGATGGCGTATTGCTCTGTCAGCGATCGGGGTTTATCCTCAATAATGGTAAAGCCGTATTGCGTCAACAGGTCAATCAGGGCGGCTTCGTTCAGCACGCGACGGCGGCCGACGCGGCTGATGTAAATGCGGTGTTGCCCGGTGCGCGGGGTCTGAATCAGCGGCTCAAGGTGTTTTTTGAGGAGCAGAATGTCGCCGAGGTTCTGATGCATCCAGTTGTCGTGACTGCCAATGTAGCAGACCTCGGCGTGAACGGCCGTTAACCGGCTGTCGAAAATGCGGTCCGGCCCGAACCCCATCAACTGAAGAAACTCCCGTTCGTAGGTCGCGTGAACTAACGGATAGGCAACAACGGCTTCCCGGAATGCGCTGTCGGGCATGTATTCTTTCAGGCGACACAGTTTGGCCGCTATCAGGAAGATGAAATCGTAATAACCGACAAATTTATCGCCATCGAAATAATGTCCCAGCGGAGCCAGCAGGGTGTAAGCCTGGTATTGACTTCGTTTTTTAGGCCGGAATATGTTTGGCAGGGCGTCGTAGTTCCAGTAGTCCGTGTTCAGCACCGTATGGCCCGTTTTCAGCAGGCCACAGGGAAGCACCACTGTTGGTTTATCCGCGGACGTATATTGCCAGACGTGGGATGGGGCGGTCCTGACTCTTTCTTCCCGGTGAATGATTTTTGACGGATCGGCAACGTCTCTTACTTCGGGCAGGATGCAACGGCTCGCGGGCAACGTAGCCAATCGGTAGTTGCTCAGGTACGCGATCGTCTGGGGTTTATTGAGCAGGGTATGGCCTGTTAACTTAGCCAGTCGGGCGGCTGGCTCTTTTAAGAGTTCCCAGGTCCATCTGCGAACAGACCAGTAAAGTAATTTTATTCTATTCATGCCAAAGGGTGTGGATGCTGAACCGCTTCACATTATTGAAGGCAAGGTGAGCCGATGCACCGGCATTGGAGCATCATTGTCTGGTTAAATCAGACGTTATCCCTCGTTACGCGTCACCCAAAATCATTCTGAATGGCCTAAAACAGTCGGTTACTGGCCTTTGGGGAGGGCGAAGGCTACGTACTGATTTCCCTTTTTCGTGCCGAGTTTACCACCACCACAGGCAATGACCACGAACTGTTTACCGCCCATTTCGTAGGTGCTGGGCGTGGCAAATCCGGCTGCGGGCAGGGTTATTTCCCACAGTAATTTTCCCGTCTTTTTATCGAACGCCCGGAATTTCCCGTCCGGCGTGGCCGCAATAAACAGCAGTCCACCCGCCGTCACGACCGGCCCGCCGTAATTCTCGGTTCCTGTTTGGGTGCTACTGCCGCCCGATGCACCCAATGGTAATTTCCAGCGGTATTCGCCCGTGTTGAGGTCAATGGCGTTCAGCGTTCCCCAGGGTGCCGCTAAGGCCGGGTTGCCCTTTGCGTCCAAAAATTTGTTGTAGCCCGTTACTTTATAGGGTACGAACGGCTTCGCTTTCGTAGCGATGGCGGGACGGTCCCCCGGCTTTTCCAGACCGAACAGAAAGGCGGTCAGGGCGTCTTTTTCGCCGTCCGACAACTGCGTGAAGCCCGGCATCATGCCTTTGCCGTGGCCTACAATGTCGGTTACATAAGCGCGGTCGCGTCGCTGTCCGATACCCACTAAGGATGGATAGCCGCTTTTGGCGTTGCCTTTGCGTTCGGGGCCGTGGCAACCCACACAGTTCACGGTGTAAACGCGTTCGCCCGCGCTGAGGTGCGCCAGGGCGTCGGGTTTGGGCGAGTCGACCAACTGGAACATCCACGCCATTTCATTGGCATTGACGTACAGAATACCTTCCTGCGGGTCCGCTGCCGCCCCGCCCCATTCGGCCCCGCCATCCGTGCCGGGCAGCGACAGGGTCATGTTTTTGGTGAATGGTTCAAACGACCGCTTGCCCATTTGCCGGAACACCGCCACCAGCGAATCGCGGTTGCTGGCGTTGGGGTTGATGTCGGCTTCGGTCATGGTCTGCCGCACAAACGGAGCCGGTTTTAGCGGCATGGGCTGCGTGGGCCACGTTTTTTCGCCCGCCAGCGTCGAGACGGGAACCGGCATTTCGCGAATCGGGAACAGGGGCGTACCTGTCACCCGGTCGAAGACGAACACCGTTCCCATTTTGGTGATCTGCGCCACCGCGTCAATTTTTCGGGGCCTGCCATCCGGGCCGTTGCGGGTCAGGGTAATCAGGTTCGGCGGGGCGGGCAAATCACGGTCCCAGATGTCGTGGTGAATGTACTGGTAGTGCCAGAGCCGTTTGCCGGTGCGGGCATCGAGGGCCAGCAAACAGTTGGCGAACAGGTTTTGCCCCTTGCGGTTGCCGCCGTAGAAGTCAAAAGCCGCCGAACCGGTAGGGACGTAAATGATGTTCCGGGCGCGGTCGACGGCCATGCCCGCCCAGCAGTTGGCCCCGCCCACATCAGTATTTTTGTGGTTGTCGGGGTTCCATGTTTCGTAACCGTACTCGCCGGGCTGCGGAATGGTATGAAACACCCACGCCAGTTTTCCCGTCCTGACGTCGAACGCCTGAATGTAACCCGGTGCGGCTTCGGCCCCTTCGTCCACCCGCAATGGCATCACGATCAAATCATTGACGATGGTACCGGGTGTATTGGAGATGACAAACTTAGTGGCCGCCTGTTTGCCCAGTCCCGCAGCTAAACTAACCTTGCCGCTGTCGCCGAAGGTCACGATTTTCTGACCCGTTACGGCATTCAGCGCGTAGAGGTCCGGCCCGATGGTGTACAGAATCCGTTTATCCGCCTTGCCATCCGACCAGTACGCCACGCCCCGGCTGGTACTGTGCCAGGCTTTCAGCCCATTACCGAACCGCCAGATTTCTTTACCCGTAGCTGCATCGAGTGCAAAGGCCTGTACCGTGGCCGTCACGCCGAACAACACGCCGTCGACCATAATCGGGTTTACCTGCATCTGCCCGCTGTCGGGAGCCGCGTAGGTCCAGGCGATTTGCAGATTTTGCACGTTGCCGGTATTAATTTGCGTCAGCGAGGAGTAGTGATTTCGGTCGGGTCCGCCGAGGTATTCCGACCATCCCCGGTACGCATCGGGTGCCGGTTTACGGGGATCGTCTACCGCACTGCGAAGAGATGGGCCGCGAAAGGCAACCGCGACGAAAAGGCAGGAGACGAGGGCGAAAAGTAGTATCTGTTTCATACAATCTGAAGCCGAAATAGTACCGGAAATGTACGAAAAAACCCTGATTCCCTTCCCTGAGCAGGTGACTTAAGTCACCTGCTCAGGGAAGGGAATCAGGGTTTGAAAGCTATCAGACCACGGCTTCAGCCGTGGGAAGGTATGTACCATCCAACCGTCTTCATCAGCCAGAAACCGTTGAAATGGTTAAAGAATAAAGTGCGAATCTGGTCGTGAACCCACCGTTAAAACGGCGGGCTGATATTACTCATTCACAACGCCCGGATGATGCCGTCGGAGCGGTTGGCTTCGATGCGCTGACGGACGGCTTCGTAGAGCACGATGCCCGTGGCGACGGACACGTTCAGCGACTCGACCGCCCCCATGAGCGGAATCTTGGCCGAATCATCACACAGGGCCAGAAACTCGTCTGAGATGCCGTCTTCTTCCGACCCCAGAATAAAAGCGACCGGGCCGGTGAGGTCCGTCACGAACAGCGATTTATTCGTTTTTTCGGTACCGGCAATTACCCGTACGCCCGAATTCTGCAAGTAGGTGATGGTCGCGGCTAAATCGTATTCGCGGCAGACCGAAATGTGGTTCAACGCGCCCGACGAGGTTTTCATAGCATCGGAGTTGATCATTGCCGCCCGTTTCGCCGGAATCACAATGGCCTGCACCCCGGCGCACTCCGCCGTGCGGGCAATGGCCCCGAAGTTGCGCACGTCGGTGATGCGGTCTAAAATCAGCAGAAACGGCATTTCGCCCCGCTCGAACACGTCGGCAATAACGTTCGATAACTTGACGTAGTTGATGGCCGAAATCAGGCAGACGACGCCCTGATGGTTCTTCCGCGTGAAGCGGTTCAGCTTCTCGACCGGCACCCGCTGAATCGTCACCCGGCGTTCAAAGGCCAATTTTTGAATCTCAGGATTGCTCAGGTCTTTCTCCATGAACAGCTTGTCGATCTCCTGACCAGAGCGCAGGGTTTCGAGTACCGACTGTACCCCGAAGACCATTTCGTCGGTCTCGGGTTTGAAAGTGGGGCGGGGTTTGTGGCCCTGAAATCGGTTTACTCGTGAATTGCTCCGGTTCTCCATGCTTCGACAATCGGGTACCAAATCGGCTGGTATTCGGCGTAGCGCACCAGCTCGTAATGGTCATCGACAAATTGATTGGGTTTTCTATTAAACGTAAAATTAAGCTCGGACGTCGTAGCCCGGCGCGAATATACCCATACTTCGCGGTCGCGGCTGCGCTGTACACGGTCGGGGGCACCGAGAATAATGTAGATCATGCCCTTATCCGTTTTCCAGCCCTCTTTGTAGGTCGTAAACAGCAGGTTGGCTTCTTCGACATGCTTGTAATACGTTCGAATAGCCTGCTTCGCCACGTTTTCATTGCCCGACATCAGGCTCAGCCAGTAGCGATCCAGGGCTTTTTTTACATCCGTTGAGTTGGTTAACTCGCTGGTTTCCTGGCTGGTACTCATGTACAATACCGGCTTGCTTAATTTAGCCGGCTGCGTCATTTTCGGGAAACGATCATCACCGATCAGTAAACCAATGCCGGTAGCCGCTGTGGTGTCGTCCTGCAAAAAGTAGAGGCCTTCGGCTGGTAACCGGAACGGCTGGTTGGTCATAATCGTCAGCGACGAATCGACCGTGAGGGCTTTGGGAGCCGGGCGCGAGGCCAGGTTCATGGGTGACGATGCCGGATCGAATTCGTGCCGGTAGCGAATCACGTGCAGGGGCTTACTGGTACCGGCCACATCCCGAATCACGAGCGTATCGTTCACCGTGGCGAAGTTCCGTAGTTTCGGCAGCCGACCGTTGGCATCGAACAGGGTAAACCGGTCGTTCAGGCGCGGGGTCGAGAACCGAAGCGGCAGGTCGTTCAGCGATTTTTTGCCGGTGCTGGTCTCGGTAATTTCGGTCAGTAATAAGGCCGTAGCGGTCGTGGCCGGGCGTTTTACATCGAAAGATACCATGAAATGCTCACCAGCCTCATCGGTTGGTTCGCGAATCACGTTCTGAGCCGACAGGGCTACATTGCCGTAGCCGAGCCGTTCGCGGGTGCTGTAGTCGGGGTAAAGCACATAATTGGTAATAAAATGGCTCGTGAGATCATCTACCCGCGTGGGTGCTTGCCCGGAGAGTGTATCGGGCCGTTGCATGGTCAGACTCAGGTAAACCCGCACGGTTGAGGTGTCGATGCTCAGAAATCGGCCGCGTATGGCAATGACCGACCAGTCGGTAGTTTTGGCAGCGGGCGTACTAACCGAACTCACCACGGTGGGCGGGGCACTGGCCGGTCGCTGAGCCGTAGCCGTCCCGCGATTCGGTTGGGCGGATGTGTTGCGGTTACGATCGGTACCGTACGGATTGGACCGGTCGGCCGACTGCGGATCGGCCGACAGACCACGCTGCGACGGCTGGGTAATACTACAGGCCGTGAGCGTCAGAAAGGGGAGAACAAAGAGTAAGCGCATAACCTTAACCAAACGGATAGTCGTTTAATAGAACGAAAAAGAGCCACGCTTTAGCTGATAGCACGCGGATTATTATGACGATGTTTGGGCTTCATGGTTTTGTATATGTAGAGCAGAACAAAGGAGGTAGTTTTTGTCATCCTGACCGGTCCGCCGGTGCGGGAGGAA
>JBBQLG010000032.1:0-46017 GCA_038327655.1 Cytophagales bacterium
TTTTTCTGTACCCTGCGGCAACGTTGCTCCCGTTTAGTTCGTTTGAGTCTATCGTTCTCTAAAAAACTGGATCGTCATGTCAACGCAATTAAGTTTATAGTGACTCGTTACAACCTGTCATTACAAGTTTAGGACTACCAAAAAGTTATGGACATCAGCATTGACACTAAATCTATAGTTTAAACGGTGGGTAGCTTTTTAATAAAGTCATGGTTAACGCCAGTCATTCTTATTATCTTTGGTTACGCTTGGGGGCGAATTAATCTGATCGTTTTCCCACCAAAAGCGGTCCATCCGGTAATGACGTTCTTGTATATGATATGGTTGATCGTGGTAACTGGTGGATTTGCCTATCTAACCGGCTACTTTACTTTTCTGTCGATTACGCGTAAGTATTTTGATTACCGAATACTTGCTTATTCCCTCGCAACGATTGTCTTTTTTCTCAGTAATGGCCTGTTGTGGTTGACGTGCCTTTTGTCAGGTGCTAATAAATAAAGGTAAGTCTGAGGATGACTGGAGTGTGGGGCGAAGAAGCGATGGTCGAACTGGATCATTTCATCGACAACGCGCTATGCTCGGCTACCCCGAACTCCGCATCGTGCACGGCAAAGGCGACGGCATCCTGCGCCAACTCGTCCGCAATCACCTGCGCAGCTACAAGGAAGTCGGCGCGATGGCCGACGAGCACATCGAGCGAGGTGGCGTAGGCGTCACGGTGGTGAAAATGAAGTAAATGATTCGCCAAGTTTGACGGTTATACCGTTTAAAGGTTGGATAACCTTCGACCCGTTTCGCCGGTGTAGTAGTGAAAGCTATACTAAGCGAGGATTATGGTATCTTTTCTGATTATGTTTCATAACTAAATTTATGTTAATTGTTACTATCCTTAATTTCGACCACTCCAGATCGCCGCGTTAGCCTATAATGGGGAAAGCTTCTTGGAGATGTTGCCTGGTTCGAGCACAATGCTTGAGTTGTCCAAAACGCATCTTCCGATAAGGCTTTGTACTCCCCTCTGACATACATATAAAAATACACTTTACCGGGTTCTATCCGCATACATATAGTTTTATTGTTAGACAGTATTAAGCCTAAACTATCGAGATCAGTTTCCAGTAAGGTATATCCCAGTTGGCTTGCTAAGGAGTTAAAACTAACGTCAAGTGGGGTATTTGGGGCCAATGTTGTGCGCAGACCAGGAGGAGAATTTGTAATATAAATTTTAGTGTATGGGCGACTTTGACAGTAAGTCTGAAAGCAAAGCACTAGGTTTAGCCAAATAATCAGTGAAGTAAATTTCATGATATAAAAACTGTTGTATAAGTGGATTTATGTTGCCCAATGCGATAATACTGCATTTTCCGGTCAGTTGCTACCACCGGAGCATCCATCACAACCCCTCGTACACATCAGTCAGCGCCAGCGTAATGTCCAGCGTCTCGAGGTGAATAAGCGCGTCCGGCCCTTCGATAATTCGGAATTTCCAGAAGTCGGCACTGCGCTCATAGACTTCGGCGCGGTAGTCGGTTTGCGAAATCATTACGTAAGCCAGCAACGAGGGCAGTTTGAAATATTTCAGCCGTTTTTCGTGCGCGTCTTCGTCTTCCGTGGATTTTGACAGCACCTCAATTAATAGACTTGGCGAATGCACAATCGTTGCGGAGTCATCGGCTAAATCGCCGGGGTCACAGGTATAGATGAGGTCAGGATAAACGTACTGCTGGCCCGTCGTCAATTTCTGTTTTACATTCTCGGCGAAAACCCGGCACCCTTTCTGGCAGGAAATTGGGTACAGCAACCGCGATAATGACTGTACAATCAGGTTATGCCGCTTGGTCGTGCCTGCCATAGCTACCACTTCCCCGTCGTAGTAGGCATACCGAACACCATCGGCGCGTTCCAACTCTTCGTACTCTCCAAACGTGTATGCTTTCTTCTCCTGAGCGGTCATGGAATGGATTATAAGCAGACCAAAACTAAGAAAATAACCGCAGCATCTGAGCCACAATCCCTACGCGTTGCCACGCTCTCCGCAACATCATCTCATTCAGGCAGTCGCCAGAGCCGACGGTCGATGGGTTGGATTTCCTGATCGAGCACCCGGATTTGGTCGAACAGGGCGTGAGACGGGTGAAGAATGATGTTGTACGATAGCGGCACCAGCACCGACGGTACCGCAACAGCCAGCGAGTCGGGTTGCACTAACCAGTCTTTCAGCCAGTATTGGGTTCGGTCGTAGGTATCGTCCTGCCAGTAATCGGGTAGTTCGTCGCGCTTGTAATAACGAATGTCTGTCGGCACATCGAGCGAAAACACCCAGTAGGTGGGCAGTTCTTCGTAGCGGATGGCTGGTGCATGGGCCAGGGTCTCAACCAACCCTAACTCCGGCGTTGAGGTGGCATATAAGACCGCGACGGCGGACCGGGCAATGCCTTTTGGATTCCAGCGACCACCAAACAGTCGGCTGCCTTCGGCGGATAAAGGCGTATCGCGGTAGTTGTCCCGGATGATGCGATAAACGGTAGGCATGGATTCGTTCAGGCGGGCAGGCCGTAGTCTAACCGTCCCAACACATCATCGACCAAACCGAAACCCGTTACGGTATCCAGCAACTGAAGCGGAGCCTGATTGGCCAGTTCCCGAATGGGTGTTCGCAGCCAGTGCAGGACGGTGGTTTTGCGGCCCTCAAAGGTGTCTAAGGCGTGCAGGAGCAAGTTTTTTAGCAACAGCAACCGCTCAGAAGCGTCAACGCCAAAGCGTTGGTCGTCTTTTAGCCGGTGCAGGTTGCGGGGCGTCATATTCAAGGCGAACGCCATCTCTTTATCGGTCAGGCCAACCAAACCGGCAATCTCATCAACCTGTGTCCGCAACAGCCCCTGCCGTGACGAACTGACAACGAGAAACGGCGAGGAACGGGTTGAGGGTGCCACCGGCAAAACTGACATTAAAATGAGATTGAGGTGAATTATATCAAGAAGATGCAAGAAAAAATTCATCGAAATAGTCCACTCCTATGCAATTGGTAACTCCATGAGCCTGCCAATCACATTACTCCAGTTTTCTCTATCCTTCATAAACCACCCGTAACGCCAGCGTACTGTCCAACATTTAGAAATGTGTAGTACGCTGGCGTTGAGACCCTCAATTAGTCGAAATTTCCAGAAGCTCGTTCTATTTCCGACTTGCCATCACGTATTTCAGCGTTGCTCCGTCGATGGACCCTTTTAGGGTTTCGGCAATTTTGCTGAGTTCGATAAACAGTTTTTTTGAGATATCCACGGTGTTGTTTGCATCATACACGACCGGCCGGTTTACATGACGCATACCGGGATCCTGAAGCGATGACTGGCCCTTTAGGCTAATTACCCCGTGGCGGATGCTGGCGAGAATGCGCATGGTATACGGTCCCAGGGTTGCGTTATTTGCCGTAATGATGCGGTTGGTGCGGTAATTGGCATTGTTCACCACGTAGCCTTTGCCATTAAACAGGGCTACGGCTTTCTCAAAGGCTGCCGAATCAGAGAGGGTAGTGGTAATGGTGATGGCGCGTGCGCCTTTGGGAATAGTCTGGGCGTAACCCGTGATGGCGATAAACAGGCAGCAAGCCAGTAAGACAGTTTTCATACGTGAGAGTCGGTTTTATGCGATCAATAGTAAACCCACCACCCGGGCCAGTGTTTTTTCGGGATCTATTTATTGGCCGACTTTTGTCGATCAGATCGCCGGTCAGGAAAAATAATTGCGGCCTCCATTACCCCCCTCGTATACATCAGACAACGCCGGCATACTGTCCGGCGTTTCGAGGTGAATAGACGTGTCCTTCAATAATTCGGAATTTCCAAAAGTCGGCACTCCGCTCGTGGACTTTGGCGCGGTAGTCGGTTTGCGAGTCCATCACACGAGCTGACAGTTACGGAAGTTGGCATACGTCAACTGCTTTCATGCGCGTCTTCATTGGCCGTAGAGGGTGATAATGCCGCAAAGAGCAGACCGGGCGAGTGAATAATTGTTCCTGCACCAACTTACCCGCAACCATTACCAAAATACTGAAGGTTTCAGTTAGCCACCAGCCAACAGGCAGTTCAGCGGCTTTTGATGTCCGTCAGGTAGAGATAATACATCTCCTCTCCGCCAAATATGGGTAAAAGCGTACCCTTGGCGTCCCGGAACTCACCACTAAACGTAACTCGCTTACCCACCACCCGGTATTCATTGGGCAGGTTACAAACTACCCCCGTCCATTGACTGTCGATGGTACCCGGCACATAGTAGGATAGTGTCAATTGGGTGTTATCCCGACCATACCCTACCGTGCCGGCTATGTTGCTGAGTTGGTGAACGACGGCGCCGGACTGAGCACACCCGGCCGGTACCGAGCCGGTTGATAATACAGCCACATCATTGGACGAGCGGCAACCCGACCCGAAGCCTAAGAGCACAATAAGCAGAAAACGGGTATACATATTGGACTGTTTTTAGGTTAGCCGTTTGTAAGGAGATACTATCAATCAAAACCATGCTGCCACTTTTGCGCGATGGCGAGGGCCGTTTCCAGCATAGCCGGTTCCCACCGTTCGATCTCCCAAGCCGACTGAGCCAGACCCGACGCAGCCAAACGTGTTTGAGCGTCCCGGTAATCAACGGACGTTTCGAGAATAGTCGCCAGTTCGCGCTGCTGCTGATACAGGCAGGCATCTTCCAGCGGCAACACCCCGGACGGTAGCCGGTTTAAATGGCCGAATGGATTGGGGAGAGCAGTATCCCGCACCCCGTTTTTAGCCTGTACAATTCGGTCCATGCGGAGAAAATCGTTGCCGAACTGCTCCCGGTCGGTTGCCGTAGCCAGACCCGTTCCCAACTGTTCCAGCACTACGTATTTCAGATTCGGGCAGCGGTCGATGGCCATGTCCAGCCACTCAAAAACAGCGTCGGGAACGGCATCATCGTGGGTATCGCGCCGGATTGGCCGGGCGGGTTCCTGCTGCGACGTGCTCCAGCTTCCGCCGGAGAGGTGCATTTCCCGCACCCGGTCGAGGGGGTACAGGGCCAGGAGTTCCGCTCCGCTCAGGCCGAAATTCCGGCTCTGACAGTACAGGTTGTGCAAATCCAGAATAATAAATCCGTTGATTGACTCCAGTAGTCGTTCCAGAAAATCGCCCTGCCGTTTCACATCGTCCAGCGAATAGGCGAAGGCCAGATTTTCCAGCCCTACCGGACACCCGCCTGCCTCCTGAATGCGCCGGAGCCGGTCCTGACCAATGGCCAGCGTCGATGCCGTGAGCGGAATACTCAGGGGTGCGCCTTTGTGAAAATCGGCACCCGTCATAAAGCCAAAGTGCTCGGTGATGTGGTCGAACCGGTAGGCGGCTGACAGGGACTTCAACCGCGTCAGCCACGCCTGTTGCTCGGGCAGCCACCGCCCCGAAAACAGGGAGAAAAAGACGCCGTGACCCATCAGCCGCCCTTCGCTGGCAAACGTTTGCAGCAATTCATCGAACCAGTCGGGCAGGGCATCGTGCCGGTAAAGGGTATCGAAGGCCCACTCGATGGCCTGCACTTTTTCGGCCTCGAACAGGGGCATACACGCCAGCAGGATGTTGGTATCGACGTTACAGGCGACGGATGCGTGGATGGTAGCCATTGGGTATCAGCCTAAGCCACAACCCGGACAACCGTAGGGCTGCGGTTTGCTCTCCGGTTCCTTTTTCTTGGGGTTGACGAGGCTTCCCTCGCAGGCCGAACTGACGGTAGCTACAGCCAGGGCGACGGCAATGGTCTGAAGCAGGGCTTTAGAAACTTTCATACGCTGTTATTTAGGGATAAAGTGAACCAGTTAATGGAGTAGAGCCGGTGAGCGGGCAAAGGGTTGGAGTCGGCTGACTATTTTTTTTAGACGCCCCATCCATTACTTTCTCACCCCTATCAATCGGTTTTCTGACCGCTGCCGTGTCTAAATTTGTTTGACAGCGAACAACTCAACGCGCTAACGACATGAAAAAGGGAGGGATAATTGTCTTCGTGCTGCTGCTGACTGGCGGCATTGGTGCGTACATCTGGTACCAACGGGTAACCAACAGGGCCACCGCCACCGGCGACCCGAAGGACAATACGCTCAAACCCCGGCTGGAAATGAGCAACGTCAGCATCACCAACATCAGCAAAGAGGCCATCGACCTGGACGTGCATTTGCTGATCGACAATCCGTTGCCGGTGGCATTTACGGCGCATCAACTGGATTACGCGCTGTTTATTGCCGGTCAGGAGGTGATGCATGATGCCTACAAAAAACCAATTTCGATCAAATCCGGCGACAGTACGGTGGTGACGCTGCCCGTTAAACTGCTGGGCGAAAAGTTCGTCGAAACGCTGAAACGGCTCGAAGACAAGGGCATCGACAGTACGGACTATACCGTGCGGAGTTCGTTCGCGCTGGACGTCCCCCTGCTGGGCGAGAAAACGTTTACGGTGACGACGGTGAAAAAACTGCCGATACTCTACATCCCCAAAATCACGGTGGAAGACCTGGACCTCGGGCATATTGGGCTGGGCCATACGGACTTAGCCGCGAAGGTGAACATCCTGAACAAAAACAAGTTTTCGATCAACCTGACCGATGTACATTACACCGTTAAAATCGACGGAAAGCTGATTAGCGAGGGGGACCCAAACGGACCGGTACTGATAAAAAAACAGGCTACTACGCCCGTTGTGTTTCCGGTGACGATGAAGCCCGGCAAGGCACTGAGTCTGTTACCCAAGGCGTTGTTCGACAAGAAAGACGCGCCGTACGAGGTCTATTTTACGGCCAAAATCGTGGATAAAGGCGGTAATCCGATGATCGACAAGAGTACAATAGCCTCGACTATTACGGGAACGCTCGCCGACTTCAAAAAATCGGGCAAGAAGTAGCACCTTTGTAAAGCACTGACGCTATCCGGGTTGGGTTTCAAAACGGTGCAGCACCCCGACAAACGACAGACTAATCATGTGGCAGGAAACCGATAATAAACTTACGCGCACCTTTGTCTTCGCTGATTTCAGTGCGGCCTTCGCCTTCATGACCCGCGTGGCCTTAGCCGCCGAGAAAATGGATCATCACCCGTGGTGGTCCAACGTTTACAACAAGGTCACCATCGAACTAAATACCCACGACGCGGGCAACACCGTCACCGACAAAGACCGCACGCTGGCGGGTCAGATTGATAAAATGGTTTAGTGTAACGTAACCCAGACGCCCACGTCTGGCATCAGCCGGTATCCCGGCAATCAACAAAAACCAGACGTGGGCGTCTGGGTTACGGATTTGAAACTCTACCTCGTTCCCACGCCCATCGGCAACCTCGACGACATTACGCTGCGGGCCGTAAAAATCCTGCAAAGCGTCGATGCCATCCTGGCCGAAGATACCCGCACGTCGGGCATTCTGCTCAAACACCTGGGCATCAGTAAGCCGCTTCAGAGTTACCACATCTTCAACGAGCACCGCACCGTCGAGCGGCTGATTGATCAATTGAAAGCGGGCAAAACGATGGCCCTGGTGTCCGACGCGGGTACACCGGGCATCTCCGATCCCGGTTTTCTGGTCGTGCGCGAGTGCCTGAAACACGGTATCACCATCGAGTGCCTGCCCGGCCCTACGGCGTTTGTGCCCGCGCTGGTGAACTCCGGTTTGCCAACGGACCGGTTTACGTTCGAGGGATTTTTGCCCCACAAAAAAGGGCGGCAAACCCGGTTGCATGCCCTGGCGGACGAAGAACGGACGATGATTTTTTACGAGTCGCCCCACCGGCTGATAAAAGCCCTGGAACAATTCGTGGAGCAGTTCGGACCGGACCGGCAAGCCAGCGTTTCGCGCGAACTGACGAAGATTTACGAGGAGACCGTGCGGGGAACGCTCACCGAAATAATTGCTTACTTTACCGAAAAAACGGTAAAAGGTGAGATCGTTATCTGTGTACAGGGCAAAGAGATTGACCGGGCGGCTGAACGCGAAGCCCGCAAACGCAACAAATACGCCCGTTCCGACGAGGACGGCGAAACCGACGACGATGAAGACGATGAATAGTTTTCGCCAGCTTGTTGCGGGCGTTTTGTTGCTGCTGACCTTTTCGGGCGCGAACGCCCAATACCGGCTTTCGCCCTCGGCGCAGGTCAGCCTGATTACCGTCGCGCCGGGCGAAGAACTGTATTCGAGTTTTGGTCATCTGGGGCTGCGGGTGTTCGATCAGCCGTCGGGACTGGACCGGCTCTACGGCTACGGCACGTTTGACTTTCGGGCGGATAATTTTTACGTCAAATTTATCCGGGGTACCCTCCCCTATCAACTGTCGGTTAGTCCGCTGTACGACGAACTGTACGGCTGGCAGATGGAAAACCGCACCGTTCGGGAGCAGATTCTAAACCTCAGCCCCGCGCAAAAACAACGCCTGTTCGACGGGCTGGAAGAGAACTACAAACCCGAAAACCGGACCTACGCCTACAAATTTTATTACGACAACTGCGCCACCCGCCCGCCCAACCGAATCATTCAGATTTGTGGCGACAGCCTGCGGTTTAACCCGGCCAAAGATGCCGAACTAAGCAAAAAATCGTACCGGGAGTGGATGAACGACTACCTCGGCGAAAAACCCTGGGCGCGGTTCGGCATGAACCTGGCGGTGGGTCGCCCGGCCGATCATGTCACAACGGCTGCGGAGTCGATGTACCTGCCCAACAATGTACACGACCGGATGTCGGCGGCTACGCTGCTGCAACCCAACGGGCAAACCGTTCCGCTCGTCGCCCGCGAACAGGTGCTTTTCAAAGCCCAAAACGTCATTAAGCAAACACCGCCCCTCTGGGCCATTCCCGAATTTTTCTTTCTGGTAATACTCATCGCCGTCAGTTACCTCACCTACCGGCATTACCAGACGGGCGTTCGCGGGCTGGGGCTGGACCGGCTGCTGTTCGGCATTTCGGGGCTGGCGGGCTGGATTCTATTTTTACTCTGGGTGGCTACCGACCACGGCGTAACGGCCTGGAATCCGGCCATACTGTGGTTGTTTCCGTTGCATTTCCCGTTGATTTACTGGGTTACCCGGCCCCAAAATCAGCGGTATCTCGGCACTTATTTCCGCGTATTCGGGGTGTTGCTGGCACTCGGCTTTCTGTTCTCGAAAGTACCCGGCCCCGCCGACGGCATGTTTATCATCGCGCTTTACGTCCGGGCGTTTTATCAGGTCCGTTTCAAACCCAAACCAGAAATCCAATCGGTTACGACCGTTTGACAAATCCCCATGAACCTCTCTCTTCTCAGTCAGGAAATCAATACCATTGCCCGGCAGGCGGGGGCGTTTATCCGGCAGGAAAGCCGCGCCTTCGACCGGAACGCCACCGAGTACAAAGACGTCAACAACCTGGTTTCGTACGTCGATAAGGAGACCGAAAAGCAGTTGGTCGATGCGCTGCACAAACTCCTGCCCGAAGCCGGTTTCATCACCGAAGAGGGCACCGTAGAAACCGAAGCCGACCGGATGGGTCTGAACTGGATCATCGACCCGCTGGATGGTACGGCCAATTTTATCCACGGCCTGCCGGTCTATTCCGTGAGCGTTGCCCTGGCCAACGGCGGAAAATCCATTGCCGGTGTGGTGTATGATGTCCCGCGCGACGAGTGTTTTTCGGCCTGGCAGGGTGGTGGCGCGTTTGTTCAGATGGGCGACGCAGTTCCCGAAACCATCAGCGTCTCCCCCGCCATGACGCTCGGCGAAAGCCTGATTGCGACGGGTTTTCCGTACTACCGGTTCGAGGGCATGCAAAATTACCTGCGCATTCTAGAGTCACTGATGCAGCAAACGCACGGCCTGCGCCGGATGGGATCAGCGGCTATTGATCTCGCGTATGTGGCCTGCGGTCGGTTCGAGGGCTTTTACGAGTACAACCTCAACTCGTGGGACATGGCGGCCGGGGTGCTCCTGGTCGAAGAAGCGGGTGGGCGGGTGACGGATTTTGCCGGGGGCAGCGAATTTCTGTTCCGGGGCGACGTGGTAGCCGGAGGGTCTGCCCACGGTGTTTTATTAAGCGAAATTCAGAAGTTCTGGCAATAGGTTTTCTGTCATCCTGAGGAACGAAGGATCTTAGCGGCTTGGTAGCGAAGATCCTTCGTTCCTCAGGATGACAAACTACAAACCACTAACCACTAACTCATGGAAAACCTCGATACCCTGCGTTACCCCATCGGCCACTTTGAGGCCGACCAAACCTACACCGCCGACGATTCGCAGCAACACATTGCGGTCATTGCCACCATGCCCCATCACCTCACCGAACTGGTAGGCAAGTGGAGCGACGACCGGCTCGACACGCCCTACCGGCCCGGTGGCTGGACAATCCGGCAGTTGGTGCATCACATCGCCGACAGCCACATGAACGCGTACGTCCGTACGAAACTGGCCCTGACCGAAACGCACCCGACCATTTCTCCCTACGAAGAAGGCGAGTGGGCCAACTTAGCCGATTCTAAACTATCCATTGCTCCGTCACTGGTTATTCTGAGCAACCTGCACCAACGCTGGGTAACCGTGCTCGAAGCCATGACCGAAGCCGACTACGCTCGCACCTATTACCACCCCGGCAGTCAGCGGACGTACACACTCGAAGAAGTGATGGCGCTCTACGCCTGGCACAGCGAACACCATTACCAGCACGCCTACCGACTCGCCGAACGGAACGGCTGGGTGTAGAAAGATGTTCTTGTAGTATCCACCTCACCGCAACGGCGGACCGCCCCGGCCCCTCTCCTAAAACAAGAGAAGGGCCGGGGCGGAGGTGAAACCGCCTATGCAAACGCTTCTCATCATCCTGCTCTTTCTCGGGGCCATCGGCTACATGGCAACGCGTATTTACCAGACCGTAAGCCGCAAGGATGCCGGGTGTGGCAAAGGCTGCGGGTGTGCGGCCGATACAGCCGCGCTAAAAAAAACCGCTAAACAGCCGGTGGCGTAACCGGAACGGGTTTCCACCGCCACAGATACCGGCAGGCCGTGGTTCGGTACGGTCGCCAGGGTTCGGCAAGCTCGTGCAGTTTTTTGATCAGCACCCGGCCCGTTAGTCCCTCCAACTGATCGCCATACGCCCGGACAATCTTCTGCCGGATCACCAGATCATCGACCGGAAACACATCGGGCCGGTCCAGCACGAACATCAGCAGCATCTCCACCGTCCAGCGACCCACGCCTTTGATGGGCAGCAGGTATTGTACGACTTCTTCGTCCGTCAACTCCGCAAAATAAGGCCGGTCCAGCCGATTCGTGAGCGAAAATTCGGCCACACTTTTGAGGTAATTTACCTTCTGCGACGACAGACCGGCCCCGCGCAGGTCTTCGTTGGTTTTAGCCAGCAGCGCGTCGGGGGCCGGATAACCGGCCGTTGCTCCGCTCACCTCACCCCTGTTAGGGTCGAACAGAGCGACGAATCGTTTGAAGATCGCGTCGGCCGCTTTCACCGAAATCTGCTGCGACACGATGCTCTCCAGCAGGGCTAAATACAGGTCGTCTTCCCAGTCATAAAACGGTTTGGGTGCTTCGGTTTCGGCGATGATCCGGGCGAAGATCGGGTCTAAACAAAGGTGCGTTAAAATGGCATCGGGTTCACTCGTTGTCATACCGGTTATGGAGTTTACCCGCAATATCGCCCGCTAATTCGTCACTCATGCTACTGAGCCAGCTCCAGGCCGACGGAGACAGGGACGGGGTGGTTTTGAGCGACTGTCCGTTAAGTGCCCGTACGTCGCCTGAGAACGAAAACCACTCGTCGGCAAAGGCGCGGCTCTCGGATATGGAATCTTCCCACAGTACCCGGCCGTTTTGATTGTCGAGTGCCCGGATGTTCAGCCGCATTCCCGCCCTGATCTGCCGGGTATAGGTCGTGAGCGTTCCCTTCGCCTTTTCCAGAATGGCTACTTTGGTCGAATCATTGATCTTTTTCTCGCCCACCTTAAACGCCTGCGTACTCTCGACCGTCCGGCTCGACGATGCGTCGTGGATAACTCCGGCATCATAGTCGACAACGGTCATCTGCACCACCTGATGCACCGGCAGCGAATCACCCGGCACCGGCCCAACGGGCATGAACAGCACAAAGGGCGACGGTTGCCCCCGCCGTTCCATCGCCCGCCCGATTTCCGCCTGCAACGCCCGGTAATCCGATGGCGTCAGCGCAAACGAGGGCGTCAGGGGTTCGATCACAATCCGCAGCATGGCGTACGGAAACGCAGCATCGGCTTTGACCTGCGCATCGCGGTAACCCAGCACCCAGTCACCGGCTTTTCGGTACTGCTGGTAAGCTTCTTTGGCCGCTAACCGGTCGGTTCGGTGGTAGGCAAAGGCCTGTTCGGCCGCGTCGTAGCGGTCGGCGGCAGCCAGTTCGCGGGCTTCGCGCCGGCGGTCGGCGTAATCGGCCGGGTACAGCTCCAGCCAGTCACTTCGCACCCGGCGCGCCTGATCGGTTAGGGTTTGTAACCGTTCGTACTCGGCATAAATCCGTTCCCACCGAAACGGTCCGGCCGATTGGGTAAGTTGCCGGACCGTTGCCTGATGCTGCCCATACGCGCCGACGAATGCCTGTTTCAGCACGGCCGGGGCATCGGTATGCGTTGGTTTATTGACCAGCCGATTAGCCGCCAGGGTAACGGCCTGATCATAATTGCCCCGGCGCAGTGCCGTACGACCACTGCGGCACGTGGCCAGGCCCATCAGGAGCAGGAGACAAAAGCGGGTGTAGAACATGGCTCAACAAGCTAAATTTACAAAACATTCGACCGCTCCGGCGCGATTTGGTTTATCTTTGAACGCTACTTTTTTTTGCTGATATGGCCCAAAGACGCCACCGCATCTCGACCAAAAATGTGGGCACTTCGCCCGGAACATTAACCTACGTGGGTCAGGAAATCGAACACGCCACCCACGTTACCCGCATTGAATTCTCAGAAACCGATGTGCAGATCGACGATTCGGGCCGGTTGAGCAACTGTCGGCTACCCGGCACCAATGCCCCACGCATCACCTGGATTGATGTCGACGGCATTCACGAACCACAGGTAGTAGGGGCCATCGGACGACAATTTCGGCTCCACCCGCTGCTTCTGGAAGATGTAGTGAACTCGGAACAGAAACCTAAAATCGACTTTTACGACGAAAATCAGGTCGGTCAATCGGCGGGAACCGAATCCGTCGATACGGGTACGGTGGTGTTCGTGACCATGAAAATGATGCACCAAAACGCGCAAACGCAGGAAATCGACGCGGAGCACGTTAGTCTGGCATTGGGCGAAAAATTCCTGATTTCGTTTCAGGAAGAACGGACGGCTGATATTTTTACCCCCATCCTGGATCGCATCAAAGCCGCAGCCGGCAAAACCCGTAAACACGGGGCCGACTACCTGATGTACACGCTGATGGACCTGATTGTGGACAATTATTTCCTGGTACTCGAACACATCGGCGATGAACTCGACTCGCTCGAAGACATTGTGATTCAGAATAAAGCCAGTCAGGAAACGCTGGGCCGGATTTATGTTCTCAAACGCGAAGTGACGTTTATGCGCCGGGTGGTCTGGCCCCTGCGCGACGTGCTGGGGGCCATGCTGCGCGAAGAATCACCCCTGATTGCCAAATCGACCCTGCCGTTCCTGCGCGACCTGGCCGACCACATCAACCAGCTCATCGAAACCCTCGACGCCTACCGCGAACTAACCACCGGACTGGTCGATGTGTACCTATCTACGGCGAGCAACCGCATGAACTCGGTGATGAAAACACTCACTGTATTCTCGGCCATATTTATGCCGCTGACCTTTATCGTTGGCGTCTACGGCATGAACTTCGGCAATATGCCGGAGTTACACACACAAAATGGCTATTTTGTGGTGTGGGGGGTGATGCTCACCATCACGGCCGGTATGCTGGTTTATTTCCGTCGGCGGGGCTGGGTCTGACCGGTCGGTATCCATTTCTCTTTATGACCACACAAACGACCCCGGTGCTCGGCACCAACTGGCTTACCGATAGTCGCCAGGCCATTGGTAATCCGGCCGATGCGGTCTTTTTTGCCTTGTCGGGCGAACACCACAATGGCCACGATTTCATTGACGAACTGTACCGGAAAGGCGTTCGGCAGTTTGTGGTAGAACGGTCATGGGCAGCCCAAAACGCCCTGCGCTACGCCGATGCCCTGTTTCTGGATGTCGACAGCCCGCTGCAAACCTTACAGCAGGCAGCCGCCAAACAGCGAAATCAGTTTGACATACCGGTGATTGGTATTACGGGCAGCAACGGCAAAACCATCGTGAAAGAATGGCTCGCTCAGTTATTGAGCGGTGATTATTCGGTGGCGAAAAGTCCCAAAAGCTACAACTCACAACTCGGCGTTCCGCTGTCGGTGCACCAGTTGACCGACCGCCACACGCTGGGCATTTTCGAAGCGGGCATATCTAAACCCCACGAGATGAGCGCGTTACAGGCCATCATTCAACCCACCATCGGTATTTTCACCAACACGGGTTCGGCCCACGACGAAGGGTTCAGGACGCAGCGGCAGAAGGTAGCCGAAAAACTCCGGCTCTTTACCGGCGCCAAAACCCTGATCTACTGCGCCGATTACGCCGACATCAACGAAGAAGTGAACCTGCTGCTGCGGGCGGTCAATCCGTCGATACACCTCATCACCTGGTCGGCGGCAGGGCGCGACACGGTGTACCGGGTCAGTCATCGGGGCGGGCAGCTTACGCTGGCAACCGAAGCCGGTAGCTGGCAACTCACGCTGCCGTTTACGGACCCGGCCTCGGTCGAAAACCTGACCCACTGCGTCGTTACGCTGCTGACCCTCGGCATTACCAGTCAGACGACGCTGCAAAACCGGTTGAACCGGCTGCGCCCCGTCTCGATGCGGCTCGAACTGAAAGAAGGCATCGCCAACAGCGTCATCATCGACGATTCGTACAACAACGACGTAGCCGGCCTGCAACTGGCCCTGAACTTTCTGACGCAGCAGACCAACCGGCCGCGCAAGGTAGTGGTGCTGTCCGACGTGTTGCAATCGGGGCAGGACGAGGCTGACCTGTACCAGACCATTGCCCGGCTGTTGCGTGAACAGGCCGTCGATCAGTTGATTGGCATTGGTCCGGTCATCAGCCGCAACGTCGGATTATTTCCGGTCAACAGCCGTTTCTTCGCCGGTACCGACGCCTTTTTGGCCGAAAACCACGCGGATCTTTTCCGCGAGAGTGCCGTACTGGTGAAGGGTGCCCGGCCATTCGCTTTCGAGCGGATCGTGAACCGGTTGCAGCGCAAAGTACACGGCACCGTCCTCGACATTAACCTCGACGCCCTGACGCATAACCTGAATTATTACCGCGAAAAGGTGGGCCGTGGCGACGGACCGTCCTCTGTCAAAATTATGGTGATGGTGAAGGCCTTTGCCTACGGCAGCGGCAGTACCGAAGTGGCGCAGTTGCTGCAGTTTCACCGGGTCGATTACTTAGCCGTGGCCTACGCCGACGAAGGCATTGCGCTTCGCCAGAGCGGCATCACGCTGCCCATTATGGTGATGAACCCCGCGCCCGAAACCTTCGCGGCTCTGCTGGAATTCGACCTGGAGCCGGAGTTGTACAGTGGGCGGCTGCTACAGGAATTCAGTGATTTTGTGGGAACGGCTCCGCACCGGATTCACCTGAAACTCGATACCGGCATGCACCGGCTGGGCTTTTTGCCGGACGAATTACCCGCCGTAATCGACACGCTCAACGCCCGGCCCAACCTGACCGTGGCCACGGTGTTCAGTCATCTGGTGGGTGCCGACGAAGCCCGATTTAATCCCTTCTCGCAGCAGCAGTACGAACAATTTATCGCTGGTGCGGCCCTGCTGGAAGCCGGTTTGGGGTACCGTCCCACGCGGCACCTGCTCAACTCGGCGGGTATTGTGCGCTTTCCCGATTACAAACTCGACATGGTTCGGGTGGGCATCGGGTTGTACGGCGTGGAATCGAGTCGGTTGGAACCCGGTCAGGTGCGGCCCGTGGGTACGCTCAAAACCACCATCAGTCAGCTTAAAACCGTCCGGGCGGGCGACAGTGTGGGGTACAGCCGCAGCGGCCAACTTACGCAGGATGCCCGCATTGCTACGCTGGCGATTGGCTACGCCGATGGCTACGACCGGCGGTTTGGCAAGGGTGTCGGTGTCGTCAGCATCAACGGGGTACTGTGCCCAACGGTAGGTAACGTCTGCATGGACATGACAATGGTCGACGTGACCAATGCCCCCTGCGACGAGGGCGATACGGCCGTCATTTTTGGCGCGGACCTGCCCATCAGTGAGTTAGCTTCCCGCATCGGCACCATCCCCTACGAAATCCTGACTGGTGTCAGCGAACGGGTAAAGCGGGTATTTTTTACGGAGTAGTTAGTGGAAAGCGGATAGTGGTTAGTCCCTTTCGAAACTAACCACTATCCGCTTTCCACTAATTACTAAACTCACTGCAGCTTTTTCAGCCGGACGGCTTCGGCGGCTTTCCGGCGGTTGTCTAAGTCGGCCTGGGTGGTGGTCTGCTCCGTTTTGTTCGTTTCGGTGTCTTTGGTCAGTTGCTCTAACTCTTTAGCGTTATCGTCTAACCGGCGCAGCAGGGTTTCTTTCTCCTTCTTGTTGCGTTCGATGTCGCGCTGAAGCCGTTCGCCGGTTTTGATGGACTTCTGGTAACTTTTGTCCGCATCCGACTGTAACCCGTCGGCATCGCGCACCTGCTGATTGTATTGGGTGGTGTTGGCAAAGTCGATCAGCATTTTTTCGGCAATCGGGTACTTATCACTCCCCGACGTGATGAAATTGCCGCCACCCAGATCGAACGCCGTAAAAATCGTGGCCGAGTTACGCGACCGGTCAACCGTCGACATCAGGTTGATGGGTTCGGGCGAGAGGGCGGGAATATAAGCCGTTGCCACCTTGTACGTGCCGCGCGAGTTGGTCACTTTGCCGTACGACTTCAGTTGCTCAGCCCAATCTTTTTCGGCCTGCTTCCCGTCGATGGGTACGCTCAGGGAAAGACCCGATACTTTATTTTTATCAACCGTCTGTTCCGTTGCCGTTACGGCCTGAGCACCTGCTATATAACTGCCGGTCAGCAGGCCAATCACCAGAGTTAATTTATTGTAGATACGCATTGTTATGGTGGTTTTAATCCGTGTAGATAACCGTTTTGCCCGGCTTTTGTCTTTTAATGATCTATTTGCTGCCTAACTTTTCGCGTGATCAACAGCCGTTTATCGCCGTTACGCAGGGTTGTTGCCAGGACATAAACGTCCCCGCCTTCCTGCAACCCGAGCTTTTTGCGCAACGCATCCACCGTTTGCGGAAAGTTACGCACGGTCAGGTTGGCCTTCATAGCGGGCACCGCAGCCCGTAACTCATTCCGATCCGATTTTACCACACCCTCTACGGCGAACACCCGACCGGGAAAACCAACTGGTCGAACATCAGTCGTGTACAAATGGCTGTTGGGTGCCAGTTTTTGCAGGCCGAACCGGGTAGCGACCAACCGAAAGGCACCGGCTTTTAACACGGCGGCATTGGGTTCGCAGACGTACCGCAGCGGATCGCCGAGGGTAACGGATGCCGCCCGGTCTTCGGCGCGGGTGAAAACAAACGCCCGTTCATCCAACCCATTCACCAGATCAACGGCTGTGATTGACACCATCCCCGGATCAACGGCCGATTGCCCAACGACGAACAGCACTTCCTTCACTTCGTGCTGCACCGCTACCACATGAATCGCTTCGACGTGCTGTAGCTGCCGGAGGGTCTGGTCAATGTCGATCAGGGGGGATGTTTTCAGCAAAACACGGTCGGCTTTGTGGAGCAGCATCGGCAGTTCGGCCAGTATATTTGGCTCGTATTCGGTGAGTTGCACGATTTTTCCGCCCCGTTCGTCGCGCCGGGCGGGGTCGAGGTAAATCCAGTCGGCGTGGTGGGGATACTGCCGGATAAAATCCAGTCCATTCCCGGTCGTAACCGTCACGTTCGTGACGTCCAGTTGGGGCAGGTTGTGCGCTGCCAACGCCGTCAGTAGCGGATTTTGCTCAACGTACTCCACCTGATCTACCCGACCGGCAAATGCCCACGCATCAACGCCCATGCCCCCCGTGGCGTCAATCAGTTGGGCACCCGCAACCAGTCCAGCCTTGTAGCGGGCCGCAACCTCCGACGACGCCTGTTCGACCGATAAAGCGGGCGGAAATACCAGTTCCGTTCCAGCGTACCAGGTGGGTAATTTATGAACCGCTTTCTGGCGGGAGGTGAGTTGAGCCGCTACTTTTTTAAGGTCCATGCCCGGCCACTGACCCGCCCGCAGGAGCATTGTACTGACCTCATCGGTAAGATGCGCCTGAACAAAACCCTGTTCGTCGGGGGTAAGCCGTATATCAGTTTTCAGATTCAAGCGTTTTCAGGAAAATAATCCCGTTTTAATCCGTTTTTAATGTCAATTTAGCCCCCTGTTGGCCGAACGTATCCGATCACTGCACACAACATGAACGAAGTAAGCCCCTTCCAAACCCTGAAAAACTACCGTGCTGCTTACCTGAGCCGCGATCTGCCCTCCGGGTTTGCGGTCTTTCTGGTAGCCTTGCCGCTTTGTCTGGGCATTGCCCTGGCGTCGGGTGCACCCCTGTTTTCGGGCCTCGTAGCGGGCATTATCGGTGGTGTATTGGTTGGAACGTTGTCCGGCTCCGATATCAGCGTGAGTGGCCCGGCGGCTGGTTTGGCCGTTATCGTGGCTGATGCCATCGCAAAGGTAGGGTCTTACGAAGCATTTCTGGTAGCGGTTGTGCTGGCGGGCGTCCTGCAACTGGGCTTGGGTTTACTCCGGGCGGGGCGGTTGAGCAGCTATTTCCCCGACAGTGTGATTAAAGGAATGCTGGTCGCCATTGGCCTTGTTATTATTCTGAAACAGATTCCGCACGCGCTGGGTCGGGACAACGACTACGAAGGTGAGTTTGAGTTTGCCCAGTTGGCCGACGGCGAAAACACCGTTTCGGAAATTTACCGCGCCCTGGTTACCGCCAGTCCGGGGGCCGTTGTCATCAGTCTGGTATCCCTGGCTTTCCTGATTTTGTGGGAACGGTCGGCCGGGCGCAGTACGCGGGCTTTCTACAAAAACGTTCCGGCGGCATTGACCGTCGTGTTCATCGGCGTTGGCCTGAACGAATTGTTTCACTACGCCTACCCGGCCTGGTATCTGGGCGACACCGCCCATCAGCACATGGTACAGATTCCGACCGTGAAAGCGGGGCAAAGTTTATGGTCGATCTTTGACTCTCCCGACTTCAGCATCCTGCAAAATCCGGCTATTTATGGCATTGCCATCACCATTGCCATTGTGGGGAGTCTGGAAACGCTGCTCAACCTCGAAGCCTCCGACCGGTTAGATCCCGAACGGCGGCTGTCATCGACCAATCAGGAGTTAGTAGCGCAGGGCATCGGCAACGTCGTTTCCGGCTTAGTGGGCGGTTTGCCCATCACATCGGTGGTGGTTCGGACGTCGGCCAACGTGTACGGCGGGGCCAAAACCCGCGTGTCGGCCATGACCCACGGGCTGCTCTTACTCGTTGCCGTACTGGTGGCGGGGTCGTTGCTGAACTACATTCCGCTGTCGTGTCTGGCGGCCGTGTTGATCATGGTGGGCTACAAACTGGCGAGACCAGCCATTTTCGTGAGTACGTACAGAGACGGCCCCAGTCAGTTCATTCCGTTTATTGTTACGGTTGTGGGCATCGTTTTCACCGATCTGCTGATCGGTATCGCGGTGGGGTCGGTAGTGGGCATCCTGTTCATTCTGTTCACCAACTTCCAATCGACATTCCGGGTCGTACGCGACGAAAACCGGGTACTGATCAAGGTGCAGAAGGACCTGTATTTCCTGAGCAAACCGCAGTTGAAAGACGCGCTCCGGTCACTCCGCCCCGGCGATCAGGTGCTGGTCGACGGAACCAGTGCCTCGTTTATAGACCAGGATATTTACAACATACTCACCGAGTTCCGCTACACAGCCGCCCGGCAGAACATCAGCTACGAACTCAAGAACGTCAACCAAAAAAAACGCCGTTTACCGCAAGACCGCCATGCAGGAATACCAGAAACTACTCTTGTCAAATAAAGCCTGGGTGCAGGACAAACTCGAACTGGACGAGTATTATTTCGAGGACCTATCCATCGATCAGAACCCCGCCTTTTTATGGGTAGGCTGTTCGGACAGCCGCGTTCCGGCCAACGAAATTACCGGCACCGACCCCGGCGAAATGTTTGTACACCGCAACATCGCCAACCTCATCGTGCCCGGTGATCTGAACATGCTCAGCGTGGTGCAGTATGCCGTTGAGGTGCTGAAGGTGAAACACGTCATCATCTGCGGACACTACGAGTGCGGGGGCGTAAAGACGGCCATGTCCGACAAGAAACTTGGCCTGATCGACCAGTGGATTCAGTACATCAAAGACGTAAAAGACGCTCACCAGGCCGAACTGGAAGCGATTAAAGACACCCAGTCCCGCTTCGACCGGCTGGTGGAACTGAACGTGGAAGCGCAGATTCACCACCTCGCCCAAACGGATTCGGTGCAGAGGATGTGGCAATCGGACGAACAGCCCAGTCTGCACGGTTGGGTATTTAACCTGCGGACCGGCCTGATCAAAGAAGTGATTAACCTGTATCCCAGCGATGGAATTGTGCTGGCCGGTCGGCAGGCACTGGCCGAGCGGTAAGCGGCTAACGCCCCCGTTACCGGCTGCTGACGTTAGAGCCCGCCGTGTACCACAAGTTGCCAAAGGCTTTCTGGTGTTTGGACCGCAGTTCTTCCAGCTTTACCTGATAGTCGATCAGTTTTGTTTCCCGGCTGTTGACCAGAAACAGCGAACTTTCGCCGAGCTGGAATTTATCCACCTCCGCCCGGACCAGCACCTGCTGGTTGGTAACCGCCTGCTGCTGCGTGCTGATCTGCCGCTCCAGAGCCAGCAGTTCGTTCCAGGCCTGTTGTACTTCATTGGCAATATCACGGCCGGTTTGCTGCCTTTGGAGCCCGGTCTGCTGGTTCTGAAGCTGCACCTGCCGCAGTTTCCCCCGCTCGGCCCGTAGAAATAGCGGAAAAGCCAGATCGACGCCAATCTTGTGGTTATCGGGCTGAAAGCCGTAGGCACCTGACCCGTCGATGCTGGCCTCCGCGAGCGGCCCCCGGCTCAAAAGACTGGCCTGAACGGTTACTTTGGGGTTGAGTAACGACCGCCGGAAACGCTCCTCCAGCACCAGTTGCTGCTGTTTATTCACCAGTTTCACCAGGTCAGGATGCCCCTGAGCGGCCCGGCCCAGCAAGGTCTGGAGGTCTGCTTCGTTCGCCCGGCCGAGGGGTGCTGCCTGCGGAATCACCGTCTCGGGCAGGTCGACCGGCGCAGGGTCAACGCCCTCCCGGCTGCTCCACAGAAACGTAGCCAGCCGCAGCCGGGCATTTTGCAGGGCAACGGCGGCCTGCTGACGCTGAACCTGCCGGTCCTGCACGGTAATCAAAGCCTCTGTTGTGTCGATGGCGGCCGCATCACCAATCAGTGCCCGTCGCCGAACCGCCAGAAAGCGCGTGTCGGCAAGCTGATACCCCTGCTCCACCCATCGAAACTGCTGATGGGCCAGATACCAGTCCCAGTACGTTTTAGCCGCTTCGAGCAGGGTTTTGTTGATGAGCGATAACCGGTCAGCATCGGCCAGGTTGATGGCTAACTGCGCCTGCCGCAGGGTGTTTCGGCGGGCATCGATGAGCAACCCCTGCGTAATGGGTACGCTTACGCCCAGGGCAATCAGCCCGGTAGCCGGCACATTATTTTCCGGATTGAGGTATTTCCCGCTGTTTCGATCGTACCCCAGCTTTACGTCGATACCACCCGGCAAAACAGGAACCGTCAGGCCCGACTGCCACTTTTCGTAATAAAGGGACTTGCCAAAGTTTTTGCGGTCATACGCCGAATACAACCTGGGGTCGAACGCCCCCCGCGCCTGCCGGACTTTTTCCTGGGCCTCCAGATTCAGGAGCGACGCCTGCCGCACAATTGGGTTATGCTGCAAAACGGCCCCGTAAAATTCGTCCGCCGTAAAAACGGATGCCGTATCCGCTGCCGCCAGACCCGCTGGTGGCACAGTCAGCGCGGGTGCGGCCCCGGTCGAACTACCCGAGACGGATATAGCCGTTCGGGATAGGGGATCGGTAACGGTGGAGGGGGCTTGTGTACGGGGCCGGATACCCGGAACAGACTGACCGGAAACCAGGCTCCCGACCGTGAGCAAAAGGCCCCAGAAGCAAATACTGAAACGAGCTAAATTCATGCTTTTTTAGTGGTCTCGGGTTCTTCCCGCAAACTCGGTGGAAATCCGTTGAGCTGCCGCCACAGTTCGTACCAAACCGGTACATCATCGAGCATGACCCAGCCCACAATGCCCGAACCCACGCGCAATTGCTTAGGCCAGGGTTGGTCGCCGGGTAGGGCGTAGGGCGTAACCAGCATCCGGTACATGCCATTGGTGCTGCTGACCACATCAATAACCGACACGGTGCCGCCAAACGTACCGACGGCTACGGCCGGCCAGCCCGAAAACTGAATGGCGGGCCAGCCATCGAACTGAATACGCACCAGCCGCCCCCGTTGAATGAGCGGTACATCCATCGCCCTCACGTACAACTCAATGGCAATCGACGGATCGGCGGGTTGCAGGGTGGCGATAGACTCTCCTTCCTTGATCGTTTCGCCAATACCGGCCTTGAGCGCACGCACGACGTAGCCATTTTGCGGGGCCCGGATGGCATACATGCCCCGCCGGACATCGACACTGCTGATTTTATTCCGCATCACGGCGACGTCATTGGAAGCACTGGCCTGGCTTGAAACGGCCGAGCTACGGTCTGACAGCGTTTTAGCCATTTCCTGCTGGTATTTGGCCTGAATCAGTTGCAGATTAAGCCGGGCATTGCGCAACTCCTGCCGGGCCACGTTCAGGGTATTTTCCTCGCTGATGACTTTGGCATAGTCCTGCTGGAGGTTGATGCGCCGGGTTTCCAGTTCCGTGAGCGAAAACAGGCCATCCTGGTACCCTTTTTCGTAGCGTTCGAGCCGGGCAGCCGCAATCTGGTAGTTTCGCCGGATCGCCACCAGGTCGGCGCTATCGATGCCAACCTGCAACTGTCGCTGGCTAACCCGGTTCCAGGCCGAAGCCAGATCAACCGCTACACCGCTGCCTAAGGCTTTCAACTGCTCATCGAGTGCGCTGATTTTATCCCCTGTTGCCAGTAGATTACCCTTTTTGGCCACCAACTGCTCGTTGAGCCGCTGCGGCAGATTGGGATCGAAATATTCATCCTTGATTTCGGAGATAACCAGCAGCGTATCGCCCCGGCGCACAAACTGACCTTCTTTTACCTGCCACCGTTCAATCCGGCCCGCAATGGCATTCTGCACCGTCTGCGGCCGGTCCTGTGGGGTGAGTGCCGTTACCGTACCCGTGCCGTTGATGGTCTGCCGCCAGGGCATGAATAAAACGATCAGGGTAAGAATGAGAAAGAAAAGCATCCATCGGCCCAGCCGCCGACTGCTGCGGGGATGGGGCAGTTCGTACAATGTTTTGAGCGGATACTCGGTGAACATCTGCTCATCAATCGGCTCATTGGAAATATTAAGCATGGGTGGGTTCGTCGGTTACGAGTGGCAGATCCGTTACAACGCCGATTTTTTCTACGCCGGCGAGCATATCAAATACGGTGTCGATGCTGGAGGTGAATTTATCGACGGCCCCGGTGATCAGGACAATGACCAGTTCAGAAGCCACAAACTGCCCCAGCGACATCTCACGACTCACGACCAGCGAGGTACCCAGCAACAGCAGTCCCCCGGTAATCAGGGTTCGGAAACCCAGCGATGTGTAATAAAACCGCTTCAGTACCCTGAAATGGTCGTTCCGGTGAATGATGTAGCTCACCAGTCGCTTGTCTATCTGGGCAATCGGATGAGCGGTATCATCGCCGGGCCGATTTTGGGACAGATGCAGCGAGTACGTTTCGAGCCAGTCGACCAGTTTGTATTTATCACTCGACTCTTTAATGCTCGTGCGCGTGCCTTCCGGCCCCAGCAGCCGAATCGCGCCGTAGATGACCAGGAGCGTCACCAGGCCGAATCCCAAAAAAATCGGGTGGTAAAACGAGAGTAGCACGATGCCCAACAGGATCTGAACCGCGGCCGCCGGTAAGTCGATCAGCACCTTTGGCATGCCTTTCTGGAGGGTGAGCACATCGAAAAACCGATTCATCAATTCGGGTGGGTAGTGGTCGGCCATCGCTTCGGGCGCGATGCGGGGGAGCCGATACGTGAACTCAAAGGCTGCCTTGGCAAAAATGCGCTGCTGGATAATCTCGACCAGCGTAAACTGAACGATGGTGAGCAGACCACCCACCAGCACCCCCACGATCACCAGCCCGATCATCACGTAGACCGAACTGAAGATCATCCCGCTCGATACCAGATTGAAAACGGCCTGAATGCCGAGGGGTAAGGTTAAACTGATTAAGCCGGTGATGATGGCAAATAAAAGAATGTAGATGATATCTTTTCGTTCTGTGCCCAGGAGCCGGAGCAAGCGTTGTACCGGCGTTGGCGGTAGGGTGTTACTGGTCGCCATAGTTTTCGAAAAACGTCATTATTAAAGGGGTATTAAACTGACATTAAAAATAGATTAAAAACAGCATCCACACAACAACCCAAAATTTCCTCTTTTAGTTTTTCGGCGCGTGATTACCAGCATTCCCCGGCAATACCGGTAAGCCGCAGCGTCGGCAGAATACGCTTCCGAACCGCCCCCGCTCTGATGCGCCGGTAGCCCCGATAATGCTCCTTGTATTGCGGTCGGCAGGTCGATTTCAGGCACTTTCAGGATCAGCTTTTGACCGGGTAGTCCGTCGGGCTACCGGCCGAGAAACGGTTTTTACCGAAAAACACCGTATTTAGCGGGCTATGCGCTCTGCCAAATCCAAATCCAAACCGCCTGCTCCGGCTGTTTCGCCCAAAACCCTCCGGCGGGTACTGCTGGCCTCGTCCGTCGGTACCATCATTGAGTGGTACGACTTTTTTATCTTCGGTAGTCTGGCCACTCTTGTCATCGGACCGCAGTTTTTTCCGAAGAACGATAACCCGCTGATTCAAACGCTGGAAGCCTTAGCTACCTTTGCGGCCGGGTTTGTGGTGCGGCCCTTCGGTGCGTTATTTTTCGGGCGGCTGGGTGATCTGGTGGGCCGTAAATACACGTTTTTGCTAACCCTGCTGCTGATGGGCGGCTCTACCTTTGCCATTACCTTCCTGCCCAATTTCGCCCAGATCGGCTACGTAGCTCCGGTTCTCTTAGTGGTACTTCGGCTCATACAGGGACTCGCGCTGGGGGGCGAATACGGCGGGGCAACTACCTACGTGGCCGAACATACGCCCGACAACCGGCGTGGTTTTTACACCAGTCTGCTACAACTGACAGCAACCGTCGGGCTATTTCTGTCCATCGCCATCATTCTGAGTTGCCGGTTACTGCTCAAGCCCGATCAGTTTCAGGCGTGGGGCTGGCGCATTCCGTTTGCCGTGTCGGGGCTGCTGGTGGTGGTCTCGTATTTTATCCGGCGACGGCTGGGGGAGTCGCCGGTGTTTGCGCAGATGAAAGCGGCCGGCACAACCTCGAAAAGTCCCCTGCGCGAGTCGTTCATCAACCCCGAAAACCGTCGGCTGGTCCTGCTGGCCCTTTTTGGCCTGACGATGGGCTACGGCTGCATCTGGTACACGGCGCACTTTTACAGCAGTATTTTCATCGGTACCATCCTGAAAGTCGATTTCGTGCAGACCAACACCATCATGCTTGTGGCCCTGCTGCTGGCGACGCCGTTCGCGGTGATGTTCGGCGCGTTGTCGGATCGGATCGGGCGGAAATGGCTGATGATGAGCGGACTGGTATTATCGGCGGTGAGCTTTTACCCCATCTACCGGCAAATCAGCGCGGCTGTCGATTACAGTACCAAGGCGGTCACGGACCGGCAAATCAGCCGCCTGCGCGACGTAAAAGCGAACACCCTTGCGGTGACGGAAACCAACCTGTTCGGCGGTGGCGCATCGGTAGCGGTGACGACCACGACCGGAACCGGAATCGCCAAACCGGACATCAAAACCGTTGTTCGCGTCACGGATTCGGTGCGTAACCAACTGATCTTCTGGGTTTGGCTACAGGTGTTTTTTGTGACGCTGGCCTACGGACCCATTGCGGCTTACTTAGTCGAGTTGTTTCCGGCCCGGATTCGGTACACATCGCTGTCGTTACCGTATCACATTGGCAACGGCATTTTTGGGGGCATGACACCATTCATCGCGACAGCCCTGATTTCGGCTACGGGTAACCCACTCGCCGGGTTACTGTACCCGCTGACTATAGCTGCGATCACAGCTGGGATTGGGGCGGTGATGCTGCCAAATAAATAGAACCGCATCGGCGGACCGTGTGACTCAGGTGATTGTGACGGTTAATTATGATTCTCTTTAAAAATCACAGTAATCATTATAATCACCTGAATCACAGTTTACTTCGCCTTCAAATAAACGAACGGAATAATCATTTCTTCCAGCGAGACCCCGCCGTGCTGGAAGGTATCGCGGTAGTAGTTCACGTAGTAATTGTAGTTATTCGGATATGCAAAGAAATAGTCTTCGAGCGTAAACACATAAGCCGTTGAGACGTTGGGGCGGGGCAGAAAGAACCGTTCCGGCTTGCGGGCCACAAACACGTGGTTCTCATCAAATCCTAAGTTTTTGCCTTGTTTGTAGCGCAGGTTCGTATTGGTTTCGCGGTAGCCGACAATCTTGGCCGGTTTCTGCACCCGAATCATGCCGTGGTCGGTGGTGATGATGAGCCGCCCGCCCTTGTCGGCAATCTTGCGGATAAACTCCAGCAACGGCGAGTGCTGAAACCACGACTTGGTCAGCGACCGGTAGCCCGATTCGTCCGGGGCCAGTTCTTTAATCATGGCCATGTCGGTGCGGGCGTGGGAGAGCATGTCCACAAAGTTGTAGACAACCACATTCAACTGATTCTGCATCAGGTTGTTGAAGTTGTCGACCAGCGATTTCCCCTGATTGATGTTCAGGATTTTGTGGTACGACGACTTAATCGTCAGGCGGCTTTTTTCGAGCTGCTTCTTCAGGAAATCGTTTTCGTGGTTGTTCAGTCCTTCCTCTTCGTTGTCGTCGTTGACCCATAATTCCGGGTACTGCTTCTCCATTTCGCTCGGCATCAGGCCCGAAAAAATCGAGTTACGGGCGAACGCCGTCGTCGTGGGCAGGATGGAATAGTACGACGATTCTTCCTCCACGGTGTAGTACTCCCGCAGAATCGGCTCGATTACTTTCCACTGATCGTAGCGCAGGTTATCGACCAGAATAAAAAATAACGGGGAGTTCTGGTCGAGCAGCGGGAACACTTTTTTGCGCATCAACTGGTTCGACATCAGCGGCTTATCGGCTTTCGGATCGTTGAGCCAGTCTTCGTAGTTGTCCATCACGAACTTGCAAAAATTGGCGTTGGCCTCACTTTTCTGCATGTTCAGAATCTCGCTCATGCTCTTGTCCTGCGCCCCGTCGAGTTCCAGTTCCCAGAAGATGAGCTTCTTGTACACATCGGCCCACTCGTTGAAATCCATGCGGTCGTTGTACTGCATCGACAGGTTGCGGAACTCCTGCTGATAACCGAGGTTGGTCGCTTCGGTCACAAGCCGTTTGTTATCCAGGATCTTCTTGACCGACAGCAAAATCTGATTCGGGTTGAGGGGCTTGATGAGATAATCGGCTATTTTCTGACCGATGGCACCCTCCATGATGTGCTCCTCTTCGCTCTTGGTAATCATCACCACGGGTAAATTGGGGCGCATTTGTTTGATCTGCGACAGCGTTTCGAGACCCGTCATCCCCGGCATGTTTTCGTCCAGAAAAACAACGTCGTAGGTTTCCTGATCGACTTTATCCAGTGCGTCGGCCCCGGAGTTGACCGGCGTCACGTCATAGCCTTTTGCTTTTAAAAACAGTATGTGGGGTTTGAGCAGATCAATTTCATCATCGGCCCAGAGTATCGAATAATTTTGCATAGCGTCTGGTTTTGGTACTGTCATTAGTTAACATCTAACGCCGGGTGATGTTCAGGCCGTTCAGTTTTAAGGTTTTTTAACAGGGCATCAACCGGTAACGACAGTCAGCCGACTCCTCTTCATTCAATGCGGAATGAGTACGGTCGGCTTTTTATGACGCCCCTCCGCCTTGTGGTTGTGTCATAGCTTTATGTGGCTTTCCGCGTTGTGCCCCGAAAAACGAAGATGCCTAACAATTAGCCCCCTGAGTGGTTAAATCCATTGAGCCTTCCCCGTAAAAATTGCCTGCCTGCGCCTTTTCCATTTAACCCCCCACTTCCCGAAAATCCCTATGAACGAAGGAAACGAAACTCCTCAACTGACCGAGGACGAAAAGAAACTGTTTGAAGAACTGATGCCGGAGGACCTGGCCGAAATTATAGACACGGGCGTTAACCGGCGGCATTTTCTAAAACTGATGACGCTGCTGGGGGGCGGCTTGCTGGCCTATCAGTCAGCGGCTGCCGAGCAGGTTTTCGCCCGGTCGCCCAGCGTTCCGCTGGTATCCGACGCCCCGGCAACGCTGGAAAACGGGGTCACTGTCTCGTTCAACGTCAATGGGGCCTCCCGAAAGCTGATGGTCGATTCCCGCATGACCTTACTGGATACCCTGCGCGAAAAACTCGAACTGACCGGCAGCAAAAAAGGCTGCGACCACGGGCAGTGCGGGGCCTGCACGGTGATTGTCGATGGTCGCCGGGTGTTGTCCTGCCTGACCTTAGCCGCCAGTTGTGAGGGCCGATCCGTTAAAACAATCGAAGGCATCGCGCAGGGTAACGCCAGCCTGCACCCAATACAAGCCGCATTTCTGAAACACGACGGGTTCCAGTGCGGCTTTTGTACGCCGGGGCAAATCTGCTCGGCAGTGGCCCTGCTGGACGAAGCCAAAAACGGCGACGCCAGCTACGTGACGAAAGACGTACGGAAAAAGTCGGGGCCGGTGCGCTTATCGAACGAGGAAATCCGGGAGCGCATGTCGGGGAATCTGTGCCGGTGCGGGGCTTACCCGAACATTGTGGCCGCGATTCAGGAAGTACACAGCGGCAAACTCGTCGAACAGACCTGGAATCTAATCGGCTAACCCTAACCCATCGTCCTTATGAGACCTTTCAAATACACCAACGCCAACGACGCGACCTCGGCCGTTAACCTGTCGGCGGGTAACGCCAACGCCCGGTTTCTGGCGGGCGGCACCAACCTGCTCGACCTGATGAAGGAAGACGTGGAACGGCCCGACGAGCTGATCGACATCACCCGGCTGCCGCTCACGCAGATCAAACCAATTTCGGTCGGCACCAATCAGGGGGGACTTTCCATCGGCGGACTGGGTAAGAATACGGATGCCGCCAATCACCCGCTCGTGCGCCAGAATTATCCGTTGTTGACGCAGGCGATTCTGGCCGGTGCATCGGGTCAGATCCGGAACATGGCGACCAACGGCGGCAACCTGCTGCAACGCACCCGTTGTCCTTATTTCTACGATGTAGCTATGCCCTGCAATAAACGCGAGCCGGTCGGACCGTCGTCACGGAATGGCTGTGGTGCGCTGGAAGGCATCAACCGGATGCACGCCATTTTTGGGTGGTCGGAGAAATGCGTCGCGGTGTATCCGTCGGATATGGCTATTGCGTTGGCCGCGCTGGATGCCGTTGTCAGGGTAAGCAGTGCCGGTGGTCAGGAGCGGATGATTCTCTTTGCCGATTTTCACCGGTTGCCCGGCGATACGCCCGAAAAAGATAATAATCTGAATCACGGCGACTTAATCACGGCCATTGACCTGCCTAAAAACAACTTTGCCGATCATTCGTCGTATCTGAAAGTGCGCGACCGGGCTTCCTACGCCTTTGCGCTGCTCTCGGTGGCAGCCGCGCTGGAACTCGCGGGGAACCGGATCGTTCAGGTCCGCATTGCGATGGGCGGGGTGGCGCACAAGCCCTGGCGGGCGTTGACGGCCGAAAAAATGCTCGTCGGAAAAGAGGCCACAGAAGCGAATTTCAAGCTCGCAGCAGCCGCCGAAATGGCGCAGGCCAAACCACTGGAACACAACAAATTTAAAGTGGAACTGGGCAACCGAACGATGGTCGAAGCCCTGCAACTCGCCCTGGACGGTAACCGGTCCTGAACCCTACACTCATCAACGCCATGCGGGAAAAAGATAAAGTAACCGGAACACCCGTCAGTCGCATCGACGGTATTTTGAAGGTGACGGGGAAAGCGGATTATTCGACCGATCACCCGGTTAAGAACGTCGCGTATGCGGTGCTATTTAAGAGCACCGTTGCCGCCGGTACGATCACGAACATCGACACCACCGAAGCCGAAAAATCGCCGGGCGTGCTGACCGTCATCACCCACAAAAATGCTCCTAAACTGAACGTAAAGGGCGGTATTCGGGGCGGAGCCATGCTCCAGAGTCCAGCCATTGAGTTTTACGGGCAGCACATTGGTATGGTCGTTGCCGAAACGTTCGAGCAGGCCCGCCATGCCTCCCACCTGATAAAAGTAGACTACGACAAGGCCGCGCCTAAAGTTGATTTTGAAAAGTTAGCCGGGGAGGCCGTACCGTCGAAAGACCATCAGGACGAGAAACGCGGGGACACGAAGGCGGCACTCAGCGCGGCCGATGTTACGGTGGAAGAAGTCTATGCCACGCCGATTGAGCACCATCACCCGCTGGAGCCGCACGCGACCATCGCTGAATGGAACGGCGACCACGTAACGCTATACAACAGCTCACAAATCATAAACGGCGCGCAAAACGCAGCGGCTGCCACGCTGGGTATCAAACCGGAAAACGTCCGGATCGTATCGCCCTACATCGGGGGTGGATTTGGCTCCAAAGGCGGGCAATGGGCCAATCTGGTGCTGTGCGCCGTGGCTGCCAAGATGGTGAACCGCCCGGTAAAGATGGCCCTGACCCGGCAGCAGATGGTGAACTCGGTCGGGTTGCGGCAGCGAAACTACCAGAAAGTAAGTCTGGCCGCGACCAAAGACGGCAAACTAACGGCCCTGTCGCACGAAATCACGACCCATTGCGCCATTCACGACGAATTTGTGGAGCCGTGCGGAGATTGTTCGCGGATCATGTACGACACGCCCAACTCGCTCATCAGCTACCGCGTGGTGCCGATGAACCTGATTCTGCCGACCTACACCCGTGGGCCGGGCAAATCGACGGGCAGCTTTGCGCTCGAATCCGCCGTGGACGAACTGGCCTACAAGCTGAAAATGGACCCGATTGCCTTTCGGCTGAAGAACGAACCGGCGCGTGACCCCTCCAACGGCAAACCGTGGTCGTCGCGGGCAACGGTTCAGTGTTTGAACGAAGGAGCTAAAGCGTTTGGCTGGGAAAAGCGGAAGCTGGAACCCCGTCAGAATCAGCAGGGCAATTACCTGATCGGCTACGGCGTAGCCTGCGGTACGTATCCGGCGCATCAGAACAAGAGTTCGGCCATTGTGAAGTTGAAACGCGAAGGCAGCGACGTTACGGCCATCGTCGAACTGGCCGCTGCCGACCTGGGCACCGGCACCTACACGATTCTGGCGCAAACGGCCGCCGACGCGCTCGACCTACCGATGAATAAAATAACCGTGAAGCTGGGCGATTCGGATCTGCCACCGGCCGCCGGGTCGGTGGGGTCGGTGGGTGCGACCAGCTACGCCAACGTGGTGAACGATGCCTGCATCAAGATCACCAATGACTTGATAGCCCGGTCGGGCAAACAGTATTTCACCCGACCAACGGCATCGCAATTGATGATTTCGGAGAAGGTGAGCGATTATCAGGTCCGGGTAGATTCCAAAGCACCGGACAACGCGGACGACTACTCATCGCATAGTTTCAATGCCAATTTTGCCGAGGTTCGGGTGAATATATCGACGGGGATGGTCCACGTTTCGCGGTTTCTGGCCGTAACGGGAGCGGGTAAGGTGCTGAACCCCAAAACGGCCCGGTCGCAGATTATCGGGGGTAACATCTGGGGCATCGGCATGGCCCTCACCGAAGAATCGGTCGTTGATCCGCGCTGGGGTAACTTCGTCACCCGGTCGCTGGCGGATTATCACGTGCCGTCCAATCTGGACATCGGTACGATGGAGGTTATTTTCATTCGCGAAGATGACACAGCCTCCAACAAGATGGGTATCAAAGGCATCGGCGAGGTGGGCATTGTGGGTGTGGCGGGGGCCGTTGCCAATGCCGTCTTTAACGCCACTGGTAAACGCGTCCGGGACTTGCCCATCACGCCGGATAAATTGTTGTAATAAAACTGATTATCAACACAAAGCCCTGCCTGAACGGTGTAAACCACGATCAGGCAGGGCTTTTCAACGTGTTTAGCGTCCGCTTCCTACTTCACCGGCTCAATACGGGCCGTCCAGCCACCACCGGGCGCCAGATGAACCGGTAACTTCTGACCCGATGAAATTTTGATGATTTCCTTTTTGTAATCCGTACCATCCCGATCTGTATTCAGGCCATCGCGAAACACGACAGCCTGATAGTTTCCGGCGGGCAGGAACGAAAAATCCAGCGTCAGGTCGCGGGCGGTCCAGTTGGTCATGGCCCCCACAAACCAGGTATCGCCTTTCCGGCGGGCCAGGGCTACGTATTCGCCTACTTTGCCATCCATCGGCACGGTTTCATCGAAGGTCACCGGTACCTTCACGATAAAGTCGGTACACTCCTGCTCTTTCTGGTAGACGGTCGGGTTGTCGGACAGCATTTGCAGGGGGGCTTCGTACACCACATACATCGCCAGTTGCTGACACCGCGTGCCTTTGCTCATCGGATTATTGGGCACGACCCGGTAATTGGCCTGACTCACGTTGCGCATGGCCCCCGGCGTGTAATCCATCGGGCCAGCCATCATTCGTATAAACGGGATCGTAACGGCATACCGGGGCTGATCTTCGTCCGCCCATTTGTAGTTCTCCAGGCCTTTTACGCCTTCATAGCCCATCACGTTGGGATAGGTGCGATGCAGGCCCGTTGGCTTAAAAGCACCGTGATAATCGACCATTAGTTTATTATCAGCCGCTTTTTTGGCGATTTCGTAGAGAGACGCTACGGCAATTTGATCGTCCCGGTCGATAAAGTCGATTTTGAAGCCTTTGGCCCCCATTTTTGCATAATGTGGAAACGCCGTATCCATCTGATGCACGATGGCATTCCATGACGCCCACAGAATGACGCCCACGTTTTTCTGCTTTCCATAATCGATCACCTGCTGTAGATCGAGGGTGGGGGTCACCTTAAACAAATCGAGCTCCGGAGACCAGCCGCCGTCGATGACGATGTATTTGATTTTATTGTTGGCTGCAAAGTCGATGAAGTACTTATACGTGTCGGTGTTGAGGCCCACTTTAAAATCGACGTGTGAGATACCCCGGCTGTTCCACCAGTCCCAGGCCACCTGTCCGGGTTCGATCCAACTGACATCGGCAATGCGGCTGGGGGCGGCTAATTTCTGTACGATGTCATTGTTGAGCAGGTCTTTGTCCTGTTCGCTGATGACGATAGCCCGCCAGGGAAACGAACGGGTGCCGGTCGTTTTGGCGATATAATCGGCCCGTTTGGTCGGAATCATGTTGATGTTATTGTAGCCCGCGTTCTCCACGGCCAGCGGGTAGGGCGCAAAAACACCTTTAAGTTCTTTGCCGCCGGGCTGCCCACTGAGGTACATCCCCGGATAATCTTCTAGGTCGGCTTCCAGAATCACCACCTTCTTATTCTGTCCTGCCTCAACCAGCAACGGCAGGAAAGCGAGTGAATCTTTCGGAAACTGCGACAGGTTGACCTCGTGGTACAGGGCTTCGAACGACGAGTTGAAATTCTTTCCGCCCCGGTAGTCCCACTGAATGGGAATGAACGCCTTATGATCGGCGGGGAAATTGAAGCTGGCCTCTTCATTTTTCACGATCAGGTCACCCTTTTTCTTGGTGGTAAACCGGTAGGCCACGGCATCATTGTACACCCGGAAGACCACGCCGTAATCACCTTTGCAGGTCAGCGTAAGTTGCTGGTACTGATCAGTAATACGGGTCTTTTTGTAGTTGAGGGCCGTAATGACCGTGTTGACTTTTGTTATTGGCGACGACATAATCGTCGGCTGATCGCCCAGCATGGTACCGTCCTGCAGTTGCAGCGAAAGTACCGAGGGCGTAATGATGGGCTGCCCTTTATGCGCCACCGACCATTGCAGTTTATCTGTGGCAGAAACATGCAAAGTGATGTTGCCATCCGGCGATTTTACATCGAACTCCTTTGCCTTCTGCGCCCGGAGCAGCGTAGTGGCGAAAAGGAGCAGCAAAAACAGCGACACAATTTTCTTCTTTTTCATGCGGCAAAAGTTATAGAGCGTAAACAGAGTTATGACTTGGCATTTTCAATAAGATCGAGCGTTCGCTGGTCGGGGACGCAGGCAAAGAATTTATCTAAAATCGCCTGAAAAACAGGGTCGGCATCGTTGACAATACCAAATAGGGTCATGCTGGAACATAGCTTCAAATCGTCGGGCGTACCCACGATCTGGGTGGCTGTTTTGCCCTCGATGGTCAGCAGCACGCTGGAAATCTCGATCAGTCGGCTGCCCAAAACGGGATGACTCAGGTAGGCCGTAGCTTCGTTCAGGCCGCTGATGGCGTAGAATTTTGCCGTTTCGCTGTGGCCCAGCCCGGCCAGTTGCGGGAAAATGTACCACATCCAGTGGCTTTGCTTGCGGCCGTTTTCAATCTCCGCCAACGCCCCGGCGTAGTCAGTGGCCTGGGCATCCAGAAATCGTTTGAGGGTATCTTCTGATTGCATAACGCCTACCGGAACTCAAGCACTTTAGATTGGAGACCCGGTGCGCTGATCGTCACTTTAACTGCCCCCGCTTTTTGCTGCGATTGCACGTACGCCAGCAACCGGCCCTTAAACACCTTCCGCTTGTCGGCCTTGTAAGCCTCGTGGCTGGTGGTATTGCCGCTTTCCAAACCAATCAGTTTAGCCGGACCGTCTACGGTAACGGTAAGTTCGTTTTCGGCCATATAAACCGATACTCCGTTCTCATCAACTACGCTGATCTCGATATGGCTTACCTGCTTTCTGGTTTTATCGAATACGGTCAGGTCCGCTTTTGCCTCGATGGAGTAGGCATCGCCGGCTGTTTTCAGGCCAAAACTGGCCGATTCGGCGCCTTGTTTATACCCTTTCACGGATAGGTCGCCGGGCTGGTAGACAACGATCCACGTTATAACCCGCTCCGGGGCATCGGATAGTTTTTTACGGCCCAATGATTTCCCGTTCAGCAACAGTTCGGCTTCCCCGCAGTTGGTGAAACAACTCACCCGGACGCTATCCCCTTCTTTGTAATTCCAGGAAGTACCCAGTGCTCGTCGGTTGACGGTGGGGCTGGCCACCGGAGCCGTGCCGAGGTGAATCATGGGAGCATCCGTCCATAAGCTTTGGCGGAAATAAAATTCCGGTTTGCGAAAACCCGCCAGGTCGAGCAGTCCGGCCTGGTTCGCTTTGGAGGGCCACGCCCGCGCTTCGCCGAGGTAATCGATGCCGGTCCAGAGGTATTGGCCCGCGATATAGTCATTGTCGGCCACGGCAGCCCAGGCGCTATAGGCCATTCCGTTTTCGCTGCCGTAGATCACCCGGTTGGGGTATTTTTTGTGATCGTCGGGGTAGCGGTATTCCTGGTAATTATAGCCAACCACATCCAGCGTTTCGGGCAGACCCACCTCGTTCGACATCACCACGCCGGCCAGCGCGGCCGTTACGGGCCGGGTGGTATCATACTTTTTAACGATGGCTACCAGTGGTTTAGCCAGTTCGGGCAACCGGCTCGCGGCCGGATGCCCGGCGGTGAAGCCCTTTCCGTAGATCTGTGGGTTGCGGCCGGTGTTCAGCACTTCGTGGGTGTAGGGGTCATTGGGGTAGTCGATCTCGTTGCCGATACTCCAGAAGATGATAGACGGGTGGTTGCGGTTACGCAGGACCATATCGGCCACATCGCGCCCGGCCCAGTCGGCAAAATCGCTATACGACCCATCGTTGCCCGGCTTCCTAACGTTCCAGCCTTTTATCCATTTGTTTTTGCCGACTTCCCACTCGTCGAAGGACTCATCCATGACCAGAAAGCCCATCTCGTCGGCCAGGGCATAGATGTAGTCGGCATGGGGGTTGTGGCTCAGGCGCAGGGAG
Source organism: Cytophagales bacterium (assembly GCA_038327655.1). Lineage (GTDB taxonomy): Bacteria > Bacteroidota > Bacteroidia > Cytophagales > Spirosomataceae > JBBQLG01. The sequence goes on from JBBQLG010000032.1 coordinate 36,444, forward strand.
TTGCAACCGGCTTCTTTCAGGATTTTTAGCCGACGCACCCAGACCTCCTCGGGAACGGCGACGCCCAGTGCCCCGGCATCGTCGTGGATGCATACCCCTTTAAGTTTCATATTTTTTCCGTTGAGGAAAAAACCTTTGTCCTTATCGAAACGAAACGAGCGAAAGCCAACCGTCTCGGTCACGTTATCCAAGGGCTGACCTTTCGCCATCACCGTAACCACCAATTTATATACGTTCGGCAGGTCGATTGACCAGAGCGACGGATTCGCGACGGTGAACGACAGGTTCGCGTCGGTTTTCGTACCCGCCAGCACGGATATCGGCTGCTGCGCCGTGGCGACCGCTTTCCCGCTGGCATCGAGCAACTTGGCGTTGACCACGATAGGTTTTGTGGCGCCCGATTCATTAGTAACGGTTACGGTAACCGTCGCCGTGGCCTGCTGCGCACTCACGGTCGGCGTGACGAAGCGAACGCCCCACAGATCGACGTGGACAGGGTCGGTAGCGACCAGATACACGTTGCGGTAAATGCCCGAGCCGGTGTACCACCGTGAATCGGCAAACTGACTGTGGTCGGCTTTGACCGCCACGATGTTCCGGCCGGTTTTAGTCAGGTAGGGCGTAATCTCGTACTGAAACGGCGTAAACCCATTGGGACGCTTACCCAGCGAATGACCGTTTATCCAGACTTCGCTGTTCTTGTAAACGCCATCGAAATATAGAAAGAGCTTTTTCGCCCGCAGGTTGGGAGCCACCTCAAATGACTTGCGGTACCAGCCAATGCCGCCGGGCAAATAAGCCGTTGCACTGGCCCACTGCTCATCAAACGGCCCTTCGATGCTCCAGTCGTGGGGCAGGTCAACGGGTTTCCAGCCGGTCTCATCAACGGTCGGTTTCTCCCCGTTGGGCACGTCGCCTTTGTGAAATATCCAGCCGCCGGTAAACAGTCGGGTTTGCCGCGCCGACTGGGCAACGGCCGTTATAGTACCAAGCATAGCCAGTACCAGCACCAGCAGACCAGTATATTGCTTCCCCTTCATAGCTGAAATAAGCTAAAAAACGAGGTTCTATACTTTTCGCTGATTTGTCATCCTGAAGGACGAAGGATCTTGGCAATTGCCTATCTAAGATCCTTCATTCTTCAGGATGACAAAAGCAATGGCCATTTCAGGCCAGAAAAGGAGTTTGACACGCCTTTCAGTGTGTAAAGCAATAGTCTCAGTAAAGTGATGGGCTTATTTCCTTTCTGCCTGCCGCTATGAATGTGTCAGCTTTTGATAAAATAAGTCAGGGACGGCTGGCCTGTAGCATGGGGCATTCTGAATCTGAAGCGTTTTAACATCGGTGAATGTAGCGGCATTTATCCCCTGGCGACGGGAGCTTTGACATGGTCGATAGCCAGCTCGTCAACGTCCTCCGCCATCGGCACGGGCCGTTTATCTTCTTTTGCTACTCGAACCAAATGTCGCGCAGGGAACCTACTTCAACACATCGCTGTCCTGTGCGGACTGATTGTACAGAGCGGCATCTTCTTCCAGTAAAAACCGTTGATTAACTAAGCGTTGCACCGCATCACGAACCGCCTGCACATAGCCATCGTGGGTTTGGTACCGCTCGGCCAGCGACCGTCGGGGGTCATTGACCGATAACCGGTCGGCCCGCGTTTTCTGGAACGGAATGGACTGACCCGACCCTTCGCAGCCATCGTCCCCGCCAAAGCCCGCTGCCCGTATCGCCCAGCCCGTTGTGGTCGCTACCGGCACGGCAACGCCCGGCAGCCGAATGCCCGCGAGTTCATTACCATCGGCATCCACTTTGGAGACGAAGTTCACGTACATCGGCCGGTCAGCAACAGAAGGTGGGTAATTACTCAAAATGCCCTGCGCCACCGACGGGCCGTAGTCGAGCTGATACCGGGTCGTGACAGCGCCCGTGTATCGTACGTCCGGGATGGTTGGCCAACCCAAAGCTGACGGTGGAATCAGGCCGGTTTGGAAACCCGGTTGTCCGGTAGCCAGCACCGCATTACCGGCCGACCGTCGGGGTACGGCACTGTCGGGCGGTTTTGTTCCTTTTATGACCCAGTCTTCCAGCGTTACGAACAAAGCCCTCAGCAAGGGGTCGGCGTTGGTGGGGTTCTGAAATTGTTGACACATACCCCGTTTGCTGCCATCGCCGGTGCCGTGCTGCGCCCCGGATACTAGAAAAAAGCGCACATTTTCGGGGTCGGGCAGGTCATTGCCCCGCGCATCGGTATGCAGCAGCGAGGCCGCTTTTACCCAGTACTCGTTCGCCGAATTGATCTCCAGCACCTTTGGGCAAGTTGCAGTCGCCGTGCAGGTGGCCAGTCGCCCGGCGGTTTTGCCGGTGAAGGGATCGGTCGTTACGGGGTAGGCAAACGGGAAAACACTTTCCGGGAAAAGGTGATTCTGCCGGTTGCGTTCGGTGCGGCCGGGCTGGGCAAACCGAACGTTGAGGCCGATGCCACTGCCCCCGCCCAGCCAGTTTTCGATGCCGTCCAGCACGCGCCGGTTTTGCTCGTCGGCGTTGAAGCCCAGCGTCTGAAAATCGTTCAGATACCGCGCCGGCTGCGACACGGCAAACGAAAAGGTAAACTGGACATCGCCCGCCAGCGGGTTGGGGTGGCCGAAATCGTCGGCGACTGCATACCGCAGAAAAGAGACCACATCCCGCGTGGCGGCAAACCCAATCCCGGCTACCATGGGGTTACGGGCGGTGTAGGCAAACTCATAGATGGCACTTTGCCGAAAGGGTGTCCCGGCGGGTAACAACCGAATGGTCCGCGCATCAACGTACTCCCAGCCCGCAGCGGGAACAACCGTCGGCGTATCTGCCAGATGGTCCCGCACCGTGAGTGTCGCCTGTTTCTGGTAGGTGCTGGATGCCGGATATGATAGAGAATACGTTAGCGAAGTGCTGTTGTCGAAAACGATGTATTCATACGACGGACCGGTAACGGGCGAGCCATCGGGCTGAACCGCAACCGGAACGCTGATTGTCAGGTTGTTGTTGGCAGCGGCCACCGATGGGTCCCAGCCGTTCCAGACCAGCGTGTAACCTTTGTTCATCAGAAAAGCCGCGCCCGCGTCGGTGGCCGTAGTGGGATCGTTGCCGCCCCGGCTGTTATTGAAGCCGCCGAATAGTTTTCCTCCGCGATTATTTACTTCCACAAACAGCCGGTGATTACCCTTCGGCAGGTCCACCGGCCGGAGGATGTAGATATCCGTTGCGTATTCCACCATACCCCGGCTGTTGCGGGGAGCCAGCCGGATATCCGTAATCAGAGCGTTCTGCGGGCTGGCCGGGTCAAGTTCGCCGTAGGCCCGGCCCCGCAGTTTCTGGTAAGCCCCCACTGCCCCAAACAGACGACCATCGAAGGTGGGGGACTGCACACTGGTAATCTCAATCCGGACAATGCGGGCCTGTAGCAGGGACGGATTGCTCAGCAGGACTATCCAAAACCACAGTGGCCATTGCCCCGGCCGTGAGCTAAAGCGCATAACGTCTCCTGATTAAATTACTCCGAACAAGGTACAATCAAACTACTTACAATGTGGACCTGTTCACGGCCCGGTCTGACGTCGGCCGGGATGGCTTACGCTCATGACCGGCTGCGGAGTTATGTTATGGGAAAAGCATTAATCCGGCAGGTGAACATAAGCAGTTACGCGGGCCAAATCTTCCGGGGTATCGATGCCGTGGCTATCCAGATCGGTTTCCACCACGCGAATCCGGTAGCCCGCTTCCAGCCAGCGCAACTGCTCCAGCGATTCGGCCTGTTCGAGCGGAGAAGGCGGTAACTGCGTAATTTGGGCCAGCGTATCGGTTCGGTACGCATACAGACCAATATGCTTCCAGTACGTATGGTGGTCCAGCCATTCCTCAACGGGTCGCCCGCGCTGGTACGGAATGGGGTGGCGGCTGAAATACAGGGCTTCCTGGTGTTCCGGGTGGCCATCGCGGGGTCTGAATAGTCGGCTCAGCACGACCTTGGGTGTATTCGGATTCAGTAGCGTTGCCTGATCGTCGATCCGTTTGACGAGGGTGGCCAGTTCGGTCGTGCCGTCGAGTACCGTCGCGAGCAGGTCGATCTGCCGGGGCTGAATAAAGGGTTCGTCACCCTGAATATTCACCACGTAGTCGGCCGGATAATCCAGTTGCTCTACCACTTCCTGACAGCGGTCGGTGCCACTTTGATGATGCGTCCCGGTCATCACCACCTCCCCGCCAAACCCGGCTACATGGTCGTAAATACGGGCATCGTCGGTGGCGACCACCACCCGGCTGAGCGATTGTGCCTGACGGGCCTGCTCCACTACCCGCTGAATCATGGTTTTACCGTCGATTAGGGCTAAGGCTTTGGCCAGAAATCGGGTTGATGCGTAACGGGCCGGAATAACGCCGAGAATAGTCATAGCAGAATGAGTAAGTAAACGAGGGCAAATTGGGTAAAAAAGCGTTTTGCGGCTAATTCTCGCTATTTTTACGCGCAAATCGGGTTCGTACATTACCCATGGCACGCAGATCGTTATGATTTCTATGATTCAAAGAAGATCCATTCAGATCATAAAAATCATAACGATCTGCGGACTGTCCGCGTCGACTATCATTCACCAATGACCAAACTGCTTCGTTACCCGTTTCCTTGTTTTTGTCTGATGGGCCTGTTCATGGCCCTTTCGTTGCAGGCTGCGTCGGCACCCGTCGACTCGGTTGGTATTGAAAAGCGCGACGGCAAACGCTACATTCTGCACCGCGTAAATCAAGGCCAAACCCTCTATGCCATCGCCCGGCGGTACAATACCAGCGTCAGTGCCATTCGGGCGGCTAACCCCAGCATCAAAAGTTCGGTGCGGTACGGTCAGGAAGTACGGGTGCCGCTGGCTGAAGGAAATCTGTCCCGTCGCGACCTGAAAACCATTGACAAGACCATCCGCAAAGCCGAAAAAGCGAAAGACGAAGCCAGCGGCAATGCGGCCGAAACCACCGTCGGAACCCAGCCGGAACCAACCCAAATGCAGCCCCAGGTTCCGGTGCGCAAGCCCGTTAAAAAAACCGAGCCGGCAGTGAACGGCAACAGTGGCATTCACGTCGTGGAAGCGGGACAAACGCTCTACAGTTTGGCGGTGCGTTACGGCGTGCCCCAGTCAGAGCTGCGCAAATGGAACAGCCTCGGCTCCGACAACGTCCTGATCGGTCAGGCCCTGATCGTGACCGAAAAAGCCTTTACTGCTCGCCAGCCAGCAGCCGCCATTAAAGCGGAACGGGCAAAACCCAAACCAACACCAACGGCTCCAGCCGGGAAGCGCGAACCAGCAAAAACGACCAAAACCGTCTCTGTTACGCCGACGCCGGAACGGGATCGCCCGGTTGCGGTTGTTCCCACACTACCCGGCTCCGCTTCACAGGCCGAGCCGACAGAACCGCGCATCATTCGGGCGGGCGACACGGCTCCGCTGCCCACCACGGGTCGGCGCATCAGCGACATTGGGCTGGCCGAAGTGATCGAAGGCAACGACGATTCAGGCAAGTATTTAGCCCTGCACCGCTCCGCCCCCGTGGGTACGCTGGTGCAGGTCCGCAACGATGTCAGCAACCAGAGCATCTGGGTAAAAGTGATCGGCCGGTTGCCCAACACGGGTATCAACGACCGGATTCTGATTAAACTGACGAGCCGGGCGTTTACGAAACTTTCGCCCAACGACCGGCGTTTTCGGGCTGAGGTTAGTTACATAGCGCCTTAAGATTGGCATTCAGCCCAGCATGGAAACCAAAGAAGAACGCATCGCCCGGCGGCACCGCGAACGTGAACTGAAGATGAAAGCCACACCGGGGTACCGCGTATGGGCCGTAGCGTTCACCCTCTTTTATCCCTTCGTGGCCGTATTTACGTTTGTGTTTTCGGGCATTCTGGCCTTCTTTTCGGGCATCTCGCGCGGCCTCGTCTGGATCGTCAGCGGAGGCAAAACGCGCTGAACTAATACCGCTGCATGTTGATTAGCAACGCTGTTTGTACGTTACTGAATGAGAAGGCCGATTTTTATAATCGGCCTTCGTTTATTGAGCGCGATCCCATCAGTATTCCGCACCGATTCAGCCGGAAGCAGGACATCGAGATTATGGGGTTCTGGGCGGCCGTGCTGGCCTGGGGACAGCGACCGGTTATCCTTAAAAAAGCCAATGAGTTGGTCACGCTCATGGACGGCGCGCCCTACGACTTTATCTGTAACCACAGCGACAACGACCTCAAGCGGTTTCTGGCCTTCAAACACCGCACCTTCAACGCCACCGACGCGCTTTATTTTCTCCATTTTTTCCACCAGTATTACCAGGAACACGACTCACTGGAAGACGCTTTTTTACCGGCGGTTAGTGACGCTGCGTCAGTAGAATCCAACCTCATTATATTTCACGACCGGTTTTGCTGCGATCCGTACTTTCCCGAACGTACCCGCAAACACATTGCTACGCCCGCCCGCAACTCGGCCTGTAAACGGCTGTGTATGTTTCTGCGGTGGATGGTCCGGCGCGACGACAAAGGTGTTGATTTCGGGATCTGGACGCGTATTCAACCCCGGCAGTTGGTCATTCCCATTGATGTACACGTAAACCGGGTAGCCCGTCAACTTGGTCTCCTGACCCGACCCAACACCGACTGGAAAGCCGCCCTGCAACTAACCGAAACCCTGCGGCAGGTAGACGCGGATGATCCGGTACGGTATGATTTCGCCCTGTTTGGGCTGGGTGTAGAGGGTGAGATGTAAGCCCGGCTACTTACGCAATGGCCCCGTCGTCCGGCAAATAGTTTGTTGTTTTGCAGCAACAACTTCCTGCGCGCATGTCTTTTCAGATTACAATACAACCGCTTTTCGGTGATGATGCTACGGCTGCCCTGCCCGACAGCCGCGATCCACTCGCTGAATATATTCTTCAGAACACCCAAACCGGCGAATTTGCCGTCATTATCCCCGGCTACGGCGGCATGCTGCGCCAATTGATATTGCGGCAGGGTGAACACCGGTATTCGGTTATTGTCGCTCCGGAGTCACCCCCGGCGTTGTTTGTCAGCGAAACCTACGCCAGTGCATTGCTCTACCCCTTCCCAAGCCGAATCGAACACGGTGTTTATTCGTTCGACGGGGTCGATTACGCACTGCCCATGAACGAAACCCGGCGTAACCACGCGTTGCACGGCTTGGTATACAACCAGCCGTTCACCGTATTGAGCGACGAATCGACCGATACAATGGCTCAACTGACGCTGCGCCACATCCATACCGGCGACCACAGCGGCTATCCGTTCCCGTTCGAACTGACGATTGTGTATACCCTGACCGATGACGGCCTGACGCTGACCTATTCAGCCCTGAACAATGGCCCGTCGTCCAGCCCGTCGGCATTTGGCTGGCATCCCTATTTCACCTTGAAGCCGTATCCGCATCATGTCGAAACGGGCGTAGCCGAAGCCGACGATATCATTAACGACCTCATCCTTGCCTTACCCGTACAGTCGGTGGTGGTGCTGAGCGATGCCATGATTCCAACCGGAACAGTCAATCCACTCGCGACGGATACATTTACCCTGAAAAACTGGGTGGTCGATGCGCCGTTTATCGTAACGAAAACAGCACATGAATACGTCGAAAGCCGCCTGGACGCACCCAAAAAGGGCATTTCATTGGTTATCAGTCAGGCGTCCGGTCCCGGCAAACTCGGCTATATTGTCGCCTATACGCCACCCAAACGCGACTGCATCGCCATTGAACCGCAAACCGCCAACGTAAACGCCTTTAACAACGGCGACGGCTTGTCTATCCTGGAACCCGGCAATACCCTCGACGGCTGGATGAAGGTGCAGTTGCGGGGCTAAACGGTAAACTTCATCGCTCAAAAAGCCCGGCTGTCTTATAAACAGCCGGGCTTTTGCCGGTTACAGGGCGACTGCTTTACAATTCAAACGTGATGCCCTGCGCCAGGGGCATGGTGTTGCCGTAGTTGATGGTATTGGTTTGTCGGCGCATGTAAGCTTTCCAGGCGTCGGACCCTGATTCGCGCCCCCCGCCCGTTTCTTTTTCGCCCCCAAACGCTCCGCCAATTTCCGCGCCTGACGTACCGATATTGACATTGGCGATGCCACAGTCTGACCCGATGACCGATAAAAACTGTTCGGATTCGCGCAGATTAAGGGTAAAAATGGCCGATGATAAGCCCTGCGGTACGCCGTTTTGCTGCGCAATAGCATCGTCGAGCGTGGTATATTTCAGCAGGTAGAGGATAGGGGCAAACGTTTCGCGCTGCACCACGGGCCACTCGTTTTTGGCTTCGGCAATACAGGGCTTTGCGTAACAACCCGATTCATAATCCAGCCCGTCCAGTACTCCCGGCTCCACGACGAATGTGCCGCCCTGCTGCCGAATATCATTCACTGCGGCCTGATAACCGGCCACGGCCGCTTTGTCAATCAACGGGCCAACGTGGAAGGTTTCGTCCAATGGGTTGCCGATGCGCAGTTGTCCGTAGGCGCGGGCCAAGCGGCTTTTTACGTCGTCGTAGACCGTTTCCTGCACAATAATCCGGCGCGTAGTGGTGCATCGTTGCCCGGCTGTCCCCACCGCCCCGAACACAATGGCCGGAATCGCATGGTCCAGATCAGCGTGTTGCGACACGATGATGGCGTTGTTGCCACCGAGTTCGAGCAAACTGCGGCCCATGCGCTCGGCAACGGCAGTCCCCACGGCTTTACCCATCCGGGTGCTGCCCGTGGCCGACACCAGGGCTACCCGTGGGTCATGCGCCAGCCATTCGCCCGCATCGTGACCACCCGTAACCAAGCACGAGACCCCTTCGGGCACGTCGTTATTGCGCAGCACGTCGGAGATAATCTGCTGACAGGCCAGCGCGGTCAGGGGTGTTTTTTCCGACGGTTTCCAGACGCAGACATCGCCACAAACCCAGGCAATCATCGCGTTCCAAGACCAGACCGCCACCGGAAAATTGAACGCCGAAATAATGCCGACTACCCCCAGCGGGTGCCACTGCTCGTACATCCGGTGCGACGGCCGTTCGGAGTGCATCGTCAGGCCGTAGAGTTGCCGCGAGAGACCAACCGCAAAATCGCAGATGTCGATGATCTCCTGCACCTCGCCCAGTCCCTCCTGCAACGACTTGCCCATTTCGTAACTCACTAGTGTACCGAGTTCCTTTTTGTACAGCCGGAACTGTTCGCCCATCTGCCGGACGATATCGCCCCGTTTGGGTGCGGGAACGAGCCGCCACGCCTGAAACGCCGTCTGTGCCGTTTCGATGACTTTGTCGTAATCGGCGCGGGTCGAGATGTGAACGCGGGCGATCAACTGCCCATCGGCGGGGGAGTACGAATCAAGCGTCTTCTCCGATGAGTGCCAGAATACCTGCCCCGTGCTGGTGCCGGGCTTGATGGATTTGGTGGGCAGGGGGAGTATGTTTTCCATAGTGAGGTTCGTAGTTTATCTTATTACCCCAACCGCATCGGCGGACCGCCCTAAAGGGGCTTTACTGGCTTAGAAACCGGTTT
>JBBQLG010000033.1:0-45663 GCA_038327655.1 Cytophagales bacterium
CAAAAACGGCTGTTGCTGGAGTTGCGGTATGGTAAAAAACCATCGCGGCTGAGTTTTAACGGTCTGCATGAGACCGTCGATTCCACGGATTCCGCGCCAGTCACCGCGTCGGCGTTTGCACCGTACAACCAGTTGGTGGGGCACTATAATCGATTGCGCCGGGAGAAAGTGTCGCCCGATTCGTTGCGGCTCATCCGGCAGACGCTGAACTTTTACCGTTACCGGAACCGGTTTCCGATGGATCAGTTTGTGATCGTTAACATTCCGGCCGGTCAGTTGAACGTCTTCGACCGGGCCGGGCAGCGGCTGTTACCCATGCAGGTAATTGTGGGGAAGAGCGACAGCAAAACGCCCTGCATGACCACGTCGATGAGCGAAATCGTGACGTATCCGTACTGGAACGTGCCGAAACGGATTGCTACCGAAGAGATGCTGCCCAGAATTCAGCGCGACCTGTTTTACCTGGAATCCCAGAACCTGGAGGTACTCGATGACCGGGAACGGACGGTAGACCCCGAAACCATCGACTGGGACGGGCTGTCGGTCGAAAATTTTCCGTACCGCATCCGGCAGGCATCGGGCTGCGACAATTCGCTGGGGCTGATTAAATTCAACCTGGCCAATCCCCTTGCCATTTACCTGCACGACACCAATAACCGGGATTTATTCAATGCGAAGATGAACAGCTTTCGGAGCCACGGCTGCGTTCGGGTGCAGAAACCCGTTGAACTGGCCAATTTTCTGTTGGGAGCCGAGGTGTTCGACAAGGGGTACATGGACCGCTGCCTGATTGATCAGAAGCCGAAGACGCTGAAACTACCGAAGCCGTTCGCGGTTTTTCTGGTCTACAACACCGCCGATGTGGATGCCGCCGGTGCGCTCCGGTTTTACCGGGACATTTACGCGTTGGATAAGTAGGTCGACCGTTTCAGGTACGTGGGATCGGGGTAATACACAAACAGGCACGACCCGTCTTTGATGGCCAGAATGATGGATCTGGAGAGGTTGTTTGGTACGGCCGGGCACCCCTGACTCCGCCCCAGCCGCCCGGTCCGTTTAATGAAATCCTCGCAGACGTAATCGGCTCCGTGCAATACGATGGCGCGGTCGAAGGCATTATCATTGAAGCCTTTTTCCAGTCCTTTCAGGTGCAGCGACAGCCCGTGTTTACCCTGGTAGGTGTCGAGCGTCCGGTAAAAACCGAGGCTGGACTGGTAGGATTCGTTTGTGTTGGAAAAGCGTTTGGCGGCCAGATCACCGGTATTGCGGCCGTGCGAAACGTAGGTGTGGAAGAGTAGCTTGCGGCTGGCTAAGTCAATCACGTACAGCCGCTTATTGGTCGAAGGCTGGGTCATGTCCACAATGGACAAAACCGGTCGGGCCTTTCTCATTTTCCCCAGACCGCGCAGCGCATACTCAAATACCTCTCTTCGCAGGCCGGTGCCGCCCAAATTCAGGGAATCGTAGGTTTCCAGATGCGGATTCGTGTGCGTAACCGGCGTCTTTGGCGCAGGGGCCACCGTGGTCGAAGGGGTAGTACGGCCAAATCGGCTAAAACCAAGCAGCAGGAACGAAAACATGAGAACCTTTCGCATACGTACGACAGCGGGGAGTAGGATTGCTTAAAGGGGAATGTCTGGTAAACCCGGCCTTGCAGCGATAAATTCGACCGGCCCGGCTTTTTAATGCGTTTATAAGTCGATGGGTTTCCCGGTTCAAGGTAAGCAAAAGAAGGAATAAGTCAACGAAGACGGGGTGTTGCTACTGCGCCAGATCCGTCTGAAGGGTGAGCAAAAGGGCACCTACCACTTCCTTAGTGAGGGGTTTGGTGTGGTAGGCCAGCACGTTCGGGAACTCGACGCAACGGGCCTGGTCGAGCGCACTGGTCGAGGACGTCAGAATAATGACCGGATGGGTCAGGTTGGTCTCCTTCATTTGCTGCAAAAAGCCCCAGCCGTCGAGTTCGGGCATGTTCAGGTCCAGAAAAATGACCGTCGGGTTCAGTTCCGCTACCTGCCCAAAAGCCGTCAGCGGGTTCGTAAAGTCAGAAATGTCGACGTCGAGAGGCAGCCGGGTCAGCACTTTCTGCATAATCAGGTTGCAGATGGGACTATCATCGACCAGCATGATTTTAGTAGCCATAAGGTAGGTAGGGGCGGTCAGCCCGGAGAAGCGATTTCAGTGTCGATGAGTTGAATAACCTGCCGCAGGGCCACATCCAGATCGGTAGAAGTCGTAACCAGCACGGGAATAATATCGCGGATGACTTCTTCCGGGGGGAGCACGTCAACTAAGTAGGCTAAGCTTAAAATGCGCGACAGCGGCTCCCGGATGGTGTGGGCGTGCTGCCGCGACAGGTGGAGCAGTTTGGTATTCTTTACTTCCAGTTCCCGCGTCCGGCTCTGAATAATGGCTTCCTGCGTGGCCACCAACCGGGAAATTACATCGCTTTTTTCCTGAAGCCCCAGCAAGGCCTGTTCAACGGCTTTTTTACTCTGATGAACCTCCTCAATCAGTCGGATGGAGAGAATTTTGGCGTACAGGTTTTCGAGTGTGATCTTCAGAACGGGCACATCGGCGGGCTGAAACGTCCGGTCACCCCCCGAAAATACGGAGACCATCAAACCAGAGCCGGGGTTAAACCCGACATTCCATCCCCAGATTTGCGTGGGCAGGTGGGGCAACGGACTCGATGCCCGCCGGAGACTATCCGCAATCAGGCGTTCGTCGTCAATGATCGTGGGCATGTCGCGGCTTTTCAGCAGGCCTTCGTGTGCCCACAGCAGATCGGCTTCACCGCAATGCAGGGTGCATCCGGTGGGGGCCAGGGCGTAAACGATGTAATGCTCCTGCTGGTAAAAACAAAAGCGCACGAACTGATAGTCAAACAGGTACTTCACCTGGCGCTGTAAACAGTGCTTCACTTCCTCCAGCGTGGCCGACCGGCTGAGGGTGCTCGAAAACCGTGACAGGGATTCGTAGATAATGCGGTATCTAAATTCCAGGGTTGTAGACAAGGGCGGGCTAAGCGTCTATTTCCAGTAGTTCATTGTCGATTTTAATGCCGGAGATGTCAGCAATGGTATTCAGCATGTTCACCAGGTCGGCCTGCGCCATCAGCTCCTGAATCTCGTTTTCGTCGAAACCCGCGTCGAATAACTGCTGGAAATCCTCCGCTGTGACGGCAGACGAGTTCAGGGCGGCATTGGTTACTACCTTCACGGCCGTGCGGTAGCTGAGCGGAATCAGTTCCGAATCTAAATTCTGGGTGATGATAAAGTTTTCGCCGAACGACCGGCCCATGGTGTTGGCAAAAACCGAGTGGGCTTTGGCGCAGTACTGACAGCCCCGCTGTGAGGAGACGTTATAAATGATGAGTTGTTTAATGATGTTGGGCACCGACCCCTGGATAAGTGTAGCCTTCAACTTGGCCCAGTTCCCCTGTAACAGCACCGGGTTGCTGCCCTGGCAGGTAAACCAGTTCAAAACAAAGGGCAGGCCCAATTCCCGCTTGGTTTCGTCATAAATCTGCCGAACGACGGGCTGGGCATCGTCGTACGATACGGTTTTGTAGAGTAGATTCTGTTTCATATTGATGAGCGTAAACGGGGAAATAGAGGTAATGAGCAAAACGTGAGATCAGCTTGCATGAGGTAGTGTGTATGGTTCAGGTTTGAACGGACTATGTCACACAAATATGCTTCAAAAAGTATATAGGGTAAACTATTGGTTACAGATTTGACAAAAAAAATAACTAAAAGAATCAATTTTATGTATTAAAGTTCTTTTTTACGGTTTATGAATGTTCTTTTTTGCTGTGTGAGCAAAGACCGGGCCGTTTTATGGATGAGGAATGGATCATCTAAAATAAGCGGATAGCGTAGATTGGTTCGGGTAGATAGGGACAAACGCAATGGGGAGCGCGTGTATCCTGCACCAGCGAACCCGCAGACGGGTGAAAGCCGCAACCAATGCGCTGCGAGCAGGTAAGGTTCTGTTAAATAACGTTAAAAGGCGTTGGGTTCACCCCTGAGTCTCGCGTGGAGGCTGACAGAAAAACAAAGGCAATGTGGTAATTAACCGGGCAAGGCCGTAAATTGCGGCCTGAAAGCACAGTAGCAATCGGGCGAATTCCTTGTACTGAAAAAAAATAGTCGTACGGTTCCAACCCTTTGCGCACCCGCCGACTCAGTACATCCGTAGTCCGGTCCGCGACTGTGGTCCAATAAATCAGGATTGTTTCTCGTTTTTTTACTGACTACCACGTATCAAACTTAGTTTACCCCATTTCATGACGAATCGAATTCCGGGTCTGCCTGCTTCTTTACTGTTCCGCCGAACCATCCGCCAAACTGCTCTGTACCTGCCGCTGTTGTTAATCATGGCAGTAGGCTGTAAAAAATCAGATACGACCGGTACCCTGGGCGACTGGCGGAGACGCTCCGACTTTGAGGGCGTTGCCCGAAACGCTGCCGCCGGTTTCACCATTGGCACGATCTCGTACTTAGGTACGGGGTCTGATAACAGCAACAACCGCCTGAACGATTTTTGGGCGTACGATCAAACCCGTAATGCCTGGAAACAATTAGCTACTTTCCCCGGCGTACCCCGCTACGGTGGCATTGGTTTTTCGGTCGGTACCAAAGGCTACGTCGGTCTCGGTCTGGACGAAAACGGCAACCGGCTCAAGGATTTTTACGAATTTACACCCCCGACCACAACAGCCAGTACGGACCTGGGCACGTGGAAAAAAATTGCTGATTTCGGCGGCACGGCCCGTACCAATGCCGTGGCTTTTACCATCGGCACGTTAGGCTACGTGGGCACGGGTAACGACGGCAACTACACCAAAGATTTCTGGTCGTACAACCCGGCTACCAATGCCTGGGCTAAAATAGCGTCGTACAGCGGCTCCAAGCGAATCGGGGCGGTTGCGTTCGTAATCAATAACCTCGGCTACGTAGGCACGGGCAACAACAACGGCACGCCCCAGTATGACTGGTGGGCCTACAACCCTACGGAAGATACGTGGGTAGAAAAAGCGCAGTTTACCACCGACCAGCGGGCGTCGATTCAGCGCAGCTACGGGGTGTCTTTCGTGGTGAGCAACAAGGGCTATATCTGCCAGGGCGATGCCAACAACAAAACCATTTGGGAATATGACCCCACGACTGATCTATGGACCGAACGCGGCACGTTTGAAGGCACTAACCGCAGTAATTCCATTGGTTTTGGTTTCAACGGTAAAGGCTACGTAACAACCGGTAATTCGGGAACGAGCCGGTTCGATGATCTGTGGGAATTCAATCCGGCTATCGTGCAGGATCTCGATAACCAGTAAAGCCCGCTTTTTTGTCTGCCGCTACGCCGATGGTTTCGGGCCGATGGGTGCCCGTATCGTCGGCGTAGCTGTTAACAGGCTGTCATGCCGGCAGCCCCAGCGCAACCGTCTCATTTTGGCGGCCGTACAGGCGTCGCCGGTTCCACTATCTTCTTTCATTTTACATGCGTTCGATACCAACAAAAACCGGGTGGCTGCTGCTGCTTCTGGCCGGATGGGTGGGCTGGGCCTGTCAGTCGGGCGATCCTAACGTGGGTCAGAACATCATCACGCCCAATCAACTCGAGATTCAATTTATCGACACCGTTTCGGTCTTCACCTCTACGGTAGCTGCCACGGATAGTTTTGCCACCTCCAGCGATACGGCTCTGTTTGTTGGCCACTGGCGCGATGCCCTGGCCGGTGCCACCGATGCCGCCAGTTTTGGTACACCGGTGTACGCCGGTAACAATGGGCTGGCCGATCTGACCGATGCCGACATCACCTACGATTCGCTGGTGTTCGAACTGCCGTACTCCTACGTCTACGGCGACACGACGCAATTGGTAACCCTGCAAACCTACCGGCTGACGGCTCCCCTGCAAAACGACCGGACTTACTACAGCAACAACACGGTTCCCTACCAGACGACGCCTTTTGCCCAGCGGACGTTCTATCCGCAGGCCCGAACGGGTCGGGAAGCGGGGCTGGTGCGCATCCGGCTCACCGATGATCTGGGGCGGCAATTGTACGGCAAACTCCGGAATCGATCCATCGAGAATGCCGATCAGTTCCAGGCGTTTCTGCCGGGGCTGGCTTTCACCAGTACGTCGGCCGCTAACCTGTTCCTGGCCTTCAGTGCCAACCGGTCCAGCATTGCCCTGTATTATCACCTGAACGATGCGAACCAGACCAAACTCGTGCTGCGGTTTCCGTTTGCAGGGCAACGCTTCAACCGGGTGCTGAATAATTTTGCGGGTACGCCCCTGCAACCCCTGCTGAGTCGGCTTGACCGGGTGCCCAGTACGGCCACAAAGGGAATGACTTTTCTGACCCCGACTCTGCGCACCCGCGTTGACATTCCCGGCCTGACCTCAATCCTGAGCAATCCGGCGTATGCGGGCATTAACCGGGCCGAACTGACCATTCAGCCGGTGTTTAAAACCCAGCGGAGTTACCTCTTCGGACCCGTACCGTTTTCGGGTAAGCCGAGGAATCCGGGTGTGTTTTTGTTTGGCCAACTCCCGTCCAGCTTGAATCTGTACGAAACTAACAATTACAATGAGTTCGTAAATGGCGGAGCCCCGATCAATCCGCAGCCAGTCGGTTATGGCTATAATACAACAGCTCTTGATCTTCAGGATAATTACACATTTGATCTGACACAGTACGTCTTGCGGATCCTGCGCCGACAGCAGACGTATCAGCCTTTTCTGCTGAGTCTGCCCCCGTCGCGGGGTACTACGACGATGGAGCGCATCACCATCGGCGACCGTACCAATGCAACGGACCCGATTAAGCTGCGGCTTTTTGTAACATACAACAAGTAGGGTCATTACCCCGCTGTACTGCCTCCATTCATGCTGACGCTGGGTGGGGGCATTTTGCTGTCAATAAGGGCCGTAAATACAAAAAATTGATGGTCTGGAGGAAATAAATTGTCCGGCTAACTCTGTGGATGAAGAAGAGTCTGTTAATTTTTATGGGCAACCAGAATAATCACATATATTTACTATTATTGCTAATAGTTAACTAACGGCAGAATAATGTTTATTTTTAGGACGATGAGAGACCGTTTCTGTTGTTTACTGATTGCCCTGATCTGGCTTTTAGGCGTCGGCACTGCATGGGCACAGCAACATGGTTCCCCAACGGTACAGTGCGTTACGCCCGATCTGACGCCCGCACAACGCAGTGCCTTAAGTCGGCAGGCTGAACAGGCCCTGGTGGGCAAAAAGGCGGCCGGGAAGCTAACCGCTGTTACCTACGTGCCAATCCGGACTCATATCCTGCGGGCTACCAACGGCAGCGGTGGCTTTACGGTTGCCAGCCTGAACAGTGTACTGGCTTCCGTCAACAGTTATTACCTGTTCAACGGCAGTGGTATTCAGTTCTACATTGCCGGGGAAACACCCGATTACATTGACGATGATGCGCTCTACGGCAGTTTCCCGGCCTTCAACGAAACCGGTATCGCCGGTCGCGATGCCACCAGTGCCATGAACATGTACTTCGTAAATCAGTTTGACCAGTCAGGTCTGGGTGGATACGCATATTTTCCGGACAATACCCTCGAAACCACGCGGTCGTTCATCCTGGCGGGTGCCGGCGAAAGTAATGTCGATTTGGGGAACCGCCTGATTCCGCACGAGCTGGGGCATAATTTCAACCTGTACCATACCTTCCAGGGCAGTACCAGTGCCAACCCGGCCGAGGTCGAACTGGTAACGCGGGGAACGGGTGTCAACTGCACTACAGCCGGCGACGGCATTTGCGACACGCCTGCCGATCCCTACAACCGGTCGGGAGCCGGTACGACAACTGTGAACAACTGCCCCGTTTACAACGGCACGGCAACCGATCCAAACGGCGATTCCTACAACCCGTCGATCACCAACATCATGTCGTATTATTTTCCCTGTACGCACGATTTCACGCCGGGGCAATACGACCGGATGCAGGGCGGCCTGGCCCTGCGCCAAAGCCATACCGCGTATTCGCTGACGTATCCTGCTGCGGTGATGACGGCCCCCGGCAACCTGGCGGCATCATTTAGTCCGCGCGGGCTGGTACAGCTCACTTGGCAGGACAACGCTACCAATGAGGCCGGTTATTTTGTGGAGCGGGCTACCGCGTCGGGTGGCCCATTCAGGGCAGTGGGCGGTGTTGTTCCCAACAGTACGGCCTTTACCGATCTGACCGCCGAAGCCGGACAAACGTATTATTACCGCATTCGCCCTTCCAATACCACCACGGGCAGCCTGAGTGCCGAACTGGCCGTTACGGTGGGTGCGCTGACCTGTCAGCCGGTCTATGCGTCGGGGTGTTACGGCGGAGAGGGGCTGAACGGGCTTACCCTGAATGGCGACAAACTCAGCGAGTCGACGGGTTGTTCGGTGGACGGGTACCAGGAGATGACGGGCCGCCGAACAACGCTGCAGGCCGGGCAGTCCTATTCATTTACGGCGACGCTGTTGTCCGGTAATGCCCAATCCCTGACCATCTGGGCTGATCTGAACCACAACGGGCAATATGAAGTAAGCGAAAAATTGTTTCAGACGACGGGTAGCAGTGTGGTAACGGGGAGTCTGGCCATTCCCGCCGGTCAGTCTGCCGGACCGCTATCGCTCCGGGTGATGGTCAATGCGGCCTCGGCCGGTCTGCCAACCGATGCCTGCGGTTCCTACGCTTTCGGCGAAACGGAAGACTACGGCCTGACCATCCTGACGACCTGTCCCATACCCACCGCGCTGACGACTACGGGTTTGACCACCAGTGGTGCCCAGTTGGCGTGGGCTAACGCTGGCAATGGTCTGCGCTACGACCTGCAGTGGCGACCGGTGGAAGCGGGCAACTGGACCACGGTAGCGAACCTGGCTGCGGCTGCCTACGCGCTGACCGGTTTGCAGCCTTCGGTCGGGTACGAATGGCAGGTGCGGACGATTTGTTCCGCCAGCAGTACGTCCGGTTTTTCGACACCGGTACCGTTCACGACGGCCGGTAGCTGTGCCTCACCCACTAATTTAACGGCAGTTAACCCCAGTGCTACCCGAATCATGCTGATGTGGGCGGGTATTGGACCGGGCGTGACGTATACGGTGCAGTGGCAACCGGCGGGCAGCACGGCATGGAGTGTGCAGGCGGGCATAACGGGCACGACACTGTCGCTCACCGGACTGGCATCCAGCACAACCTATAACTGGCAGGTACGCACCAACTGCGGATCGGTTGGTTTATCGACTGCCGTAAATGGATCGGCTTTTCGCACCAAATGCCTGCCACCCGTCAATCCGGTCGTACTGACGGTCACAACCGCATCGGCCCAATTCAGCTGGGGGGGCAGCGGGGCGTTTGAGGTACAGTGGCGGTTGAAAAATACAACCGCCTGGACTACGGTCAGCGGCATTACCGGTTCTGCCTATACGCTGTCCGGCCTGTTACGGGGCACCACCTATCAGTGGCAGGTACGGGCGGTCTGCTCCCCGTCGACCCCATCCGACTGGGTGCCGGGTGCCGATTTCAGTACCGCTGGCTGTCGACCGACGTTTACTTATGACTGTGGTTACGACGATGGCCTGAATGGTTTCAGCCTGAACGGCATTCCGCTCAGTACGGCTTCGGGTTGCTCCGTGAGCGGGTACAGCCAGTTTACGGCCGCAACGGTATCGGTGCGGCCGGGGCAATCCTACCCGTTTACGGCGATGCTGCTTAGTAATGTGTTCAGCGATGGGATCATGATCTGGGCGGATGTTAACCACAATGACGTCTTCGAGCCGGGAGAGGTTGTCTACCAGTCGCCGGTGCTGGTAACCGATTCGTTGTCGGCCAGCCTGACCATTCCGGCGGGTACAACTCCGGGACCGCTGCCCATTCGGGTGATGGCCGTTTACAGTACGCTGGGGTTTGACCCCTGTGGCAGTTACTCGTACGGGGAGGCCGAAGATTATGTACTTACCGTGCCACCAGTCTGCACAACGCTGTATTCGGTACAGGCAGGCCCGTGGTCAAGCCCGGCTACGTGGTCGTGCGCGCAGGTGCCGGGAGCGACGGACACGGTAGAAGTACGACACCTGATTACGGTTCCTGCCCAGTACACGGGTGCTGCCCGGCGGGTAACCTGCGCGACCGGTGGCCGGCTTCAGGTGCAGGCTGGTGCCCGGCTGAAACTTGGGTTCTAAGGGGATTACGAAGACGAGTAAACACCCGTCAGCGGATGCGCTGGCAGGAGATAACGACACACCCGACGGGTGCGCCCAGACAGGCCAGTAAATTTCCGTACGCGCCCGACGAGGTGGCTTCCGTGTAGGTATAGCTGCTGCCGGATAAATACGCTTCGCTGACACCGGACGGGGGGAAATCGTCCGCGGTATTGATCGACAGTGTCGAACAGCCCCGTGGCTTTACTACGTCGAAGCGGATAACGGCAACGGTGATCCAGTCGACCCCAACCTGCCGCAGGGCCGTCGGGGTATTCAGGCCCGCGAGCGTCAGTCCCACCAATCCTTTGGTGAGTCCGGTCTGGCTAACGAAAATCTGCGCGTCGTAGGCGGCATCACTGGCGGGTGCATTGCCCGAAAAATTCGTTTCTTCAATCAGCACCGGGTTTACCAGTTCACTCAGGGGAAAGGTAAGCCGCAGCGTAGCATCGCTCAGTTTAAACGCCGACCCCGTATCCGAGGCCCGAATCTGGAGTTGTACCTGAATTTTCTGGGCGGGGCAGTCGGCTTCTTTCAGCACTAACCGCAGGTCGTAACGGCCCGACTGTGCCCGGACAATCCCCGCGCAACCGGTCAGGAGCAGAGCGGTAAACAGAAATCGGTTAAAGCGTGTCATACGGGTTGATCGGTGAATTAATGTGGTACCGAGGAATAGGTGCCGCTGTTCCGGCGCCAGATGCCTTTGTCGGCAAAGTTTACGTCCGCGTCCAGGTTAAAATCCGTTGGCAGGTACGTGTCAAACCGGTTGCTGTCGAGCCGGTACAGGGCGTTATCGTTGTAATTGATATCAAAATTATCGGCCCGCGTGGTTTTGCTGGCATCCCCCGCGTAGAGGGCGTACTGGCCTGCCACTAACCGCTGTCCGTTCGATAGCGGGTCGCCGGTGCGGTAAGAGTCCGCTGCGGTAAAGTCGAATGTCAGCGTACCCTTCACCACCGGAATAGCCGCTGGCGACATGGCCCCGAGGTGATTCCGGTGTTCGACCACTACATAATAGGCCGTTGCCGGATCGAGCACGGGACAGCCCTGTATAAATTCAACGGTGCCATCCTGTTTCAGGAGACCCGCCGTACGGTACACCTGGCTGGCAACGGTGCTGGCCGTGCTGGTTCGCAGCGAAACCAATACCCAGTCGACAACGTCGTCGTCGTAGTTTGTAACAAATGCCGTGCCGGTAAAACTCCAGGGTGGGCGGTTGTAGGGTTGTCCGGCGGGGGTGGGGATGCCAAAGTCGCCAATGGGTGTCTGCCCCGGTAGTAAACCCCGCCGGTTCAGCACGGCCCGCATCAGTGGCAGACCCGGTATCAGGGCGCCCTCCAGAAATACGTTGACCGACAGGCATACCGGCGTCGGAACCGGGAGGGGCGCTGGTACAAACAGGGCATAATCTTCAGTTTCCCCAAACTGGTAGGCCGCACACGGATCGGCCGTCAGGGCTTCGATGGTGCTGCGGCTGCGCACCCGCAACCGCGTGAGACCGGGCAGTGTGCCGGTCGGCACGGTAAACGATGCGGTAATGGAAATACCCGGAACGTCGGTACTGGTGTAGACCTGTTCCGACGCCGAGAAAATACCGTCCTGGTTGGCATCTAACCAAACGGCGAGGTATTGGGAGTAATACGTATGGGTGCCGGGCTGGGCGGTATTGGGCGCGAAACTGGTGGTGAAAGTGTACGATTGCCCCGCCGTCACCGTTGTGGCCGTTGCCGTAAAATCGCCGTAACTATTGGGCGAACACCCCGAGTTCAGGTTGGCTAAGGACGTGTTGGCCAGCGAAAAATCGGCAATCAGCGGCCCCGCCGAACAGCCCACCGAGTACGTTGGCACGCAGTATACTACGCCAATGGTAGCCAGGGCCACATTGCTGTACACATTGTTGCTGCTGCTGCTGGGCTTTACCCGGTAATAATACGTGGTCTGACTGGCTACCTGCGCATCGGTAAAGGTATTCTCACTGACGGGCGTGCCGCCAACGACGCGGAAATCGGTGGGCGTGTTCTGGGCGCGTTCGACCATCAGGCCCAGCCCGGCCGAACTGCCGTTGATCCAGTGCAGCGTAATGCCGGTTGCGCTGATTGTCGCCGACAGGCCGGTGGGAGCCGCCAGGGCCGCGGGTGTGCAGGTAAGCTGATAGCCCTGGGCCGGGTTGGGGTCGGGCGTGAGCCGGATTTGGATGCCCGCCTGCATCCGCTCGAACTGTCCGGCCGTAAACGTATTGCCGCAGCCGTAGTAGTACGACATAATGTTGTTCAGGGCCGGGATGAAAGGCTGATTCTGCGCATCCACGATGGTGCCGGTGTAGGTACAGCTACCCGCAGAAACGGTCGCACCGGGTAACTGAAACGGGTCGGCGGGGGTATCGCAGATAAAATCGCCGGTCGTGGTACAGTTGGCCCCCGTTCCCCGCGTCACCAGTTCGCGGAGGCTGACGTCGGCGTTGGCATTGTTGTTAAACGTGTGGTATAAACCAAAATAATGCCCCAGTTCGTGCGAGAGTGTCCGGTTATTGGCGATGGAAGAATTGGCCAGCAGTACCCGGTTCGACTGCCGAAGCGACGAGGGATAATACGCGTAACCCGATATGTTGGCGTCCGTCCCGAAGGTGACCGAGTTGAAATAATACACGTTAATGGCATTCTGCACATCGTTCGGTCCGCAGAGGGCTTCCTCCTGATCGTAATTGTAGTTAAAATACGTATCGCTGTTGATGTAATCCGGCTCGCCACACAGGTAGAACTGGACGAATGCCGCGTGGTAGTTAATATTAGCACTGACAACGGTCTGATTCAGGTCGGCGTCGCTGATGCCGCCCGTGCCGTCACTCCGCCGAAGCACGTGTACTTTCAGCGGAATGTAGGTGATGGAGGCTGAAGCGGTTGGTCCCTGCTGTGCCCGGCGTTGTAAAACCTGCTGCATCACCCGTTCCTGCACGGGATTGGGGGCCACTATGCCGCAGGGAGCCGGTGCGGGAACAACCGGAGCCGGAAGTGCCTGCCCGCGTACCCCCCCCGAAACGAATTGTAACAGCAATAGACAGGGCCAAAGCAAACGGAATGCCGGTGGAGTCATTTATCGTCGATAAGTTAATGGTCACTAAATGAGTACTAATCAGCCCGTAATGCTCCGGCACAGCATCCGTTGACCATTGACGTGCGGTAAAAGACGCCTGCTAAGAGTGGCGTTTGAGTAGATGCGACGAACGACCCGGCACACACAAGCACCTTTACGGTTGATGAACAGAACAAAATTTATTCCAAAGTATATATATACAAAAAATAGTAAATAAAATTACTTAGAAAAGTTTACGAAAAAGCTGATAAGTATCTAAAAGGCAATTCCTCACAGCCGCCTAAAGATCTGTTTAAGCAGTGCCCGTCACCTGAGGTGCCTGCCTCTTCCCCGGCCCGAATCCATGCCGGTAACGACCATCCGGGTCGCCGACAACAGCTCAGGCGGGCGACGGTGGCTGGTATATTTCCCGGTGGCCGCTCTTTAGCCGGTATGGGCAATACCTTATCCTGTGCTTACAGGCCTGCAGCGGGCCATGAGCCGACAACATTTGACGCCATTGTGATCGGGTCGGGTATCAGCGGGGGCTGGGCGGCCAAAGAACTCTGCGAGCAGGGCGTAAAAACGCTGGTGCTGGAACGTGGCCGACCCATCGAGCATATCAAAGACTACCCCACTGCTACCATGAACCCCTGGGAGTTTACACACCGGGGCGAGGTGCCAAAAGCGTACCTGGACGAAAATCCGCTCATCAGCCGGGCGGCCGGTTTCGGCGAGGATACGGCGCATTTTTTCATTCAGGACAAGGACCACCCGTACGTACAGGAAAAACCCTTCGACCGCTCCGGCGGCCCGGTGGATACGCGGCTATCAGGTTGGCGGAAAATCCATTATCTGGGGCCGGGCCTGTCAGCGGTGGAGCGACTTCGAGTTTACCGCCCCGACCCGCTTTGGGTACGGCCTCGACTGGCCCATCCGCTATGCCGACGTGGCCCCCTGGTACACCCATGCCGAGAAATTTATTGGTGTTTGCGGCCACCGGGACGGGCTGGATGCCATGCCCGACGGGGCGTTTATGAAACCCTTCGATCTGAACTGCGTGGAGAGACACCTGCAGCAGCAGCTAAAAACCCACTATACCGACCGGCACGTGGTGCAGGCCCGCTGGGCGCAGTTGACCGAACCGCAGGAAATTCATTATCAACCGGGCCGGGCCGGGTGTCAGTCCCGGAACCAGTGCATGAGGGGCTGTCCCTACGCGGGCTACTTCAGTTCGGTCTCCTCAACGTTGCCGTGGGCGCAAAAAACGGGTAACCTCACGATCCGGCCTTTCTCGGTGGTGCAGTCCGTTATTTATGACGAGCACAGGCAGCGGGCCGTGGGCGTCCGGGTAATCGACACCAATACCCACGAAACGACGGATTTCTTTGCCCGGATTATATTCCTGAACGCGTCGGCCCTGAATACCAATCTGATTCTGCTCAATTCCACCTCGCGCCGGTTTCCCAACGGACTGGGCAACGACAACGGGCTGCTGGGAAAATACATCGCGTTTCACAACTACCGGGCATCGGTCAGTGCCGCCATCGACGGCTTCCGGGATCAGTATTATTACGGCCGCAACCCTACCGAGCCGATTTTGGTGAACTACCGCAACCTCCACAAACAGGATACGGATTATGTCGGCGGGTTCACTACGTTCATGGGGGCTTACCGCACGCGGGGCAACGATGACTCCGGGGGGGCGACCTTTGGCCCGGCCTACAAAGAAGCCCTGACCCAGCCCGGAGGCTGGCGGACGTACATGTACATGCAGGGCGAAACCATTCCGAAAATAACTAACCATGTCCGGCTCAGTGCCGACAAAACCGATCAGTGGGGTATTCCGCTGCTGGTGACATCGGTAGGTTACGATGATAATGACGAAAAAATGGTGGCTGATTTTCTGACCCAAAGCGCCGAAATGCTGTCTAAAGCGGGTTGTGAAGACATTAAGACCCGCGACAGCCACCAGGCACCGGGCCTGGATATCCACGAAATGGGGGGCGTTCGGATGGGTCACGACCCCAAAACGTCGCTGCTGAACAGGTGGAACCAATTGCACCACTGCAAAAATGTGTTCGTTACCGACGGAGCCTGCATGACCAGCACCGGCAACCAAAGCCCGTCTATTTTGTACATGGCCCTCACCGCCCGTGCCACCACCTATGCCGTTGCCGAGATGAAAAAAGGAAACCTGTAGGCGGGCGACCCACGGAGGGCGACCCACGGAGGGCCGCCCGCCGTGGGCCGCTCATCCTTTTTTTGTTTTCATTCCCCCGCCCGGTTTCTACCTTGTCGACTCACAAATGCTTACCTTCTTCCAGGATGAACAGAACGACAGGCATACGCACAGCAGGGCTACTGATCGGTGCGGTATTAATGGCCAACGCTACCTTTGCCCAGACCAAAGCGGCTAAAATCGACGTGCTCATTAGCCAATACGTGGCCAACAAGCAGTTCAACGGCACCGTGCTGGTGGCAGAGAAGGGGCAGGTCATCTTTAAAAAAGGCTACGGGATGGCCAATATGGAATGGAACATCGCCAACACGCCCGACACCAAATTCCGGCTGGGGTCGGTGACCAAGCAGTTTACGGCCATGCTCATCATGCAACTGGTCGAGACGGGCAAAATCAAACTTACCGATCCCGTCACCACCTACCTGCCCGATTACCCTAAATCAACCGGCGACAAAATCACGGTACACCACCTGCTGACACATACATCCGGGGTGCCCAATTATACGGACGTGCCCAATTTCTTCCAGACGCTGGCCCGCAACCCCTACACGCCCGATGCGTTCGTGAAAACCTTCGCCGACCGGCCGCTGGATTTTGAGCCGGGGACGAAATTTTCGTACAGCAACTCCGGCTACTTCCTGCTCGGCGTACTCATCGAACATGTCACCGGTAAGCCCTACGCGCAGGTGTTGCAGGAAAACATTTTCACGCCCCTGCAACTCCGCGATACGGGCTACGATCTGTTCAGCCCGATACTGCCCAAACGCGCGGCAGGCTACGAGCGGGAGCAGGGTACGTACGTCAACGCCCCGTACTTAGACATGTCGATTCCCTACGCGGCCGGGTCGTTGTACTCGACCGTCGAGGATTTGTATCGTTGGGATCAGGCTCTTTACACCGATAAACTGCTGTCGGCCAGTACCAAAGCGACGATGTTCCGGCCGTTTCTGGGAAGTTATCAGGCCGGATTTGGCTACGCGTATGGCTGGGTGGTGGGCAAAACGAAGGTGGGCGACCGCAAAGACAGCCTGTTGCTGATCGAGCATGGCGGGGGCATCAACGGCTTCAATACGCTCATCAGCCGGGTGCCTCAGGATAAACAACTGGTCGTTTTGCTGAGCAATGCGGGCCGCGCGCCCCTCGATGCCATGCGTCAGAACATTCTCCGCGTGCTGTACGATCAACCCGTTCAGACCCCGAAAAAACCGGTAGCGGACCTGCTCCGTCAGTCTGTTATGAGTGAACCACTGGCTACGGCGCAGCAAAAATTTGCGGCCTGGAAGGCTAACAAGGCGTATGAGGTGAACGAAGATGACATGAACATACTGGGCTACGAACTAATGCGGTCCGGGAAACTACCGGAATCCATTGCGGTATTTACCCTGAATGCCGACACTTTTCCGGCTTCCTACAACGTGTACGACAGCCGGGGCGAGGCTTACATGATGGCGGGTGACAAACCGGCCGCCATCCGGGATTATAAAAAATCGGTTGAACTCAATCCCGGTAATACCAACGGCATTGATAAACTCAACGAACTGAACGGGACCGTTGTGGCACCCAAAGCAATAGCGGTCGATACCACCGTGCTGGCTTCGTACGTGGGCAGTTACCAACTGGCTCCCGGCTTTTCGATTGCCATCACGCGGGAAAATGCCCGGCTTTTTCTACAGGCAACCGGACAGGATCGGTTTGAGGTGTTCGCCCGGTCGGCCACCGAATTTTACCTCAAAGTGGTCGACGCGCAGGTGTCATTTGTGAAAGACGCCACCGGCGAAGTAGACCAGCTTGTTTTGCACCAGAACGGCCGCGATCTGCCCGGTAAACGGGTACGTTGACGGGGTGATTATCGGGCCTGCGCCGGAATCAAAACCCCTTGCCAAACGTTTTTTAGTTAGGTGCAACCCCTCATTTTTCCGTTCTTTGTACAAGTCGGCTCACGCTTCGACCGGCTTGTTTTAGTTACCCTGACGCATGGCGAGACCCGAAAAAAAACTGTTTTTATTAGACGCGCTGGCCCTGATTTACCGCGCGCATTTTGCCTTCAACAAGAACCCCCGCATCTCCTCCAAAGGCATGAATACCAGCGCGGTATTCGGCTTTATGAACGCCATGATGGAGGTGCTGACCAAAGAAAAACCCACCCACATCGGCGTTGCCTTCGACTCCCCGAAAAAGACTTTTCGGCACGAGCAGTTTCCGCTGTACAAGGCCACCCGGCAGAAACAGCCCGAAGACATCAGCGTGGCCATGCCCTACATCAAA
Organism: Cytophagales bacterium; assembly: GCA_038327655.1. Lineage (GTDB taxonomy): Bacteria > Bacteroidota > Bacteroidia > Cytophagales > Spirosomataceae > JBBQLG01. The sequence continues at coordinate 17,813 of JBBQLG010000033.1, forward strand.
AAGCTGGTGGAGGCCATGCACATCCCGATGCTGATTATGGACGGCTACGAAGCCGACGACATCATTGGTACGCTGGCCAAACGGGCGTCGGTAGCTGGTTTCGAGGTGTTTATGATGACGCCCGACAAAGACTACGGCCAACTCGTCGAAGAGCACGTGTATATTTACAAGCCCGCGTTTATGGGTAAACCCGCCGAAAAACTGGGGGTGGCCGAAATCCTCGACCGCTGGCAGATCGAGCGCATCGACCAGGTAACGGACATGCTGGGCCTGATGGGCGATTCGGTCGATAACATCCCCGGTATTCCGGGTGTGGGTGAAAAAACGGCGCAGAAACTCATTGCCGACTTCGGGTCCATCGAAAACCTGATTGCCAGTGCCGATCAGCTCAAGGGTAAACTCAAAGAAAACGTCGTTGCCTACGCCGATCAGGGGATTCTTTCGAAGCAACTGGCGACCATTCACTTGGACGTACCGGTACCATTCGATGAAGAACACCTGCGCCATACTGACTACGACCGGCCGCGGCTGGCTGCCCTGCTGGACGAACTCGAATTCCGGCAGATGAAAACCCGCCTGCTGGGTGGCGACGATGACGTACCCGCACAGTTTGCTCCGGCGAAACCCGTCAAAGCAACCGCGCAAATGGATTTGTTTGGAGCCGGAGCCAGCGAACCTGCCTACCTGCCATATCCCACAACCGTAGCCAATCCATCGGGGGCCGACGACCTGCCGTTTTCATTTGGTGATGATGAGCCGGTAGTAACGCCGGCCGTTGAATCGGTAGCTAAACCCAAACCCCGCAAAGCCAAATCGGTGGAGGTGCCGGTGACCGTTCCTGTGGCATCTGGTGAAGCAGCTACCCCGAACGGACTAACCGAAACGATCAGTACAGACGACGTAACGACGGAAGAACCGGCTTACTTAGACGTCTACCCCGATTACGAAATTGACGAGGTCCAGCCGGAGCGACGCAAAACCATCTACTCGACCCTGCACGATTACCGCTTAGTCGATACGCCCAAACTGCGGGCCAGCCTGATTCATTACCTCAGCCTGCAAACGAGCCTGTGCTTCGACTCCGAAACTACCGCCATTGACCCTGTGGAAGCTGATCTGGTCGGTCTGTCATTCGCCTACAAAACGGGCGAAGCGTTTTACGTACCCATCCCGGAAGACCGGGCCGACGCGCAGGCTATAGTCGATGAGTTTAAGCCTGTTTTCGGGAATCCGGCCATCGAAAAGATTGGACAGAACCTGAAATACGACCTGTTGATGCTGAAAAAGTACGGCGTGGAGGTCCAGGGCAAGCTATTCGATACCATGCTGGCGCACTACCTGATTGAGCCGGAAATGCGGCACAACATGGATGCGATGGCCGAAAAATACCTGAACTATTCGCCGGTGTCCATCGAGTCGCTGATTGGGAAGAAAGGGAAAGGCCAGATGACGATGCGCGAAATCGACGTGCAGCGGGTGGTCGAATATGCCGGTGAGGATGCCGACGTGACGCTGCAACTAAAAGAAACCTTCGCGCCGATGCTCACTAACGATAACCTCAACAAGTTATTCGAGCAGGTCGAAATGCCCCTGGTGCAGGTACTGGCCGATCTGGAACTGGAAGGCATCGCGCTCGATACCAATGCTTTGGCTGAGCTTTCGGCAACACTGGAGGTAGACATGCGACAGGTACAGCAGGAGATATTTACCATTGCCGGGGGCGAGTTCAACATCGGTTCGCCAAAGCAACTGGGTGAAATTCTTTTCGACCGGCTCAAATTAGACGACAAAGCCAAAAAGACCAAAACCGGGCAGTACGCCACGGGCGAAGAAATTCTCTCGAAAATGGAGGAGGACCACGAAATCGCCCGCAAGATTCTGGACTACCGCGAACTGATCAAACTTAAAAACACGTACGTTGATGCCCTGCCGCTGCTGATCTCGAAACGGACCGGCCGCATTCATACCTCGTTCAATCAGGCCGTTGCGTCGACGGGACGTCTGTCGTCGGCCAACCCGAACCTGCAAAACATTCCGATTCGGACGCCCCGCGGGCAGGAGATTCGCAAGGCATTTGTACCGCGCGGACCAGAGTTTCTGATTATGTCCGCCGACTATTCGCAGATCGAACTGCGGATCATGGCCGCTTTCAGTGGCGACACTACCATGCTCGACGCCTTCAACAATAACGTCGACATTCACACCCAGACGGCCAGTAAAGTGTTCCACGTTGGGCTGGACGAGGTAACGGGTGAGATGCGCCGGAAAGCCAAAACCATCAATTTCGGTATTATCTACGGCATTTCGTCGTTCGGATTGAGTCAGCGGCTCAAGATTCCTCGCAAGGAAGCGGCCCAGATCATCGACGAATATTTCACGGAATTTCCGTCCGTAAAAGCCTACATGGACCAGAGCATCGAAAAAGCGCGGGGTTTTGGTTACGCCGAAACCATTCTGGGTCGTCGCCGGTATTTGCGCGACATCAACTCCCGCAACATGACCGACCGGATGTTTGCCGAGCGCAACGCCGTGAACGCACCAATACAGGGGTCAGCGGCCGACATGCTCAAGATCGCCATGATTCAGATCCACGAATTCATGCTTCGCGAACGGCTTAAATCACGCATGATCCTGACCGTCCACGACGAACTCGTCTTCGATGCCCACCGCGACGAACTCGACCAACTCCGCGCCGGAGTGGACCACATCATGAAGAACGCCATTCCGATGGGCGTGAAGATGGAAACGGGTATCGGCGTGGGTAAGAACTGGCTCGAAGCACACTGATCCATGGCCAGAGATATTTTTCACCCTGTCGTACGGGAAGCACTCGAAAAAGAAGGGTGGACGATCACCCACGATCCATACTCAGTCAAAACATTGGGGCGGGACTATGCTATCGATTTAGCGGCAGAACAGGTTTTTGCTGCCCAAAAAGGGCTTGAGAAAATAGCAGTTGAAGTCAAGAGCTTTGTGGCAACCTCAATTGCCTATGAGTTTCATACTGTGTTGGGGCAATACCTAAACTATCATACCTTTAGCTACTGCCAGATACAGGAGCCGGACCGGCTCCTGTATCTGGCAGTAGCTAAAGGCGTTTACAAAGAGTTTTTTATGGAAGAAGGCACTCAGTTGATAGTAGAGAAATTTGCCATCAACCTGATTGTCATTGATTCATTCTCTAAAACCATTGACGCATGGATGACCAGATCAAAACGTATGGGTTGATTTTAACAAACTGGCTTACTGATTTCGCCGTGACTCGTAATACCGGCTCAGATGACGACTATCAATTAGTTATAGATAATACGCATCACCACTATCAGATTATTCGGAGTAGCTGGTATGAAGACCGATTTCAATTCCGGGTTGTGTTTCATTTCCAGATCAAACCTACCGGTAAAGTCTGGCTGTTGGTCAATAATACCGACTTACTGGTGACGGATGACCTAATCGAAATGGGTATCCCTAAATCAGACATTGTTATCGGTTTCCTCCCCGAATTCATGCGTCCTTATTCCGGCTTTGCCGTGGCCTAAAAGATGATGGTTGTCCTGGTGACTGATTTCCATTAATCATGGGCATTTTCCCCAGATATGCGTTCTATTTCGGAGGCCGTTCTACCCGAACGGCCTGTTTTTTTGTAACTTGTACACGTAAACCGATCTAACCGTCAACATGAGATTAATTAAACTAATGCCGGCTGCGCTGGCGTGGGTGCTGTCTGCTGGTATGGCCTATTCCCAGGCTAAATTAGTTGAGAAAGTGACCCGGCAGGGCAACGAACTCATTATCCCGTACGAGAAATACGTACTCCCCAATGGGTTGACCGTCGTAGTCCACGAAGACCATTCCGACCCCGTCGTTCACGTCGACGTCACGTACCACGTGGGTTCAGCCCGCGAAGAAATCGGCAAGTCCGGCTTCGCGCACTTCTTTGAGCACATGATGTTCCAGGGGTCCGACCACGTGGCCGACGATGAGCATTTCAAGATCGTATCGGAGTCGGGCGGAACGCTCAACGGCTCGACCAACACCGACCGCACGAACTATTACGAAACCCTGCCCAGCAACCAGCTCGAACGCGCCCTGTGGCTCGAAGCCGACCGGATGGGCTTTTTGCTCGATGCCGTTACCCAGAAAAAATTCGAGATTCAGCGGGCTACCGTCAAAAACGAGCGCGGCCAGAACTACGACAACCGCCCCTACGGTTTGGCCCGTGAGTACATTTCCAAAAACCTGTATCCGTACGGCCACCCGTATTCGTGGCTGACCATCGGCTACCTTGAAGACCTGAACCGGGGTAATGTCAATGATCTGAAAAACTTTTTCCTGCGCTGGTACGGCCCAAACAACGCCGTGTTGACGGTGGGGGGTGATGTCACGCCGAAACAGGTGGTGGCGATGGCTGAGAAGTACTTCGGTCCGATTCCACGCGGCCCCGAAGTGACGAAAACACAGGTGCCACCCGCCATTTTAGACAAGGACCGGTACATTTCCTACGAAGACAACGTTCGGTTTCCGATGCTTCAGATGGTGTACCCAACGGTACCGAACTACCACCCCGACGAGGCCGCACTCGATGCGCTGGCCGAAATCCTGGGTGGAGGGAAGAATTCGCTTTTCTACAAAAACCTGGTAAAACCCCAGTTAGCCGTACAGGCCAACGCGTCGCACCCGTCGTCGGAACTCGCGGGTCAGTTTACGATGGTGGTGCTGCCGTTTCCGGGCAAGCGGTTAGACAGTACCGAGGCCGTCGTGCGCCGGACGCTGACCGAGTTTGAAGCCCGTGGCGTGACCGACGACGACATCGCCCAGTTTGCCGCCACCCGCGAAGCACAGCTCATCAACGGGTTATCGAGCGTGGCCGGAAAAGTATCGCAACTGGCTGCTTTTCAGACGTATCTGGGTAATCCCAATTACCTGCCGACGGAACTGAAGCGGTACAAGAGCGTGACCAAAGCCGATGTGATGCGGGTGTACAACCAGTACATCAAAGGCAAAAAAGCGGTGATCCTGACGGTGTATCCGAAGGGTAAGGCCGATGTCGTGGCCGTTCCTGACAATTATACGGTAGTCACGACCGGCTACAAAGCCCCCGACTACGGCTATAACGGCCTGACTTACACGAAGGCCAAAGACAGCTTCGACCGGAGTATAAAGCCCGCCCCCGGTCCGAACCCCTCCCTGAAGGTGCCGCCGTTCTGGACTGATAAAATGGCCAATGGACTGAAGGTAATTGGCGCGAAAAACGACGAGATTCCGACCGTGACGATGCTGTTTACCATCAAAGGCGGTCACCTGCTGTCGGCCAAAGACCCCTCGAAAGCCGGTATTGCCCAGTTGACGGCTTCGCTCATGAACGAAGCCACGCAGCAGTACACCAACGAGCAGCTTAACGCCAAACTGGAAAAATTAGGTAGCCGCATCGACATTCGCGCTGGTACCGAAGAGGTTACGGTTTCGGTGCAATCGCTGGTGAAGAATCTGGACTCGACGCTGGCATTAGTGGAAGAAAAACTGTTCCGGCCCAAGTTTGCCCCGGAGGATTTTCAGCGGCTCAAAAAGCAACAGCTCGAAGGCATTGCCAACCAGAGCACCCAACCGGTGGTGATTGCCAACAAGGCGTATAACAAACTGCTGTACGGCCCCGACAACATCCGGGCGGTGCCGGTGAGCGGAACGGCTAAAACCGTGGAAGCCATCACTTTAGACGACGTAAAAGCGTTCTATCAGGCTAACATTTCGCCATCGGTGACCAACATGGTCGTTGTCGGCGATATTGAGCAGGCCGCGCTGATGCCCAAATTAGCGTTCCTGACGAAGTGGGCCGCTAAGCCCGTAACCATCCCGACGACACCCGCGCCGAAGAAGATGGACAAAACCCGCATCTATTTAGTCGATAAAGAGCAGGCGGCACAATCGGAGATTCGGATCGGTTACCTGACCGACCTGCCTTACGACGCAACCGGCGAATACTACCGGGCTGGTTTGCTGAACTACATGCTCGGCGGGGCTTTTAACAGCCGCATCAACATGAACCTGCGCGAAGACAAAGGCTGGACCTATGGGGCCGGATCGGGCTTTTTGAGCACGCACACGCCGGGGCCTTTCACGGCATCGGCGGGGGTAAAAGCGGGCGCGACGGACAGTTCGGTGGTCGAATTTGTGAAGGAGATCACAAATTTTGGCAAGTCGGGTATCACCGAGCCCGAACTGACGTTTGTGAAGAGTTCACTCGGTCAAAGCGATGCCCTGAAGTACGAAACATCGCTGCAAAAGGCTTTTTTCCTCAACCGGGTAATCGAGTATAATCTGCCCCGTAACTTTGTGGAGCAGCAGAGTGAGATCCTGCGCAAGATGACGAAAGCCGAACTCGACGCAATTGCCAAAAAACGCCTGCCAGTCAATAACATGATCATCACTGTTGTCGGCGACAGTAAGCTGGTGAAACCGGGTCTGGAAAAATTAGGCTACGAACTGGTCGAATTAGACAAGGAAGGCAATGTCATAGCCGTGGCTGCCACTGCGCCAACCGCCACGGATGCTACCCCGGCAACGGATGGCAGTATGCCCGCTAAAACATCGGTTGGTAAAAAGCCGAAGAAAGTCGAGTAACCTGCCCGCACCCGTTCGGGTTGGGTGAGTAAAGGGAGGACCGTCCGGCGACAGTCCTCCCTTTTTTGCGCCGTGTCCGGCCGACGGTTCGCGCAGGGCTAAAGTGTCGTATAACCGTCCTGGTGCGCTGTTTGGCCGATTATCCGGTTTGTATAGGATGATGTTTGGGTAATGTATTACTTTGGTCCCGTTCTAACACATTCCTTATTCTTAACCATCGTTCATTATGAGTTTTCTGGGTATTCTGCTGGTGCTGGCGGTCATTATCGCCTTCCTGGCCATCGTGGTTGTGCAGCAGGGCACGGTCGCGGTCATCACCGTCTTTGGGAAGTACAACCGGGTGCTGCGGCCGGGGCTGAACTTTAAAATCCCGTTTATCGAAGTCATCTACCGGCGGATTTCCATTCAGAGCCGCTCGGTCGAACTGGAATTTCAGGCCATCACCGCCGATCAGGCCAACGTGAATTTTAAGGCCATGCTGGTTTATTCGGTGCTGAATCAGGAGGACGAAACGATCAAGAACGTCGCCTTCAAATTCATCGACGAGCGGTCGTTCATGCAGGCCCTCATCCGCACCATCGAAGGCTCCATCCGTAGTTTTGTGGCTACCAAGCGGCAAGCCGAAATTCTGGCTCTGCGGGGGGAAATTATCGAACACGTTAAGGAGCAGATCGACAACCTGCTCGAAAGCTGGGGTTATCACCTCACGGATCTGCAACTAAACGACATTGCGTTCGATGAGGTGATTATGCGGTCGATGGCGCAGGTGGTAGCGTCGTCCAACCTGAAAGCAGCCGCCGAAAACGAAGGACAGGCTCTGCTGATTACCAAAACGAAAGCCGCCGAAGCGGAAGGAAATGCCATTAAAATATCGGCCGAAGCCGAACGGACCGCTTCCCAACTCCGGGGGCAGGGCGTAGCCTTATTCCGGGAAGAAGTGGCCAAGGGCATGGCCGAATCAGCCAAAGTGATGACCGAAGCCAACCTCGACGCATCGCTGATTCTGTTCTCGATCTGGACCGAAGCCATCAAGCATTTCGCCGAAAACAGCAAGGGCAACGTCATTTTTCTGGATGGTTCGACCGAAGGCATGGATAAAACCATGCGGCAGTTATTGGCCGTCGAGAAGATGAATACCGGCAACGGGCCGGGCCAAACCGGATTACCTCCGGTGCCGACGCGGTAAACATCGGTTAGCCGTTGGTGGTTAGTAGATCGTGGTTAGTGCGGTAGATCGGGGCAATACGGCCCAACCATCAGCTGACCACGATTTACTAACCACGAACGTTTATGAAGAACATCCTGCTGCCGGTCGATTTCACCGACACCACTACGGCCACCATCGACTGGGCACGCTTATTTGCCCGCAAGACCGGCGCTTCCATTACCCTGCTGCATGTGTACCAGCCTATGCTGATCGACACCACGCTGCCCAATATGGGCGACATGGGGGCGGGGGTGGCCGCAGCACACGACCTGGAAATCATTGGTCAGAACCGATTAACCGAACTGACCGAACAACTGCAGGCCGAAGGCTTCGCGGCCCATTCCGAATGGCGCATCGGGGCGGTCGAAGAAGAAGTGCTGGCTGTTTCCCGGCAGTATGGGGTCGATCTGGTGATTGCCGGGCACAGCGGTATGCAAACCATATTTGACCGGCTGGCGGGCAGTATCACCGACGAGGTGGCCCACGATGCGGCCTGCCCGGTACTGGTACTGCCCCAACTGGACGACACCGATCTGCGCCTGCCCGCGCAGGTTCGCTCCATCCTCTACGCCATGCAGCCCGACTCGACGCAATCCGAAATGAGCGAACAACTGAGCGGGCTGACCGATACCTTCGACGTACCGGTCGATTATAAACCGGCCGACGAAATCGGCGCGAGTTCGGCTGATCTGATCGTGGTGACGGACTACAAAAAGGGCGGTCTTTTCTCGACCAATCCCGCCGATAAAGTGCTGAGCACCGCTAAAGTGCCGGTGCTGGTGTTCCACCCGAAGAAGGACTAACGCACTGATAACAAATTGACAACAGGCTGGCTGGGTAAGGTAGCCTGTTGTTTTGTTTTATCCCCGAACCGACCAACCACTACCCGCATGAAAACGATTCTTTTTCCGACTGATTTCTCCGAAAGCAGTACACCTGTTCATGCCTGGGCGCGGCTGTTTGCGCACCAGTACAACGCCACGCTGGTGCTGGTTCATGTTCGTCCCCAACCCATGCCCGATCCGTCGTTTATGACCATCGGCGACATGAATCCGGGCATGACTACGCCATTGGATACCGACATCATCGAATCCGTCGACCGCGACCAGCTTACTAAATTAGCCGCCCAATTTCAGGCGGAGGGCATCACCTGCGAAACAGACTGGCGGTGGGGCGCAGTGCAGGACGGCATTCTGTCGGCGGCCGACGAACACCATGCCGACCTGATTATTACCGGGCGCGGCCATCTGGGTAATTTTTTCGAGCGGCTGATGGGGACCCAGGCCACGGGTGTAGCCCGGAAAGCACATTGCCCCGTGCTGGTGGTTCCCTCGGACGATGCCAAACCCGCCCAATTAAAAGCCATTCTGTTCTCCACAAACCTGGAGTTTGACCAGAACGCTGAATTTAGCCAGGTAACGGAACTGGCTCATACCTTTGGGGCAACGCTGTCGGTGCTGCACGTTCACGCCGAGAACCAGCCGAGTATGTCTGATAATCCGCAGATGGTGGCGCAGCTTCAGCAGGTGTACGGAACTGATAAATTATCGGTCCATACGGTGGCCTCGCGTACGGTAACGGGCGGCATCGGGCATTTTCTGGAAACGCACCATCCCGATTTGCTGGTGATGACGAGCCGGGAACGCGACTTCCTGACGGGCCTGCTCATTCCCAGCCTGACGGATAAAATGGTCGTTCAGGCGCAGATGCCAATCCTGATTTACCACGCCCACGGCGATTTATAAATGAATGACTACCAATGACTTTTGACTCTGTTTTTTTATGAACGTTGCTTTTATTGGTTTAGGAAACATGGGCGAAGCGATCGCCCGAAACCTGCTCAACGGTGGTCACGACCTGACTGTTTTTAACCGCACCAAAACCAAAGCGGAAACGCTGCTGAAGGCGGGTGCCCACTGGGCCGATACCCCCGCCGAAGCGGCCGAAAACGCCGATGTCGTTTGCTCGATGGTGACCGACGATGCTGCCCTGCGCGACATTACCACCGGCGAATTCGGAATGTTACAGCGATTACCCGAAGGGGCTATTCATCTGTCGCACAGTACCATCGCTCCCGATACCGCCCGGCAACTGGCCGATGCGCACCGGCAGGCCAAAACGGAGTACGTAGCCTGTCCGGTGTTCGGTAAGCCCGACGCGGCTCAGGCCGCCAAACTCTGGTTGGCCGTCTCGGGAAATGCCGACGCGAAGGCTGCCGTCCGGCCGCTGCTCGATTTGATTGGGCAGGGCGTGTATGATTTTGGCGAGGACGCGGGCGCGGCCAATGTTATCAAATTAAGCGGCAACTTCCTGCTTGGCTGCGCCATCGAAGCCATGGCCGAAGCCTTCACCCTGGCGGAGAAAAATGGCATTGCCCGCACACAAGCCTACGATTTTTTTACGGAAACGCTGTTTGCCTCGCCGGTCTACAAAAATTACGGCAAGCTGATTGCCGAAGAAGTTTACCTGCCCGTTGGTGCTCCGCCCTCGCTGATTCGCAAGGACATCCGGCTGGTGCTGGACGAAGCCCAGAAAGCTTTAGTGCCCATGCCGTTTGCGAATGTTGTGTTTCAGCAGATGACGGCAATGGTCGCCAAAGGCCGCAACGACATCGACTGGGCCGGTTTTGCGGGCGAAGTATCGGCGAACGCGGGTGTTGCTAAACCAACGCCGTAACCGGGCAAAACACCTGACTTATTGCGCCGGGACTGGCCGCTTACTTCACCGCGCCCGGTGGCGTCAGGTAGCGCGCCAGAAACCGGTAAATCTCCCCCCGCGACTCACGGGCCAGTTTGGTATCGAGCCGGTTGAACCCGTGACCGCCCGGCGCGTCCTGATAAATCTTGTACTCGAATTTCTTTTCGTGGGCTTTCAGCGCGTTGATCAGCGATTCGACTTCCAGCACGTTCACATCTTCGTCGTTGGTATTGGTGTGAATCAGCAGGGGCGTTTTGAGTTTCTGCGCGTTCCAGACCGGCGACCGTCGGCGGTATTCGGCCACATTGTCGGCGGGGTCCTTTCCGATGTGCGTGGCCTCCGAAAAAATGGCGCGGTAGGCCTGTGGTTTGTAGCCTAACCGGGCAATGATATCCGTGACCGGCACCCCTGCATACGCCACTTTGTAATCGTCTGGATGGTCGAAAACGTTCATGAGCGAAATCATCCCGCCATGACTCCAGCCAATAATACCTACCCGGTCGGCGTCGGCCTGGGGCAGGTTTTCAATGGCCCATTGTTTACCCGCCAGCACGTCGTCGTTTTCATAATCACCGTAGTCGATCTGGTTGTAAAATCCTCCGCCGTATCCGGTGCTGCCCCGGTATTCGGGGGCGATAATCAGGTAGCCCTGATCGAGCAGTTCGCGGACGATGTGGGCGTAGTAGGTGCTGAAATCGCCGTGAATGCCATCGTGTACGACCACCAGCAAAGGCAGTTTTTTGGTGGTCGCAAATTTTTTGGCCACGAACGTATAGGCCGGAATCACAACCGGGTTAGTGGCGCCCTGCCCGGTCGGATTTTTGACGACATGGGGTGGCTTGCTGGTATACAGAACCTTGTCGATCACGGCTACATCGCCGAGTTTCTGGTACCAGAGCAGGTCGTCGATGGTTTTGGCCAGTCCCTGGTTGGCAAATCGGCTGTTTTCTTCCATCATTTTCATGCGCTCGTTCAGGTCGGGCGTGGCGGATGTCGTTTGGCCGGGTGGCGTCGTTTGTCCGAAAGTGGCGTGCTGACAGAGGCAAAAGAGCAGAATAAGGTACAGGTTGCGCATAAGGAGGACGATTATTGATGATGAGGTTGTATCCGGTTGGGTAATGCGGTTGATAACCGGCTCGAGATACCACTTGGCGGGATCGCATTAAGAGCGGGTGAGAACTTAAAAACGGAAAACGGCTTGACTGCGAACGGGTTGATGGGTTAGACTGGCAAAATAGCCAAACATTTGACAACCTGTTTGCTCATCGGCATCCCTTCCCTGCAACTTGCGCTATCGGGCGTTTGGACGGATGGTTACCCCGCGCCGAAGCAATTGGCTTAGGCGACAACGATGGGAGGGATGACCCGAGGGGTTATACACAAAAAGGCCGCATCCGGTAGGAATGCAGCCTTTCAAAAGAGGAAGGAATCGAAAGCCTTTATTTCTGTGGAACGGGCGTACCCGCACCGGGTGCCTGCGTAGGGTTATTCACCGGGGCGGGCTGTGTTGCGGGAGCGGTACCTGCCGGAACTGCCCCGCCCGGAGACGGAGCCGTCAGGCCACTGCCGGGTAGGGTCTTGGTTTGTGCCTTGTCCACGTTGATGCTGTCGAATTGTGCACCACCCGTCCGATCCACCAGCAGGTAGCAGGCCAGTGTCAGTACCATTATGCCCGCGCCCAAACCCCAGGTGATTTGCTCCAGCAAATCGGTGGTTTTTTTAACGCCCATCAACTGGTTTGAGCCAAGCCCGCCAAATTCGCCGGACAGGCCACCGCCTTTGGAGTTTTGCACCAGCACGATCAGAATCAGCAGGACGGTCAGAATACAAATAAAAACGATAAGTGTCGTTACCATAACTTGGTTAATCGGTTATTGCCGGTACGTCGGCGCGTTTGTCTGTAAAGAGGTGCAGGAGAGACCGTACTGAACGAACAGTACGCCAGTCAATCGGCCCGCAGTTCTCTGATTTTACCCGCAAAGTACGCGTTTTTGTCGGGGAATTTCAAGATCAGCTTGTCATATATCTCGATGGCTTTGGCGATCTTACCCTGCTTTACCATGATCCTGGCTAAACTCTCCGTTGCCAGTCCATCCATTGTAGCGATGTTGCGCCGGGTCAGATCTTCCTGTCCGGGTACCTCGTCGAGTTTACTGCGAACGGGCGAAATCCGGGGTTCGTTGCGGATAAACATCTCAATAATCTCCAACTGACGCAGCCGTTCGGGGTCGGGTTGTGGCAGGCCGGTAATGGATGCCAAACCCTGTGGCCCCGCTTCGGTGGCTTCTGGTGCGGTCGGGAGGCCCAACCCCTGCTGCTTCAGGTCGTTTTGCAGCGTGGCTTCGGTGAGCGTTGTATCGTCGGGAATCAATGGTTCTGGTTCGTCGGCGAAGGTCGGTTTGGGCACCCGGATGAGTGGTAAACGCGGAAATCCGTCGCTCAGGCCCGTTTTTGCCTTAAACAACGCGTAGCTTTCCTGCTCATAATCGTCGGGGATGGGTACGTGCCGCAGCGACAGTTCGTTCAGTTTGGAGAGCAGGTTGTCCGACCACTGAAACTCATTGTCGATCAGTTTCCGGAGGGCATTGCGGCTCAGGGCGTGGGCGGCTGCTTCGCGCACCAGCGGAATGGTCTGGCTTTTCTGATGAATTGACGCACCCTTGGCCGCCAGCGTGTGCAGCGCCTGGCAGTACGGATAAACCGATACACTCTCCCGCAGGTGCCGGTAATCGGTCAGCGTAAGGTCGTCGGGGCGGGTGACCCAGTACGAAAACGTGTCTTTGTCGAGAGCCTGCATGGGAAGAGGTTTGTGGTTCGTGGTTTGTCGTTGGGGCAAAACAAACCACAAACTACAAACCGCAAACCGAAAAATCACCAGTCGGCGGCTGTTTTATTGAAGACGTCCAGGACAATCTGATCCAGAATCAGGGGTACCAACCGCGCTTCGTTCTGCGTAATGGTCTGATTCTGGGGGAAATCCTTGTAAAACGAAAACGGCTGATCGAAGCTTTTGGTGTCGTCTTTATTGTTCGTAAACCGCACCTGAACGGTAATCTGAAGCCGGTTCAGCCCCGCCTGATCCTGTGCTGTGGGGGCAATCGCCAGCAGTTCATAGCCGGAGATGGTGCCGTCCATCAGCAGATCGCCGTTGGCCGGTACCACTTTCAGGTTGGTGTACCGCTGGTAATATTCCTTCAGCCGCTCGTTCAGGGTGAGGGGCAGGTTGGCCGGTCCGCCCGCCGTTTGCAGCGTGAAGTTGTTGACCGTAATCGTTTTCAGGTTGGGCGACAGCGTCGTGCCCGTAAACGAGTACACGCAGGAACTCAGCCCCCACACGCAGAGCATAACCAACCACAAGCCACTACTTACAAACCCCTGACTATTAGTCTTCATCAATCTGATACTGTTTAATCTTCCGGTATAACGTCCGCTCCGAGATGCCGAGTGCCTGAGCCGCGTATTTTCGTTTGTTGTTGTTCCGGCGCAGGGCTTTCTCGATCATTTCCCGCTCCTTTTTCTCTAAGGAGAGCGAATCGTCCTCTTCCGTCTCGTGCGTAATGTCTTCGACCGTCACCACGGCGGGTTCATCCTCGTCGTAGTTGTTATAGGGTTCCGGGCCGGTATAGGCCGGGGCAGGCGAACCGGTTTCCCGTAGGCTGGCCTCCCGGTTGTCGCTGTGCCCCGGTGGCAGAAGCCGTGAGGGATCAGGCGGGGCGGTGGTCCGGGGCGTATCGGCGTAGGGGTCGGTTTGCAGCGTGTCGAAGAGTTCTTTGTGGTTGTGCAGAATCTGACTGTTGTTCTGCTCGTCGTTCAGCACATCGAGTACCAGCCGCTTCAACTCGTTCATGTCCCGGCGCATGTCGAACAGGACTTTGTACAGCAGTTCGCGTTCCGAGAAGGTATCGGCTGCTCCGCCAGCTGTACCCGTCGGGGCCAACGACAGCGACGACCGCCTGGCTGGTTGGGGCGGGGGCAGGTAGCGGGTCAGCGTTTCGCCGGTGATGGGCGTGTTCTGCTCCGATTCGAGAATGGAGATCTGTTCGGCTAAGTTCTTCAGTTGCCGGATGTTGCCCGGAAACGGGTACCGCAGCAGAACCTGTTTGGCGTCGGGCGTGAGCTGAATGGGCGGAATGCGGTACCGTTCGGCAAAGTCAGTGGTGAACTTGCGGAACAACAGGTCGATGTCTTCGCCCCGGTCGCGCAGGGGGGGCACGAAAATGGGTACCGTATTGAGCCGGTAGTACAGGTCTTCCCGGAATTTGCCCCGCTCCACGGCATCCAGCAGGTTCACGTTGGTGGCGGCTACCACGCGGGTATCGGTCTTGAGCACTTTGGACGAGCCGACGCGGATAAATTCACCGTTTTCGAGTACGCGCAGCAACCGGGCCTGCGTACCGAGGGGCATTTCACCGATTTCGTCTAAGAAAATAGTACCCCCGTTGGTCGTCTCAAAATAACCTTTCCGGGAGTCGACGGCACCGGTACACGAGCCTTTTTCGTGGCCGAACAGTTCGGAGTCGATGGTGCCTTCAGGAATGGCTCCGCAGTTAATGGCGATGAACTGACCATGTTTGCGGGCACTGAGGCTATGAATAATCTTGGAGAACGATTCTTTGCCGCTGCCGCTTTCACCCGTAATGAGGACCGTTAGATCGGTGGCGGCTACCTGCGTGGCCACGCTGATGGCGTAGTTGAGCGCGGGTGCACTGCCTATGATGCCGAAGCGCTGCTTGACGCTCTGTATTTCGGATAGATTCATGAGTAAACTGTTGGTTTGTCGTTCGTAGTTTGTCGTTGACTTTCACCACAAACTACGAACGACAAACTATAAACTAAACAACCGTTCCCCGCAGGGTAGCCGACGAGCATTCCGTTACCAGCACATCGACGTACTGCCCTTTTTGCCAGTTACCGCGTGGAAAAACGACCATCTTGTTCTGGTCATTCCGGCCGCAGAGTTCAGCATCGGAGCGTTTCGACGGCCCTTCGATCAGCACGCGCTGCACTTCTCCGATGTGCCGCTGGTTGCGCAGTGCCGAATGATGCTGTTGCCGGGCAATGATTTCGGCCAGCCGCTGTTGTTTAACGGTTTCCGGCACATCATCGACGAATTTCTTAGCGGCCGGGGTGCCGGGGCGCTCCGAGTAGGCGAACATATAAGCGTAATCGTAGTGGACGTATTCCATCAGCGACAGCGTATCGCGGTGTTCATCGTCGGTTTCGGCGCAGAAGCCCGAAATCATGTCGGTCGAGATACCGCAGTCGTCGCCCAGAATGGCCCGGATGCGGTCGATCCTGTTCAGGTACCAGGTGCGGTCGTAGGTGCGGTTCATCCGTTTCAGTACGTCGCTGTTGCCGCTTTGGGCGGGCAGGTGGATGTAGTTGCAGATGTTATCGTACCGCTGTATGACGTACAGCACCTCGTCGGTAATGTCTTTGGGGTGCGAGGTCGAAAACCGGACGCGCAGGTCCGGGCTGACGAGGGCCACGCGTTCGAGGAGTTGGGCAAAGGTCACGCCTTCCCAGGTATAACTATCCACGTTCTGGCCCAGCAGCGTCACTTCACGGTAGCCGTCGGCCACTAATTGTTCGGCTTCGCGGATGATGGAATGGGCGTCGCGGCTGCGTTCCCGGCCGCGGGTGTAGGGCACGACGCAGAAGGAGCACATGTTGTTGCAGCCCCGCATGATGGAGATAAACGCTGTTACCCCGTTGGAGTTCAGGCGGATGGGCGCAATGTCGGCGTAGGTTTCCTCGCGCGACAGGAAGACGTTCACCGCCTTCTGGCCGGATTCGGCTTCTTCCACCAGCCGGGGAATGTCGCGGTAGGCATCGGGACCGGCCACAATGTCAACCGTCTTTTCTTCTTCGAGCAGGTTGGTTTTCAGGCGTTCGGCCATGCAGCCGAGCAGGCCGATCACCAGTTCGGGTTTACGCTTTTTAAAGGCGTTCAGATGCACCAGCCGGTTGCGTACTTTCTGCTCGGCGTTTTCGCGGATGGCGCAGGTGTTCAGAAAAATAACGTCGGCGTCGGCGGCTGAGGAGGTGGTGGCAAAACCGGCATTCCGCATCACAGCGGCCACAATCTCGCTGTCGGCGAAGTTCATCTGACAGCCGTAGCTCTCGATGTACAGCTTTTTTTTGCCAACTACGGGTTCGTCTTCCAGCGTGCGCGGCAGGTCGATGGCTTCCTTATCGGCCGGGGTCAGTATGGTTAATTCGGTGAATGTGCTCATGGCAATGGAACCGTACCGGCGAACCGGCGGATTAAGATCGGTCTGATTAATTAAACCGCATCGGCGAACCGATGTGTACAGGAGAGAAACGCTTTTTTAGCCCTGTTCAGGAAACCGTAAAATTACGAGATTTCAATCAAAATTGCTGACAAAGTGTCAGAATGTGTTTTATCAGACCACGACTTTAGTCGTGGGATAAAACGCCGGGATATCATGGTTAGCAGCAACAGTTTTCAACTCATTCTCTACCGTTGACACGGCGGGTTGATAACGGAACCGCCCTAAAATGGATAACCGATGCCAAACTGAACGACGAGGGGATTGGGGCCGGTGGTAAGCTGACGGAAGGAGAATTTGGGGAGAATAAACCGATCATCGACCAACTGATCCTGTGCGTTGAGGTACCGGCGGGCCGGGTCGTATACTTTAACGCCCCCATCGACCCGGATCACAAAGAACGAAAAGTCGATGCGCAGCCCGACGCCCGTACCCACGGCCATCTGGCTCAGAAAGGTGTCCAGACGGAAGTTTTCACCCGTGCGGGTCGGTTCATCCTGCAGCGTCCAGACGTTACCGGCATCCACGAAAACGGCCCCGTTAAAGTCGGCACCGAGGTGAAACAGACGGCCACGGAGTTCGGCAGAGCCTTCGAGCAAAACCGCGCCCGGCTGTTCGCGCCGGTAGTCGAACTGCGGGGAAATGGTACCGTCTTTTGCTGTTTTAAACGACGGGCGAAGCTGCCCGTTGAGATCAGCCGGGTCGGTGGCAAACGCCAGTTGCGGCACTGCCGAACCCGGCCCTAACCGGCGCAACTGCCAGGCCCGTACGCTGTTGGGGCCACCGGCAAAAAAAAGTTTTTCGTAGGGCGCATCCTTGTTTGGACCGTACCCGGCCACAATGCCGCCGTTGGCCCGGAACGCCAGCGTGGTGCGGGAGCGGATGGGGATGTAATGCCGGAAATCGACGTTGGCGCGAATGTATTTGTAAAACTGAAGCCCCGTTGCGGAGTCTAACCGGTTGATGAAGGCGTTGGAAAAAAAGTTGAGCGTTGTCCCCCCCGATTCGACCCCTACGCGCAGAAAGCTGGCTTTCCGGTTTTGTCCCACCACGCTGGTATTGTGGGTGTAGGTCAGGCTGATGTCGGACGCAAACGAACTGCGGTAGCCATTGTATAATGACCGGGCGTACTGTTGCTGGGTCTTGATAAACTCCTCGAACGCCTGACCCAGTGAGGTAGTCGAAAAACGGGTTTTAATCAGGTTGACGTCGGCCAGAAAAAAGGTAAACTGCTTGCTGGGCGTTACCTGCCAACTGTAGCTCATGGTGGTGCGGAAGGTCTGCCGCGAAAATTCGGGCCGACTCGTCAGGTTGAATCCCAAACTGATCTGCGTACGCGGGTTGTAGTCGTTGAACCGGAACTTGAGCGATCCAGGAAACAGAATCTGCGGAAAAATAAGCGAGGTATTAACGCCTAACTCACTGCTGACATACACGCTGTCGCGTCCCAGCCCGGCCTGCCCTTCAATGCCCCCCCGAACGGACGTTTCGAGCGTTTCCAGCCCGCCAAAGACGTTGCGTACCCGAAACGTCAGGTTCGCGAACGGACCGGGGTAGGCCAGATAGCCGATGTTCAGCCCGCCCTCCGCCGTCACTTCGTAGCGGTCGAGGGGCAGGGCCGTAATGTCGGTACGCAGCAGGTGCCGACCCGTGTCGACGACCATGTTCAGGTTGGCGTACTTGAACTGGTTTAGCAGAAATAACTGACGCTGCGTTTCGCGGTAGTTGTACTGGCTGAACAACTGCCCTGGCCGCAGGCGAATCTTGGTCTCTAAAATCCGGGTGGCGATGTTGCGGTCGCTCAAAAAGTAAGTGATGCCATTGCGGACAACGGTATCGGGCTGAACCGCCGGGCTGTCGGCGCGGGCCTGCCCTACGCTCCCAATGGTCATGGTCACGTCGCCGATGCGGTACACCGGGTGACCGGCCTGACCGGGCGGATTCACGATGCGCAACTGCAAATCGAGCGGGCGACGGGTAGAATCGCTGATGCCGAGCGTGGTATCGGCGTCCGCATCGGCTACGGGAATGTACTGCCGCGAAAAACCATAATAGCCGTTGTTGCGCAGGAGTTCTTCAATGCGGACTTTTTCGGCCGTGAGGTTGGCCGCGTCGTAGCGGTAGCCAGCGCGCAGCCTGGTAGCGCCGAGCGACTGCCGCACTAAGGAGTCGATTCGGCGGTCGGGAATGTCGAAGGTGATGTGGCGCAGGTAAAAGCCCGAATGTTCGTCGATCCGGTAATTGACCCGTACCCCCCGTTTAAGCAGCGTATCGAGCGAGTAGCTGACCCGGACGTTGAAAAAACCTTTGTCGAACAGGTACTTACGGATTTTTCCGGTGTTGGCTTTGGCGTCGTTCTCGGTGAAGTAAGCCGGGGGCTCGCCGAAGGCCCGCATGATAAAGTTGCCCTGTTCAATATCCCGGCGCAGGTGTTTGGCCTGCCGCGCAAACCGCCGGTTCAGTTTTTTGAGTGCTTTGGGCTGTTGGATCAGTGCCTGACTTTTCTGCTCGAATTCGGTAGTTTTGGCTTCGAGTTGACGTTGCAGGCTGTCGCGGTTGAAGCTCCGGGAGCCGAGTTGGTAGAACCAGAGTTTGGTGGTCAGGCCGGGGATGCCCAGAAACCGGCGGTTGGGTTTCTGGGGCAGCAGCAGTGCCAGTTCGTCGCCGGTCAGGCTGCGGTTCCCCCGGAAAGTCTGCCCGGAAAGCAGGTACTCGCTGCTGCGCAGCCGCCCGGTATTCAGGCAGCCCGACAGGGTGAAACCCAGCCCGGCAATCAGCCAAATCCGATATGTAAAAAAGATACTCAATGCTGTCCAAAAATCTAAGCAAGTCCATTCAGTCATTGCACCAGAAAAAAAACCGGCTGGCCGAAGGCGCCTTTCTGGTCGAGGGGGCCAAAAGTGTGCAGGAGGTGCTGGCATCCGATTTTCGGGTCGAGGTGCTGGTGGTAACCGAAGCATTCTACAAAGAAAACCCAACGTGGCCAGACCACCAACGGCCCCGCCTTGAAATCGCCACCGCCGACGAACTCACCCGCGCCGGTACGCTCGAAACCAATCATACGGCCCTCGCTGTGGTCAGAACGAACGAAAACCGCCCGTTAGTCGCTGAGGCCGGTGAATTTATGCTCGTGCTGGACGACATCCGCGATCCCGGTAACCTCGGCACCATTCTCCGCATTGCCGATTGGTATGGGATTCGCAAAGTTGCCTGCTCCGACACTACCGCTGAGATGTATAATCCCAAAGTAATTGCCGCCAGCAAAGGCTCGTTCACGCGGGTGCAGTGGTGGTACGGCAATCTGGAAGCCTTTTTCGCGGAGAATCACGCAACCATTCAGTCGCTTGGCCAATCCGTTTACGGCGCGTTTCTGGACGGGGAAGATGTCCACCAGACCCTTTTCGGCACGGGGGGCTACATCGTGATGGGCAACGAATCGAATGGTATCCGGCCGGGTGTGGAAGCGTTTGTCAACCGGCGCATCACCATTCCGCGCTACGGGGCCGCCGAATCGCTGAATGTGGGTATGGCTACGGCGGTAATCCTGGATAACTGGCGGAGGGGATTGAGTTTATAGTTCGTCGTTCATGGTTTGTGATTTTTAACTATGAACGACGAATTACTACACCCACCGGCTCAGAAACAGCGTGAAAGCATCCTTGTACTGATCGCTGACGGGAATGGTTGTCGCGCTGATCTGGATGGTGTTTTTGGTGACGGCACTGATCTTTTCCAGCGAGACGATAAACGACCGGTGTACCCGCATGAACCGCGCCGGAGGGAGTTTTTCTTCCAGTGCCTTTAGGCTGGTGAGCGACAGCAGGGGTTTTGGGGTGCTGGCCAAATGGACTTTTACGTAGTCTTTCAGCCCTTCGATGTAGCAAATATCGCTGAACGCTACCCGCACCAACTGGTATTCGACCTTTAGAAACAGGTACTCAATCGGGTTGCGCTCCGTTAACAAATCGGCGGGTGGCGCGTCAGAAGAGCGGGGCAGCGCATCGACCGGTACCTCCGGCCATGCCTGCGCATTGGCCCGATTCACCAGTTCGAAATACGTACGCGCCTTGGTAGCCGCGCCCAAAAACTCCTCATAATTGAACGGCTTGAGCAGGTAATCGAGCGCATCGACCCGGAATCCATCTAAGGCAAACTGGTTAAAAGCAGTGGTGAAGACAATGCGCGAACTGGATTTCCCGCTTCGGCCCGCCGTGGCTTTGTCCAACACCCGGGCGAGTTCGATGCCGGTGAGGTCGGGCATCTGAATGTCCAGAAAAATCAGATCTACGGTCAGGTCATTCAGGCCCTGCAATGCGGCCACGGCACTGCTGTAGCGGCCAACCAGCGTTAAAAAAGGGGTTTTTTCGATAAACGCGCACACCAGGCCGAGGGCTAACGGCTCATCATCGACAGCAATGCAGTTCAGGGTCATGCGTTTAGGGAAAGAAAATGGCTGACTGTGCGGTCTGCCAGCGCGGTCAGGCAATCGTAGAAACCAACGTCGCGGTACGGGTAATTTCGCTCAGTTGCAGGGTCAGCAGCACTACGTATTCGTTCTCGCCGGTTTGTTCCGTGACGGCCAGCGTGTACTGACCCGGATAAAGCAAATCGAGCCGTCGGCAGGTGTTGGCCAGCCCGATGCCGCTGCTCTCATCCACCGACGGGCGTTTGCCGGGGAATACTGAGTTGCGGACTTCAACGATGAGTTGCTGATCGAACTGGCTGATGCCAATGTAAATCTGGCTGGGTTCGAGCGCGCTGACACCGTGTTTAAAGGCATTTTCGACAAAGGGTAGCAGCAGCATGGGGGCAATCGGGCCGTCGTGCAGGGGAACGGGCGGATCGAAGGTGACACTCACTTTGTCGGTCAGCCGAAGCTGCATCAACTGGATGTAATCCTGCACAAACGCCACTTCCTTGCTCAGCAGGGTATGACCCGACTGGGTTTCGTAGAGCACGTAACGCATCATGCGCGACAGCCGGTGAATGGCCTCGCGGGCCGTATCGGCGTCGATCAGCGTCAGGGCGTAGATGTTATTGAGGGTATTGAAAAAGAAATGCGGGTTGATCTGCGCTTTCAGCAGCGAGAGTTCCGACGCTAATTTCTCCTGTTCCAGGGCCAGCCGGATCTGGGCGTCTTTCTGCCACTTCTGCACGGCGGCCATGCTCGTACTAACGCCCAGAATACCGAGTGTAATCAGCAACCCGTATAAATCGAACTGGTCGCGGTTGGGTCGGGGCGGTCCGGGTACCCGGACCTGCTGAGTTTCGGGGTGAAACGCCCTGTTCATCAACTCCCGCATGTTCAGGAACTGGTCGAGTTCCTGCCGGACCAGGATGACCAGAATAATGGCCCCCACTACCGTAAGAACAAACCAGCCCATCCGGTTTTGAAACAACAGTTTCGGTACGAATACGGAGGCATTGAGGTAAAAAATGCCCACCAGCAAGCCGAACTGTACGATTTGCTTGATCCAGAATTCAGTCGGCAACTCGATCCCCCAGGAGAGCGGGTGTACCAGAAAAATAGACCCGCCGAGTACGGCCCAGACCAGAACGTGAATCAGCAGCGGCACCGAACGACGAAACGAAATTATACCCATTGAATGAAGCGTTAGGCAGACCAAGGTACAAGCCTACGGATAAATACCCAAACACGCCCGCCTAACCGACGAACTGGCTGGCTTTGCCGACGGCCTTCGGCTCTGACCCGACGAATGCCCATCAGACTGGTCGTATAGGCTATTGGTGAATTCTGTCGGTGAAAATCAGGGCGTTGGTCGGTGAAGAGCCGGTGTTGATCTATTGTATTTTTTTGTGAATCCGGCACCGGGTTCCTTTGCGTCCATCAACCGGCTGTCCGACGTCTGTACCGGTCGATTTCGCTCCCAAGAGTGGAATTAGCCGGTTCAGGCTGAGTAGAATCAGTCGGTGAAAATACCGGGTTCGTCGGTGTTCGGGCCGAATTCATCTATTGCTTTTTTTAGACCCTGCCAAAACCGTTCGTTCCGGGTTATTACTTCGCAACCATACACTTTTATGAAAAACGTTCTTCTGTTTGTCCTGTTTGCTGGTCTCACCACAACCAGTTTCGCACAATTTCCGGGGGGGGGAGGAATGCCGGGCATGCCCGGTTCCGGTAATCAGCGTCAAACCAATATTCCGGGAACCGATACCGACACCCGGCCGAAGGGTAATGGTAAAATTTCGGGCGTACTGATGGATTCGACCACGAACAAACCGGTTGAGTTTGCTACCGTAGCCCTGCTGAATCCGAAGACGGGCAAGCCCATCGACGGTACTACGTCTGACGACAAGGGACGGTACACCCTCACTAAAATTGCCCCCGGCGAGTACCGGATTCAGTTCGGTTTTGTGGGGTATAAAAATAAAGAAACCGGCATCGTTAAAATCGAAAAAGGCTCGGAAATTCTGCTCGGTTTAACCAAAATGACGGCTGATGTCCGCACCCTGAACGAAGTACAGGTGGTGGGCCAGGCCGCGCTGATCGAAGAGAAAGTAGACCGGCTGGTGTACAATGCCGATAAAGACATTACGGCCAAGGGCGGAGATGCTACGGACGTGATGCGGAAAGTGCCGATGCTGTCGGTCGATTTGGACGGGAACGTCTCGATGCGGGGTAGTTCCAACGTGCGGGTGCTGATCAACAACAAGCCCTCGACCATTGTGGCCAGCAGCGTAGCCGATGCCCTGAAGCAGATTCCGGCGGATATGATTAAGTCGATTGAGGTGATTACCTCGCCTTCGGCCAAGTACGATGCCGAAGGGTCGGCCGGTATCATCAACATCGTGACCAAGAAAAATACGCTTCAGGGCTTTACCCTCAACACCGACGTGGGGCAGGGCAACCGGGGCACCAGCCTGAACCTGAACGGGTCGTACCGGCAGGGTAAAATGGGCTTTAGTCTGGGCGGCTTCGGCCGGGCGGAGTACAATGTTCACGGTACGTTCAACAACGTACAAACGACGGGTTCGGCAGCCACCGGCATCACCACGCAGTACCAGACGGCTGATACCCGCCGGTCGGGGCTGTTTGGTAACTACCAGTTGGGCTGGGATTACGACATAAGCAAAAACTCATCGCTCACGGCGTCGCTGCGCTATGGTGCCCGCAACGGTACCAATTATCAGGATCGGCTCCTTACGGAAACGTATGCCCCAATACCCCTCGGCAATAACCTGAGCCAGTCCCGGAGCGGTCGTAATGTAAAGACCATCGACAACTCAGGTACGATAGATGCCAACTTGACCTACACGCATACGTACAAACCGCAGCAGGAACTGAGTGTGCTGGCCCTGTATAGCCGAAACAACCGCACCAATAACTTTGTGGCCGATCTGCTGAACAGTACCGATGATTTTCAGACCGTTATCAGTCGGCAGCGCAACGACAACCCCAGTACCAACCAGGAATCGACGTTACAGGTCGATTACCAGACGCCAATCAAGAAGAACCAACTGCTCGAAATTGGTGGTAAGGGTATCTTCCGTCAGGTCGATAGCCGGTACCAGTATTTCCGCGCGTTGAGTCCCGACACCGGCTACCAGCTCGACCCGACCCGGCCTTCCAACGGCTTGAATTACAACCAGAACATTGCGGCTTCGTACTTAGCCTATACCTACACGAGCAAAACCAAATATACCATCAAGGCGGGTTTACGCTACGAGTACACGTTCATTAACGCCAATTTCACCAACGAGGGAAGCAGCGGTACAACGCCCATAACGACAGGTACCGCATCCGCTTCGGCCGTGGGGGCCATTCCGAACTATGGTTTACTGGTGCCGAGTATAAACCTGTCGAAATCGCTGAAAGGCGGCAAGTCAATCAAGGTTGGCTATAACCGCCGGATTCAGCGGCCGGGTATTCAGTTCCTCAACCCGAACCTGAACGCATCCAACCCGACCAACGTCAGCGTGGGGAATCCAACGTTATCCCCCGAAAAAACGGATAACCTCGAATTAGGGTTGAGTGGTCAGGTAAAGGCATTTTACGTAAACGCCACGCTGTTTGCCCGCCGTACCACCGGCGAAATAACCAGCGTTCGGAGCGTCGACAGCACGGCGACGGGTGACGTAACGAATCCGGTGTACAACCGGGTCATTAAAACCAGCTACGCCAACATTGGGCGGGAAGACGCCGTCGGCCTGAATCTGTTTACGAACGTTACGCTGTTCTCGAAGCTGCAACTGGGCGGGGGCGTAGACATCTACCACGTTAACCTGACCAACAATGTATCGGACCCTACGCTGCGGGCCAGCAATTCGGGTGTCGTTATTAGCGGGCGGTTATTCTCGACGCTCACCATCAAAAACGGCTGGGCTGTACAGGCCTTTGGCGGGATGCGCGGCAAACAGGTGCAATTGCAGGGGTACCAGGGTTCGTTCGCCTTCTACAACCTCGGCGTTCGCAAGGAGTTCAACGAGAAGCGCGGCACCATCGGCTTAGCCGCCGAAAACTTCCTGAATTTCCCCTTTACGGTCAATTCGCAGTTTCAGTCGCCGGTGCTGACACAGGTATCGCAGACTAATTTTTACAATGCCGGTTTCCGCGTCAACTTCAGCTACCGCATCGGCAAGATGAGTTTCGACCAGCCCCAGCGCCGGAAGAAGTCCATCAACAACGACGACGAGAAGAGTGAAGGTGGTGGTGACCAGCCGCAGCAACAAACGGCCCCGGCAGGCGGCAACGGCGGTGGTCGGCCACGCGGCAAGTGATGATACTGCGCTGACAAAACTGTACCAAATCGAAAAGACCCGTATAGAACTATACGGGTCTTTTCGGTTTGGTTTACTCAGGTCTTCTTGGGTCGCGCTACATAAAGCTACTCATGGTGGCTTCGTTGGCTAATTCTTCGGCGTGTTCCTTGCCCAGATACCGATCAATGAAGTAATGCGCCTGTACCGCTACACTTCGTTCCAGTGCAGGGAGACCAACTCTGAGTAGGCGGCAAACTTACTGTCCTGAGTAATGAGTGTAAAGCCACCTGCTATAGCCTGAGCAATCAGCATCCGATCAAAGGGGTCTTGGTGATGAAAAGGCAGCGTCTCCAATAATTCATAATGGCCTGTCTCAAATCCCAACAACTGAATTAATTGGCGGGATAGTTCGTGTTCGAGCGTTGATGGCGGCAGCGTGATCTGGAGTTTACCGATACTCTTTTTAATAGTCATTTCCCACAGACTGGCGTGACTTACCAAAACAGCATTGGTTGTGTCCTGCAAAATTGCCCGCACTGATACCGAGAGTTTCGGGTCATTTTCGACGTACCAAATCAGGATGTGAGTATCAATCAGGTAAGTCATTCAGGTTGCTTGTCAGACGGCTCTTTTAGCAGGTAGTCATCGAAGCCGGGTGGGAGAGTATCATCAAAGTCATCCGCTACGTAGGGGAACAGGCCTTTGGCAAAGCCCGGTTGCCGTACTATAGGTTGTTGCACCGTTCGAGTTTGTTCGTCCAGAAACCGGGCCAGTCGATCTACCAGATAAGCATCGTCCAGGGTAGCTATTTTTTCAATTAGACGTAGTTTTTGCTGTTCGACGCTCATGGCTTAGCTATACAGGGGGTTTACCAAAAGTAGCATTTTCAATCGGAAAATGTGCGCTACATAAAGCTACTCATGGTGGCTTCGTTGGCCAATTCTTCGGCGTGTTCCTTGCCCAGATACCGATCAATGAAGTAATGCGCCACGTACAGTAATGGCGTGAGTACCACCGCAGAGGTGGCTTTGTAAATGTAGTTGATAATGCCCACGGCCAGCACCTGCGTGAGCGACCAGTTGCCGAAGACGTAGAACGCAATACCCAGCACCACGAAACTATCCACCAACTGCGATACCAGCGTCGATCCTGTCGCCCGCAGCCAGATGGCCCGGCTGCCGGTGATTTTCTTGAGCCAGTGAAACACCGACACGTCCAGAATCTGCCCGATCAGGAACGCTGACAATGACCCGATGATGATACCCAGCCCCTGCCGGAAAATCATGCCAAAGGCGTTGTTGATATTCACCGCGTTTCCCGCCGAGTCTTTGGCATTCACGTCGAGCCAGAACTGCGCCGGGGGCAGCGTCGTAACGAGGTAAATGACTAAGAAACTGTACGCGATAAACCCCGCCGTCAGGAACGAAATGCGCCGGACGCCCGCCTTGCCGAAATACTCGTTGATGATGTCGGAGGTGATGAACACAACGGGCCAGATAACCGCACCAGCCGTGAGGTTAAAATCCAGCACGAAGTTATCGAACAGGTGAATCTGCGCGGGTTTGGCACTGAGCAGGGCTTCGACCGAAAAGATCTTCACGCCGATAATCTCCGCCACGACGGCGTTGGTCAGAAACAGCGCACTGAGGAAGATGTAGAGGTTTGTGCGCTTATTGGTGAATGAGTAGGAAGGCATGGAATTGGTTTGTGGTTCAGTTCCGAATTATTGAAAAGAGGTAGTCCTCAAGTTAATTAATCGTGGTTTTTTAAATCTCGGCATATAACCACTATCATGTTATTCAATTTCTATTGAAATCTTCTCCAAATACTTTCACTACGTATAATTATAGTTGGTTGGTTAATGCACTCGATTGATTTTGGTCGAGATAGGTTTTGTTAAATAGCTTGATTAAGTAAGACATACAATCCGTGGTCAGGGTTGCCCTTTGCCATGAAGGATGGATTGAATAAATATTTTTTAAAGAAGAATTCGCCCAACTCGGTGTTTTCGTTCTGATTTGAATGGCTTCTTCGAGGATAGGCCGGTAGGAGGAGGGTACTTCGTCTAAGCAGTAACGGCCAGCCTCTCGCTTGGAAACAATTTTCCCCTGCTTTAAGGTATACAGTTGCCGAGCCACACCAAGTAATCCCCATTCAGTCAAGGCGGGGAAGAGAATAGAGTTGTTGCAAAGTTGATTATGAGTTAGTTAGTCAAATAGAAGTTCCATAAACCAGCACAAATACGGATGACTGACTCGTATAAAATTACCTTATGAGTCCGCAACCGATCACTCAAATAACGAAATCGTTTCATA
>JBBQLG010000034.1:0-43461 GCA_038327655.1 Cytophagales bacterium
AAAACGGCGGGTGAGTGGGCTATGGTGGGTACTGGCCGGAGCAGCCGCGAGTGCACTGGCCTGGTGGCTGCTTGTGTAGTCGGTACGAACAGAGTAAACCAGCGCCTTTCCGGTATGTCGGCCTCTCCGCCAGTACGTCAATGACGAACGTAGCGGACAAATAAGGCCGTGAATCTGAGTTTTATGGCATCGTCGGCTTTCATGCCGAGGAGTGAAGGTCGTTCCACCCCGAAATCGGTCATGTTGATATCGAAGGCACCGTTAATGGTTGGGTACTTGGTAAACTATGGGAGCCGGCCAATCCCATCATGACTCAGGTCGTGCGGGTTGACGAGTCGGTCCCACCGATCATATCCCCGGCTCCGGAATCACCTCCGGCGAAATCACTCGAGCAGTTCAACGCCGAAGTACCCGCCGATCTGCTGCGCCGGACGCGACGCTACAAGGCGGATACCCGCAAGACCCTTAACCAGATCACGACGGAGACTTTGGCCATGTACTTAGATGCCGTGGAGACACCGGCTTCCATGTCGTGACCGGTTCAACCCTTTATCTTTGACCATAGGGTAGTTCTGCCAAACGACGAAATATGTACGATTCGGCAAAGAGACCCATTTTCAGATGTCTCAGCATCTGTTCAGCGCAGAGAAGAGCCCTCGGAAAGAGATCGGTTACCTCTCACTTGGATGGGATGTCGATAAGTGTTTATCCGGGTTCATAGAGGGACTGAAGGCTGGTCGAATTTCAACCCGGGTACTTGAGGCTCATCAGATACCGAGGGAATGGCTGGTCGATCTACAGGTTTACGAAGAAAGCATACTTGAGCAGCTCAAAAAGAGTATCGATTACAGCCGCATTCTCAGAGAAGAAGTAGCTGACCAGGATAAGCTAGTGGCCCGAAGCGTGTCAACAAATTTGACCAAGTTGACCGCTCACCAAATTGACTGCCTGATGCGACATGCGGCCAGTCTAACCGATATTCAAGTTCGTCTGTACTGTCCATCATTGGTCTACCATCTGGCCGAAGCAGACGAGTAATATCAGCCAACACTACCCGAATTTCCTTAGCGTAATTCTTTGTCCTATTGCTATAAAAAACCCGTCGAGTAGTTCGAACACGGTGGCAAACTAAACGTACCGTTACTAATCATGCAAATTCCGGTGTCGCAGCGCCGTATTGTGCCGGGGCGACCCGTTTGTCAAAAGAAGTACCTTATGGCTACCCTACGACCCATTTTAGAGAAAGCCCTCCAGCAGGAGTTCGATGCGCCACCCCTGTTGAGCTTGCCCCAACGCCAGCTTTGTTTTCAAGTCGATGACGTACTCAAATCGATACTGAGCGGGCTAGAATCGCCCGCCAACCAGGCCGGCTTCCTGCTGCAGGTGGGCTATTTCAGAGTGGCAAGCCGATTCTTCCCCTCCGCCCTGTTTCGACCAGAAGACTGGGCATTTGTCGTCCGCCGGCTTCGCCTGACGCCGGTACCGCTTCGCTCAGTGGCCTACGCTGACTCAACCATGCGCCACCATCGCCGGTTAATTCTATCGTATATGCAGGTGATGGCGTTTCGGGGGGAGGTGCAGCAGCGTTGTCAGGACGAGTCCGATCAGTTGGTGGCCAAAGGACTGCGCCTGCCCGCTGTTTTTGGCAGCTTATGCGATTTTCTACGGCGCAACCGGTGGGAAATTCCGGCCTATGCCAGACTGGCGCATACAATCAACCGATCCGTAAACCGTTTTCATGCGGACCTCGATCACCGGGTATCGACGCACCTCCAGCCGGATCAGAAAACGCTTCTGGCTACGTTGTTAGACCAATTATTCGGGGAGGATGGCAATGCCCCCGCCAATTCACCGCTGGTCTTAACCCAGCTTCGGGATACCAACGAGTTATTGAACGTCCGGGCCATTCGCCACAACGTGGGTCAGTTGCGTTACCTGAAGGAGGTTTACTCGGCGTGTCAGCCCGTCATGCAGGTGTTGGCCTTACCCGACGCACTCGTCGAAAGCTACGCCCTGCAGGTGATGCGCAGTCGGGGCTGGCAGGTCAAACAGTGGAAGAGCCGGGAGCTGTATCTGCTTTGCTTCGTCCAGTACCAATATTTTTACGTGAGCGACGTATTAACCAAAACGTTCATCACCGCCGTTCAGGAACACACCCACCAGTGCGAGCGGAAAAAAGACCGTCACCGGTTAAGCAACTACCAACAGAATCTCGAGCAGTTGCGCCACATATTGAGCTGCTACATGCAACAGGCGAGCCTCATTCGGAATCGCCAGGGTAAATCCGCCGATTTCCAGGCCTGGTTTGTCGGGGCAATGGACGAAGATGATCAGCCGATTACCCAGTCCTTTTTGGCGCAGCTGCCCCACGTGGAGGAACTCTTCGAGCAGCTGACGGCCCAGGTGAAAGACACCGACTACCTCGATCAGGTGGAGATCCAGTCCCTCAAGCTACAGACGCGCGTGGGTGACATTATGCGGTATTTGGAGCTAAGCGTCGAACCGCATGCCACACCCCTTAGGGAAGCGCTGCTGTATTATCAGGCCCACCAGGGGCAACTGAGTGACCAGGCACCTACCGACTTCTTACCCAACAAATCCCGCACGGCCATAAAGACTAAAACCGGGAAACTGCGTGTGAGCCTCTACAAAGCGTTGTTAGCCAGATACCTGGTCCGGGGCCTCAAAAACGGGCTGGTGTACGTCTCCAATTCCCATCAGCACAAGTCCATCGACGATTACCTGATCGATGAACGGGATTGGCAAAGCCAGAAAGAGGCACTGCTCCATCGGGCCGGCCTGACCCACCTGGCCGACTGGTCCGTCGTCCGCGATCGCCTGTCAGCCGGGCTGAGCACGCAGTTGCATCAAACAGCCGACCGAATACAATCCGGAAAGAACCAATTCTTTGAGCGCCGTCCGAATAATTCCTGGCGGTTGACCACGCCCACCTTACCCGAGCCGGAAACGGCGGACATCGATGTCTTTCCCCAAGATCGAATCGTGTCGTTGTTCGAAGTACTGGAAACGGTGAACCGGAGTTGTGGTTTTGTCGACTCGTTTCAGGCCACCCGCAACAGGCATGGCCCCCAGTCCCCCCAACCCACTTTAGTACTGGCGGGCATCATGAGTCTGGGCTGCAACATCACCACGGGCCGGTTTGTGAAAGCGGCCAAAAACATTTCCGGCGCTTCGCTGGACACTACGGTGCGGAATTATTTCAACTCGGCCAATCTGGAACGGGCCAACGATCGGATCAGTAGCCTGATTGAGCAGATCAGCCGTTCAGGTTTGATTCCCCTGCTGGAGACCGACCGCCGGTCCTCCAGCGACGGTCAGAAATACAAGGTGGCCTTTAACTCGATTCACAGCACGTACTCCAGTAAGTATTTTGGCAAAGAGAAAGGCATCACGATTTACAGTTTCATCAATAACGTGCACAACCTGTTTTATTCGACCGTTTTCTCGGCATCTGACCGGGAAGCGTGGTACGTGATCGACGGGCTTCTGCACAACGATGTCGTTCGCTCTGGGGTGCATTCCACTGATTCGCACGGGGCAACTGAACCGATCTTCGCCGTATCCTACCTGCTGGGCGTTGACTTCCAGCCTCGCATGAGTCACCTGTCCCAGAAGCTGTTGTATAGCCTGGCCGAGGTGGACATGAGCGCGTTGCGTCAGGTGGGGTGTCAGGTGGGGCCGGCGGTCGATGAACGATTGCTGGCGTATCAATGGGACCGGGTGCTAAAACTGTCGGTCAGTTTTCAACTCAAGCATACCCTGGCGTCCCTGGTGATGAAACGCTTAAATTCCTACGCGGGGCACAACCCGCTGTACCGCGCCCTGGGGGAGCTGGGCAAACTGGTGCGCACGGGGTTTATTCTGCGGTATATGGATGAAGAAGGATTACGGCACCAGATTCATCAGCAGCAGGAGAAGATAGAAAGTGCGCAGGCGTTGAGCCGCGCGGTGGCCTACGGGAACAACGGGGTGTTGCAGTACGCCAACCAGGAAGAATTGCTAACGCTGGAAGGCTGCAAACGACTCATCACCAATGCAATCATCTGTTGGAATTATTTATACATGAGTCGCTTGCTCTTGCAGGCCACCGACAGCGAACGCAGCTTGCTGCTGCGCCTGCTACCCAGAACATCACCGGTGAGCTGGCAGCACATCAATTTTCACGGGGAGTTCAACCTGGACGAAGATGAGGGGCGTGATCCGCTGGAGGATAGCCTGAATGCCATTCTGGCCTATGAGTCAGCCCAAGGTGAGCGGCCACTTTCCTGATCGGTATCCATTCCCCTGATCTGTTGGAACAGTCATTAATTTCAGCACGCACCCAATTAGACCTGTTTACAAACGTAAATCAGGTAGATTTTAGTCGATTTCACTTATATAGCATTGACAATCAAATACTTATGACCCCTTCATTGGGATTTTAACCCAAACTTGTTGCTGACCCCTAACAAAGTGATTTTGCTTGATACCCAGTTGCCCCGTTGAGAAGCCATAGACGGTCGTGTCGCCCAGGGTTAGCCGGTAAATTGTCGGGTCAGTTATGCCGACAAACTGGTCAGCCATGTTGTTGGTAGTGAATGAAGTAAGTAAAGGGAGTGCCGTGCCGCCGAGCAGCATCTGTCGGGCAAATTGCCGCCGGTTCATAGCTTGTTGAACGAACAACGTTGTGTCCACCCTACCGGGAAATGGGTACGTCGGTGAACTGCCCGTCGGTGATCGACACCACAGTTGTGCCTGCCAGGGCGGTGAAATTAAACGTGCCCGACAGCAGGCCTTCGGTGCGGTCGTACCTGGTAATCACGACGGTGCCGGACTGGCCTGGTCCGGTTACGTAATTAACAGGCTGGCTAAGCACCGTGGTATAGATAGCCTGGTTACCCCCTGTGAGCGGATACGTTCCGGTGCCCGGCACATTTGCCAGGAAAATCGTGATTTTATCGGGCCTACCAGTCATGGTAGTTGGTGCGCCCACGAAACTACCGGTGCCAATCAGGGTCAGTTCAGTTGGGTTAATGCCACCCGGCAGGGCATAATAGGTCAGCGCAGCGGTGGTGGCCGCAGGCGTGGTTTGCCAAACCTGATTGTTGATGCGGGCCGACACGCCCGGAGTCTGGGCGTTAGTCGCCGTTGGGGTGAGGTCGGTCGTTTTCTGGCAGCTATTACCAGCCACCAGCAGACTCAGCAGGATCACTGTTGGAAAGAAACGTAACGTGTTCATAATCTGCAGGGTTTTGCTGTAAAATGGCTACAATTTCAGTAAATAAATCCAGACCGGCAGAAACGTCAGTGAACCATCGGTGTTGCGGGGGGTAAACTTGTCAACGGCTACCGAACTGTGGAAACCGAGCGTCGAGGTGGGCAGCGAAGCCGGTGCTTTATTGCTCGTCAGCGTGTGCGACCCGGCATAATTGGTCACGTTGTCAACGTTCAGGACGGTACCGTAGGCATCCAGTTTCAGGGTTTTCCAGACCGTCTGCTGGTCGGTAAATTCGTCCTGCGAATGGGTGAAACCATACAGGTTGGCATTGTTGCCGGTGGCGTTGGGCAGGCTGTACCAGGCTGCCGGTTGGTTGGCAGCCGTAAAATCTTTGTTGGCCAGCATAATCACCCGTGCCAGTGAATATTGTTTGCTCATGTAGCCCGCATGACCCGCCCCCTGCGAATGACCCGCCATAATGATATTGCCCCAGGTCGGCTTACCCGATGCGTCGAGATACTGGCTCCAGCCATCACCAGGGTACGTTTTGGCTAAGTATGCCAGCAGTTTGGTGAGCCGGTTCAGGATGGAGTTGGCGGGCGTTACGTCGATAAGGGGCGTTTGGTCGATGCCGGTCAGGGTTTCGGCGCGGAGCTTGCCGAAGCAGTCGGCATCGGTGCTGCTGGCGCAGGCTCCAGTGTTGTAGGCATCGGCGGGATTGGGGTACATTAGCCCGACAGCGTGGTAGCCGAGGTCACCCGCCGTCTGGACAAATAACTGATAATTAGCGGGTTTGGCTCCGGCTCCAGGCAGAAATACGAGCAGCTTATTGAGCTTGGTCACGTTCCGGTTCAGATAGACGTAGTTACTGTCGGGGTAGGTCGTAATGGCGGCATCGGTCGTGGCGGGGGACACAAAAACGCTCAAACTGCTGGTCGGTGTGGGCAGGACAGGCGTAGTGGTGTCGTCTTTTTTGCCGCAGGAAAAGACAAGCGCGACGAAGGCGATGAACAGGATATGCGATTTCATAAGGATGCTGAGTAGCCTGATTGGTTAAGAGGCTGATTTACAGACTATAAAAAAGGGTACCGGCTGGCTTTTTTGCCCCGCAGGAGCACGAACGATGCAATCGTCTTCATGGATTGGTGGCTAATTGATTTGGCAAATCCATCTGAGCCGATGAAGAACTATACGCTTGTCTCACAAGGACTTATCAAAAAAAGCAATCGTCCGGGCATTAGCATCTTTGTGGAATTTATGCTCGGTATAGCATACCCAAATCTGGTCTTCGATGCTGCCGATCAGGGCTTTATTGCTCGTAACGGACGCGCTCAATACCGTTTTCCAGGCATCGGACTGGCGGGGATTGGTTTTGAAAAAATCGGCGGCATCCAATTGTCCGCCCTTTTTCAGATCACTATAAATCTGGCGTGAACTGGCAGCATCCACCCCCGGAATGATCGCGAACCGTTCGGGATAGACCGGCGACGGTTCATTGACATAAAATTCTGCCCGGATTTTACGGCCCGACAGCTTCTGATAGTTGGCATACGAATCAGAAAGTCGGGTCGGTTGTTCGGTTACGTCATTGCGCGAGATGTTCCACAAAATCGGTACCGTCGAGACATCGAACACGGCACTGATGCCCGGCACACAGTACAGGGCACCGGCTTTGTAGTTTTTGAGGGCAGTAATTAAACTGCAAAACCCGCTCCCCTGCGACATCCCGACCCCGAACAGATTGGCCTGATTAGTCAGAATGTTGCGCTGCTTCAGATTGGCCAGAATCGCGTCGATATTCGTGATGTCGGGGTTGGTGGCGACGGTCGTGGCGTTGCTCCACGTTTTATTGACCCGGTCCACGCTCTCGGTGACGACGACGGCATAGCCATTGGCAACGGCATAGCGCAGAAAATTCTCGTTCTCGGCGTTGGCACCAACCCAGCCGCTGGCATTGCCGGTAGCCCCGTGAAAGGGCAGAATCACGCCTTTGTAATTGGCCGGGACGTAATAATAAACCTGCGAACCATTGATGGTCTCGTTCACAAAAACAACATTGGTGCTGACTTTATAGCTGGCGGTCAGGCTGATACCCGTTGCCGGCACTCTCAGCTTCGTCTTCCACTCGTTGGGGTATTTTAGCCCCGACAC
The DNA here is from genome assembly GCA_038327655.1 of Cytophagales bacterium. GTDB lineage: Bacteria > Bacteroidota > Bacteroidia > Cytophagales > Spirosomataceae > JBBQLG01. The sequence continues at coordinate 7,370 of JBBQLG010000034.1, forward strand.
GTCGCCCGTCCACGCCGAAAAAACCTGCCCCGCTGCCGGTGGGTTGGACCAGACATAGACCGAGTCCCCAATTTTATACGTCCCGGAGCCATAGCCGCCCGCCACTGTGATTCGCACGGAGTCCACAATAGGCGGTTGGATAACAGGTGCTGGGGTTGGATCGCTGTTTTTACCACACGCGGCCAGCAATACGGCCAATACGAAAAAAATAGGTAGTTTGTTCATAGTCAAGTCGTTGATGAAAATTGATCTTACTGTGCTTTTACGTTGATATAGAGCGTGTCGGTGTTCATGCCGGTGAAAATACCGAGGCCATTTACGACCGTTGTGGCCGGGGTGCTGATGTTCTGGGTCGAAGTGCTATTTTGTTTGTAGAGGGCGGCATAGTCGGGATTCAGGTGGAACAAAACCACCCGGTGCCGCCCAAAGTAACTGAACGTCAGAGCCTGAATTTGGGTCGAACTACCCTGCGTGGGCTGCGTCTGAAACCGACGGTTAATGTTTATGGCCTGCCCGTTGCGGTTGGCTAAGATCGGCACCAGCGTGGTTTCGATATTATCCACGACGGTGTAGTAATAGTCGGCTGCGGGGTTGTTCCAGGTCAGCGTCACGGCCTGCGACAGTCCGGCCAATGCTGCGCCTACCCCACCGTTGCCGATCTGCCCGGCGGCCCGGATCAACTCCGTCAGATCCTGCTGCACATTAGCGGGCCGGGTCGGTATCAGCGTGGTACCGGTCACGGTCTGGCCGAGGTAATCAAAGGATAGTTCGCAGGTTTGGCCGGCTTTGGCAAGCACGGCCGCGTCGGAGCGATACACGCCGTTACCTGCTGATTTGAGCGTGATGGTCTGGTCGGCTGCCTTAATTCGTATTATCAGGCCGTTGATCGGCTGGCCCTGCCCGGTGGTATCGCTGCCAAACGGAATCTGCTTCGTCACCGTCACCGCAAACGGCTGACCTGCTACCAGGTAAGCCGCCACGACCGGACGCTGGTCGGGTGCGATGCCGATGGTTTCGGGCGTACAGTGCCACAAAATCAGGGCTATACCAGTAATTATAAGGAGGGTTGGTTTCATCGGATCCGGTAGGAGAAGGTGAGGTTGGGCGTGATGCCGAGGTACGTAATGTCCGTCACGACCAACTGCGTATTGGTACCGTCGCTGACGGAGTTGAATTTTTTGTACCAGACGTTGGTCCGGTTGTACAGATTGAACGCCGACAGGCCGATGCTGCCGTGACTGAAATTATACGTTGCTGAGGCATCTAACCGGCTGTAATCCGGGAAGCGATTGGCGTTTTTGGCCGACGGATTGGTGAAAATTTTGCTCGTCCCGTCCAGCAGATTCAGGCTGTACTCGCCCACGATGGAGGTATAGGGCTTGCCGCTGGCGTAAATAAACGTCACGGCAAAATCGAACCGCTTGTAGCGATAGGTGTTGATCGACTTGAACTCGTGCCGCACGTCCTGATTGGCGTAGTAGGGTTTGTCGCCGTAGGCCGCGATGTTGTTCAGCACCATCGCGTAGGTGTAACCGATCCAGCCGGTGTAGGCGCCGACCTTTTTTTGCACCAGCACATCGACCCCGCGTACGGTACCGGTCCCCGAAAAAAACGTCTCCTGCGGCTGTAGTCCGCGCCCGACCTGGGGGGCAAACCGCAGTGTATATTCCGTTACGCCCGACAGATCTTTGGCGTACCCCTCCACGTCGATCAGATAGTCCGGCGTTTCGTAAGCCACACCGGCGATGTAGTGCGTGGCAGCCCCAACGGGCAGCGATCCTTTGTCGGGCAGGAGCCAGAACGTTTTGTTGCCCTGCGAAATATCCTCCCGCGTCACTTGCTTGATGAACTGATAATACCGCCCGACGGCCCCTTTCAGCCGCAGCCGGTCGGTGAGTTGGTACGTCGCCGACAGGCGCGGTTCGGTGTAGACCTGGCCCGTGACGTTGAAATTGGTCAGCCGAACGCCCGGTTTGAGCAGCAGCCTGTTGTCCATCAGCCGGATGTCGTCCTGCACATAAGCCGCTAAGGACTGACCCCGGTTGTGTTTTTCTAAAATTGTGGTGGTGTCGTTGGTGGAGTAGGTGTAGTCGATGACGTTCCGGGTAAACTGCACCCCGGCCTGGAGTTGCTGGTTGGCCGCGAGCCGGTATTCGATGTCTGTTTTGATGGTCCGGTCGGTCAGGTTATTGCGTTCCAGCGTGCCAAACCGGGCATTACGAATGCTGTTGGCCCGGAGCTGAATCGAGACGCTGTTGGCCAGATCGCGGTAGCTGAAATAGTTGGAGTAGCTCACCAGCGTGTTGGTATAGAGCCGGTCGCTCCACCTCCGCGACCATTTCAGGCTGGCTCCGGTGTTGCCCCAGTTCGAGAGGTCGGTGTTGTCCAAGGTGCCGCCGAGGTTGGTGTTCTGTCCGTTACGCCCAAATCCGGCAATGGCCGTCGATTGTGAATTGTCCAGGTTGTCCCGACCATTGTAAACGCTCAGCGTGATCTGATCCCGAACCGTAGGCCGGAAGGTAATCCGCCCGTTGAGGTCGTAGAAATACGATGCGACCTGCTGGGTGGCCGTTTGTAGGTTTCTGCGATTGCCCAGGCCCGCGCCGGGCGTTTGGCTGGTGGTCTGAAACTGGTTGAACAGCTTGTTGTACAACGGCCCCTGAAACGACCGCCGACCGGCTACCAGCACGCTCATTTTCTTGCCCAGCGGTGACTCGACATAGGCATTGACGCTCAGAAAACTGGCATCGCCCCCGGCATTGAACCGCTGCTGATTGCCTTCTTTGCCCGTTAGTTCGGCCACGCCCGACAGCCGCCCGCCGTATTTGGCCCCGAAACCTCCTTTGTACAGTTGTACGTCTTTCAACGCATTGTAGTTGAACGCGCTGAAAAACCCGTAGAGGTGGTCGACCTGATAAACCGTAAATCCGTCGTACAGCACTAATGTCTGGTCCGGGGTGCCGCCCCGCACGTATAATCCCGCCGACGATTCGTTGGCTGCGCTCACCCCCGGCATCAGTTGCAGGGCGCGGAACACGTCGCGTTCGCCCACGTTGGGCAATTTGGTCAGGTTGCGCGGGGTCAGCCGGATAGTCGATACGTCGTCGCCAGTTTTCATTACGTCGGCCTGCTGGCCTTTCACCAGCACTTCGTCGAGGTTGGTCGCGGTTGGTTCCATCTTAATCGTCAGCCGCTTGACCGACTCGCCGGGCTGCAGGGCAACCGCCTGATTTTTGTAGCCCACGTAGCGAATCAGTAGCGTGCAGGTATCGTTCGGCACCCCGATCAGGGTAAAATAGCCGTCGGCGTTGGTTTGGGTGAGGAGTCGGGTGCCGCGCACGATGACAGAAGCCAGTGGTAATGTCTCGACCGAACGGGCATCGACCACCCGGCCCGTAACGGTCAGGTTAGTCTGATGCGGCAGCCGTGGCTGCGGTGGGCGTTGAATCGGTCGTTCTTTAGGTTCGGCCAGGTCCTGCCCTTTCCCCGACAGCGGGAAAATCAGCAGCATCAGTATTGGTATTGATTTGAACATACGGTGGTTGGGAAACAGGTAAAACAGGCGCTACTTATTGGGCAATATGCGTAAAAGCCGGAATGTGTTTACCGGTGCTCCGGCTTTTACGCGTTGGATCAGCGATTGCCGCGCAGCCTGCGTCCCTGTTTCATGCGGTCTTTCTGCTCGTCCCGGAAGGTTTCGTACTGGTTGTACTGGTCCCGGTTGAGCACTTTTTTCAATTCAGCGTCCTTGCTGTTCATCAGTTTGCGGGCCTGCTTCAGAGTGGCCCGGTTGCGTCCGCCCGTTTCTATCAGCGACTGGGTCTGCTGGGCGTGTCTGAGGTTGATGGCGGCTACGACCGGTTCCTGATCGGCCGTCAGTGAGAGCCGATCTTTCATCTGCGCCGTCTGGCGATTGGCCCGTTGTTCGGGTGTGGTACTGGCCAACTGCGCCCGGCGATTGGTCGGCGCATCGGGCGTGGGAGTCGTCTGGGCGGATACCTGAACGGCTACCAAAGTAGTGAGCAGCAGGGCGGCAAAAAATGAGTACTTCATGGCATTTATTATCGGTTTATTGATCGAGTTGATTGCGCCAGCGTTCCCGCCCGCCCGGTTGAGCGCGGGCCATGTTCTGCGTTAACCGGGCCAGAAATCGGTCGAACCGGGCTTGCTGATCGGGGGTGCAGATGGCCCGTACCTGCTGCCAGTGCCGGAAACGAAGCCGGGTGATCTGACTATTCTGCCGCTCCATGCGGCTCACTAAGGCGTTGATCCGCTCGTCGGAAACCGATACCTGATTGAGCTGACTATATAAGTTTTTCCGCAGCAGCCGCAGACTGTCCTCGTGCGGCTGAGTACCGGTCAGGAACCGGGCATGAATAGCGCGATAGGTTTCCCGCTGCCGGGGCGTAAAATCAAGTCGGCTGGCAATAAACTCCGTCGATTGCTGACGGTTGGCCTTGAACTGCCTTGTTTTCAATACGATCCAGCCAATCGTTCCGAGGTTCAGGCACAGCAGCAGACCGATGCCGAGCCAGAGTCCGTAGTATTTTTTTTGGTCGGTCATGAGGGTCACCAGGCTGGGTCTGTTAGGTCGAGTTTCCAGGCTGCGGCAAACGACTCGGTGGCCTGTTGCTGCTCATCGACCCGCAGTTGCTGCCGGTATACGATAATCGCCGACAGGTTGAGCAGGCTTATCAGCCCCAGCGAAGCCAGTAACCAGGCCGGACGAAACGCCCATCTGCCAGCCGGTTGCGCAAGCAGCCGACCGTCCAGCCGGGCCTCGGTTCGGGTCACAAAAAAGGGCCGGGGGGTGGCCCGTTCGATGCCGTCGAGCGACCGCAGGGTTTGTTCGATCTCGTCGTCAATGTGTTTATTGGTTTTCATAGCGTTCCGTGGCCCGGTTAATTGTCTTTGTCTGTTAAATAGTAGTTCCGCAATCGTTTCCGCAGATTGGTCTTTGCCCGGTGCAGCAGCGACTCTACCGCCGGGAGCGTCGTTTGCATCACCTCCGTGATTTCCTGATAACTCAGCCCTTCGACGTGATGCAGCGTGAACGCTACTTTCTGCTGGTCGGGCAGGTGGCTGATGGCGGCAAACAGGATACCGGCCCGTTCCTGCCGTTCCAACTGAACGCCCGGATGCACAAACTCAACGGGGTGAAGCCGGTCCGCTAAGCCGTCGTCATCGTCGGTGGTGCCGAACAAACTGGTCAAAAACGAAATACCGGCCCACCGCTTGCGGGCGTGGCGTTTACGGTAGGCTTCCAGGGCTTTGGTGGTCGCAATCCGGTAAATCCAGGCGGTCAGTTTCAACTCCCCGCCAAATTGCCCGATGGACTCAAACACCTGCACAAACACCTCCTGCGCCACGTCTTCGGCCTCTTCGGGTTGGCGCACAATAGCCAGTACCGTGTTATATACACGGCGCTGATAGGTGTCTACCAACTCCCGGAAAGCCACCCGACTGCCCTGTTTTAGCCCGGCGATAAGGGTCGATCCGTCCAAAAGCCCGTTCATTGAGTCGTTATTGTCAGTAATGCCGGTTGGGTCGTAAAACTTGCGGTCTTGCCAAAAAATATAGCCGGTGCGGTTCGGCGGTACGCTGCCAAAGAGGGGCTGTCTCACCCAATGGCATGGTGATACCGGTGATTTTTGTATGGCTGATCCTGAATGTCAGTCAAAACAGAGTTTAATTCAAGGTCTTTATCGGTTACGATCGGTCAACAAACGGGGTCGTGACGGCGGTTTGTTGTGGTTATTGTCCGGCTTTGCAAGCCCGTCCCGGCCAGGGTTTTTCGTCTTCCGGGATCACAAAAGCACCATCCGTTTCAGATCGTGAATCAAAAGCCTCACCAACCTGGTTATCTGCATACAATTAACTGCTTATTGATTTGGTAGCGCCCATTCATATCTATAAAGTCGATGGTGACAGGGTGCTGGAGCAGCCTGACCTGCTGGCGGTAGAAGAACCGCTTGAGATCCGGCTGGGCTTCGATTCGCCCGGTCTGGATTTTGACCAGCCACGCGAGCAGCGCACAATCGTGGTGACGATGCGAACGCCGGGACACGATGAAGAACTGGCCCTGGGATACCTCTTTACGGAGGGAATCATTCATCAGCCCGGCGACATTGTTTCGGCGCGGCATTGCGTACGGGATGCCGATAAAAAGGGTAACGTACTGCGGGTCGAACTGGCCCCCAACGTCATCGTCGACTGGCAACACCTGGAGCGAACCAGTTATGCATCAGCGAGTTGTGGTGTGTGTGGCAAGGCATCTATCGATGCGGTGCGGGCCAACTGCTCCCGTGTGCTGTCAACTGACTTGCGAATCGAGCCGACGGTTATTCACGCCCTTTCGGATCAGTTGCGGGCGGTGCAGCGAACGTTCGCGTATACGGGTGGGCTGCACGCGGCCGGGTTATTCGATGCCGAGGGGAAACTGCATTACGTACGGGAAGATATTGGTCGGCATAACGCACTGGATAAAATAATGGGGGCCGCTTTCTGGAATGGCCAGATGCCACTGAACCAGTACGGTGCATTTTTAAGCGGCCGTATTGGTTTTGAACTGGTGCAGAAGGCCTGGATGGCGGGCGTGTCGGTGCTGGCTGCGGTCGGTGCTCCGTCGAGTTTGGCCGTGCAGTTGGCGCAGGAAGCGGGTATGACGCTGATCGGTTTTGTGCGTAACAACCGGTTCAATATCTACACACACCCCGAACGTATAAAGGTGTCGGTTGCTGACGATATTAACGTGGTTTCGGTAAATTAACCCGCTTTACACCCGTGTTCCCGCATCCGGAACGGTAACGGTGGAGCGGGCTAAAATTCATAACTTGCATCAATGCTTTTCGACAATCATAATCGCCCGATTACCTACGTCCGGTTAGCCGTAACGGACCGCTGCAACCTGCGGTGCTTTTACTGCATGCCCGAGGAGGGAATCAAATACCTGCCCAAACGCCAGGTGCTGACGTTTGAAGAAATGGAGCGGGTAGTTCGCGTACTGGCGCGGCTGGGTGTGTCGAAGGTGCGCATCACGGGTGGCGAGCCTTTCGTTCGCAATGGATTGATGGACTTTATGCGGCAACTGCGGGCCACACCGGGCGTCGACGAAATTCACATCACGACCAACGGCGTGCTCACGGCCCCGCACATTCCCGAACTGGTACGGCTTGGCATCGGCTCGGTTAACCTCAGCCTGGATACCCTCGATCGGCAACGGTTCCACCAGATTACCCGGCGCGATGAGTTGCCGGCGGTGCTCAAAACATTCGATGCACTGCTGGCGCACCAGATTCCGGTGAAAATCAACGCCGTAGTCATGGAAGGACAGAACACCGACGACCTCTACGCACTGGCCGAACTAAGTCGGCAGGCACCCGTGTCGGTTCGGTTTATCGAAGAGATGCCCTTTAACGGCGAAGGAAGCCACTACCCGGTGCTGAACTGGACATATCAGCGGATCCTGGCCGAACTTCAGGCGTTATACCCGAGCCTGCAAAAACGGGCCGACGCTCCCTTTGCCACGGCTACTACCTATCAGATTCCCGGTTACCAGGGCGATCTGGGCATTATTGCTGCCTTCAGCCGTACCTTCTGCGGCACCTGCAACCGCATCCGGCTAACGGCGCAGGGCACGCTGAAAACCTGCCTCTACGACGATGGCGTGCTGGATGTTCGTGCCTTGCTCCGGGGCGATGCGTCCGACGACGAATTGAATGCGGCTTTTCTGTTGGCGTTTGCCCACCGGCCTAAAAATGGTTTCGAGGCCGAGCAGCAGCGCGGGGTCGTCACAGAATCTATGGCAACCATTGGTGGATAAAAAAGCCGATAATCAATTATCACGGGTATAAAACAAATGCCATATTGCTATGATGTGGCATTTGTTTTGTACCCATGACGAACCTTTATAACCCGGCTGAGTATCGGTATCGACTACCGCTCTGCTACTTGACAAACTGATTGGTAAAGAGCCGATCCACGTCGATATGCTGAATTTTGTCGCCCTCCTTGTCAATAATCAAGTCGTGCCGAATAAGCCAGTTGACAAACGCATTCCACACTTCCCGGCGCATCACACCCCACTGATTGCCCATCAGGTAGTAGCCCGAAGCTGCCTGCTGACTCGTTTCGACAAACTCGGCGTTGGCCAGAGAGGGGTGATTTGCCGTTTCGCTCAGCAACCGGGCGGCTTCATCCGGTTGCTGCACCGCGAACCCGTAACCGGCCGCCGTGGCCCTCATAAACCGTTGTAATACCTCACTGTTCGCCGTCATCCAGTCCCGGTTGGTAACTAATAGCGGGCTGTATCCATAAGGGATTTCGTAGTCCTCCAGCAAAAACAGGTTAAGTTGTATATCGCGCAGATCGGCCTCCACGCCCTCCCAGGGCAGAAAAATCCAGGTGGCATCGGCTTCGTTTGTCAGCAACGTATTCCAGATGCCCAGCCGTTCGGGTTTATGACTGACAAACTGCCCGCGTCCGCCGTCGTTTCGAATCATCTGTTTAACGATGTCATCCTCGAACCGGGCGTTGTATGACGCATAAACCCGGCCATCTAAATGCATGGGCCGGTCCAAACCATTTTGTTTTAACGTGGCAATGGCACTGGCATCACGGGCCAACACTGCGGCCACTGCCACCATTGGCGAACCGGGATCGTTGGCATGGTAACTGATCACGCTCTCCGACGGCATGACGGCCAGATCGACCAGTCCGGCAGTTAATTGCCGGGCAGGGGTGGTCTGATAACGGTCGGCTTCGGGGGTAGTGATGATGAGGTCAATGTCGGCTTTGGCGTATAAACCCTGTGCCAAAGCGACGTAAAAACCAGTGTGAATGGTGTTGGGCGTCCAGTCGAGGGCGAGCCGGATGGGGGTAAGCATACGCGTTCACATGTTGATGTCGGGTAATTAACCGTTTCGGCCCGACAAGGTTTCAACATACGTGATCGGGAACAAATGGAACAGACACCGGAGGGTATCAGACCGGATGGCACAAAAAAGCCCGGTTCTGCCGGGCTTTTTTATTAATGTTTGAAGACTTTCACTTGATAAACGTATTCCTGTATTCGCTTGATCTGCTGTTTGCGAGGTAGTTTGGGGAGCAGATTTTTTCGGTTTAGTTTCAGCGAAACTCCACCCAGCGAATCACCGGGAATGTCCTTGATGGTTTGGGACAGGTATTTTGTTTTGATGGCAAATGTAGCCCCTTCGGTAAAGTTCTGCCGTCCGCTGATGATGCCAATCACATCGCCTTTTTCGTCGACCAGCGGCCCGCCGGAGTTACCGGGGTTGACGGAGATCGCTACCTGATAGGCAGTTGTGTCGCCCCGGTAGCCGGTTCCTGAACTGAGATACCCTTCGCCGTAAACAATTTCTTCGCGGGGATACCCCAACGTAAATACACGTTCGCCGAGTTCCGACGGGCGGCTGTCGAAACTGTAGGGCAGGGGAGGTAATGGCCGGAAGGCGTTATCGTCGCACAATTGCAGAATGGCCAGGTCATGTCCACGATCCGTATACACGATTTTTGCTTTATAAACCTCGCCTTTCGGACTTTGTACGTACACCGAATAAGCATCCTGTATAATGTGATTATTGGTCACGAAATAGCCATCGGCGGTGAGCATAAAGCCCGATCCGGCTACCTGACCCGGATTGGCCCGTAACCGGTCGACCCGGCCGTTCATGTTCTGTAGAATAGCGTTTTGCGACTGGCGGAGAGTCAGTAAATCACGGCGCAGCATACTGTATTGCTCCTGCTGCTGCTGGTGGGAAGTCTGGTACGAACGGTACGAGAAAATGGTGGCGAACGTAGTAAAAACCGCTACGGCAGCCGCTACGGCAAAAACCGGCCGGTACGCCTGCCACAGACTGCGCACCCGCCCCGCCGAGCCCAGTCCGGTCCGGGTTTGGTCCGTATCCGAATGGTCGAACCGAGCCGCCCGGTCCATGTCGGCGTGAATCCGGTCGAGTTTCCGGCGAAACGTCTGTCGGTTTCCGTACGCCCGGAGGGCTTCTTCAATCTGTTTCTCCTCGTTCGCTTCCATGACTGGTGGTGGCAAAATTATTCTTCCTTGTAAACGGCAAAAAACAAACGCTTCAAACGGGTCAGGCACTTATACTTCTGCGTTTTGGCATTGTCGGTATTGGTATAGCCGAATTTCTCGGTGAGTTGCTGCATCGAAAAATGCCGGATGTAAAAATCTTCCAGCAGGGTTCGGCACGGCTCGCCCAGCTTGCCCAGCGATTCGGCCATGAGATCAAACTGCCGGTCCCGCATTTCATGCGTAGCCAGATCGTCGTCTACCGGTGCGGGTACATCAGTAGCCTGAAAATAAGCGTCATCCCGCCCAGCACCCGCCCGGCTCCGGCGCGACAGTTGTTTAAGCCACAACCGCCGACTGACCGAGTAGAGGTACGTTTTAAGCTGGCAATTCAGGTCGAGCGTATCCGCAGCGACTTTCTCGTACAGCACTACCAGGGCTTCCTGATAGATGTCTTTCGCATCATCTTCACTACCGCTGTTGTTTACCACCAGATGCAGGACCATCGGAAAATACCGGCGGTATAATTGCGTCAGGGCAGCGTCCGAACCGGTAGCCAGGCCGATCAATAACTCGTCGTCGGACAACAAAAAACGACTTCCTTCCCTCATACACAGGTTGTATAGCTTAATACGGCTGTTGGCAGATGGTAACCCAAAAAAAATATAAAATTTAGTGGGTTACCTTTTTGCCCCCGGCGTATTAAGGACGACAAAGACATGTTTCACTTAAACAAAAACTCCCCAAAACATATGAAAGCAATCATCAAATCCGCCTTTCTTGCCATTACAGTAATGGCTCTGGCCACGGCTTGTTCGTCTAAGAAAGCTGAAACCACCGAAACCACTACGACTACTATGAGTGATTCTGCCTCGACTATGATGGCTGATTCGTCTTCGTCGTCTATGATGGCTGATTCAGCTTCGGCTACTATGCCGATGTCGTCTACGACGGAAAGCATGACGAAATAATTACACCTGTACCCGGTACAGAACGCAAAAGCTGCTCACGACTGAGTAGCTTTTGTTGTTTTCAGGCCAAGGGGCTGGTAAAGATACCAAAAAGCCCGCTCTGATTCAGAGCGGGCTTTTTGGCTTATTCAAAGGTGCGTGGGTTGCCGCTACTGTTTTTTGCGGCTGCCATTCCGATTGCCGCTGTGGCCCGAATGGCCGTGGCTACCCCGTTCGTTGGCGAGTTCTTCCTTGCTTTTTTAGCTGTGTGGTCATCTTCCGGCCCCTGCTTGCTTTTATTTTCGGTGCTCATGTGTTACTGTCGCTGCATATTCACCGTAACGGTGTAGACATCATATGTATTAAGGGCGGCTATGACTAATTGAGTAATGCCGGGGTCAGTGGTTAACTGCTCATTCAGCGATTTCAATAACAAATCTTTCGTTACTGTAAACGTGAGGCTACTGCCGCTTAAACCATATGTTGCATAATTATTCGTGCTGACTTTTGTCGATGGGTCCTGGACCGTTAACGTAATTGAGTTTCCGGATAGCTTATAGGTTCCGGTCTCGATAGTAGTTTTTATGCCTGTTGACGTTGAGTCAGGAGCGCGACTGGTAAAAGTGCCATCGCTTTGAAACTCATAAGAAGCATCTTTTCCTGAATAGTTTTCAGTTTGCGTGGCAGCTACACTTTTATTTGAAACGGTGGTCATGACAGTAAGAACCTGCCACTTGCCCACTAACGAAGGCGTAACCGAGTCCTTGTTTTTACCACAAGCCGTCAGTAGAACCATACTGAACAGCAAAAGCCGGTAAGGCGATACATATTTCATAAGAAAAGAGTTTTTGTCAGGCGGTAATATACTCCCTTATTGATAATCAGTTTGCAGTTATTTATTTGTGCTGATACCAGTAGTGTTCTCGTATAGATGACGTCATTGAAAACAGTGATTTTCAATGCAGCACCTCAAACACCAACTGCTTCAGGATGTCGGTTTCGGAGAGGGTAGGGGCGTCAATGCCTTTGCTCAGGGCGTCGGCCCGGCGGATAGCGTGAAGAACGGCGGCTACCTTTACCAGCGGAAACGTACGGGCAGCCTGCACGTAATCTTTCACGAAAAACGGGTTCACGCCGAGTAAGGATGCCAGTGCTTTGTCGGACTGATCTTTGGACGCCTGCACCAGCAGCACCTTGCTGAAATAGCCGAACAACTGGCCCAGAATCACGATCAAAGGATTGTCTTTGGCATTGCGGCCGAAGTAGTCGACAATGCGGTTGGCCTTGACCACGTCGCGCTGCACGAGGGCTTTCTGCAACTCAAACACATTGTATTCCTTGCTGATGCCCACTAACCGCTCGACGGTGGTGGCCGAAATTTCTTCGTCGACGCGCAGGTTCAGCAGGATTTTGTCGATTTCGGACGCTAACCGTTTCAGGTCGTTGCCGATGTGGTCGGCCAGTAGCTGACAGGCTTTAATGCTGACTTTGGCACCCTGCTGACGGCAATAATCACCGATCCAGTCGACTAATTTGTTCTCGTACAGCTTCTTTACGCCCAGCAGTACACCTTTTTTGCCGAACGCTTTCACCCAGGTTTTGCGCTCATCCAGCAGGTCTTTGTGGCAGATCACGAGGGTGGTACTGGTCAGCGGATTCAGGGCGTAATCTTCCAGCAGGGACAAGCCTGCTTTATCTTTCAGGCCGTTTAGTTGCTGCGCTTCCTTTACGATCACCAACTGCCGCTCGGCCATAAACGGGTACCGGCGGGCGTAGTTGATGACTCCACCCACATCGGTGTCTTTGCCAAACAGGATGAATTGATTGAAACCACGTTCGGCTACCGGAATGGCTACTTTCTCAATTTCGTCGGCAATCCGGTCGAGGTAGTAGGGTTCATCGCCGTGCAGCAGGTACACGGGCTGGATGCGTTTGGCGCGAATATCTTTCAGCAGGGTTTCTACGGCGGGAATCATAATGGGAACCAGACTTACTCAATCACCGGATAACCTTTGTCGATCCAGTCGGTTTTCAGGTTTTTGGTCAGGTTGAGGAGTTTGTGATTTTTAAAACCCAACTCGTTCAGTTTCGTGAAGGCCGGTCGAATGTTGGGGCAGTGGATGAACGGACAGCAGCCGCAGTAAATCACGATCTCGCGGGTTTTTGGCTCCCTGCTGACCAACTGGGCCAGTTTATCGAGGTTTTCCTTCTCACTGCCCGGTCCAATGGCCATTGATGTTTTGATGCTGGCGGCTGGCCCGATGCTGATAATCAATGGCTTATTCGCGCCCGGACTGTTGATCTTCTCGGCCAGTTCGGCAGGTTCCATGAGCTGAATGGGTTGCCAGGGTTCGGAATGAACCAGACCAACAAGTGCCGTAAAACCGGCGGTTACCAGTATGACCGTGACTATAGCTAAAAGGATCTTTCTCATGGCAGTCTTTATGAAAATCAATCAGATCGTATCGTCCAATACCATCCGCGTTTGGCGAACGTGTTCGACTAAGGCAGGCCAAAAATACGAAAAATGACCGCCAATCTGGTCGTAACGATCCGTCAAATCCGTGATCACCGTGTCCAATCCCGATGGGAAAGCGGTTCGACGGGACAGCCCTTTCAGCGACCGGTCGATGCCCTCGGTGGTCTGGTAGCTGGTCAGCCAGTCGTAGCGGATCAGGGCATCGGCCATCCGTTTCGCGTTGGGGGGCAGGTGCTGCGCGTTGGTCTGAATGGTCGTGTACGTAAACCGGACAAATTCGGGTAGTGACTCGCCGGTTAACGCGCTGAACTGAACGGCTAAGAAATGATCAAAAAACACATCGACAGCCACGCCCGCGTATTTGTGGCAGCGTGGGTAAAGCAGCCTTCGGACGGCGGCCACGGCCGGGTGCGTATCGGTAAACTGGTCGATGGCCCGGTGAAGCCGGATGCCTGTTACGACATCCGCCGACAGGTGGTGGCGCGGAGCAGTTGGGTCGCCTTTTACGAAATCAGCAATGAAGTTGCCAATCAGCAGGCCCGTCTGGCGGTCGGATAAGTAGGCATGGGCCAGAATATTCATGCCAGGGGGATCGGTTGCCGCGTAACGGGTGGGACCGATACCAGCGTGACCCCGTCGATGGGCGTGTACCGTTCGACCGTCACCCCAAACCGGCGCAGGAACTCGACGCCCTCATCGGTTGGAATGCCCTTGTATTCGGCGTAGGAGTGCAAAAACACCACGCGGGCGATTTTCATGCTGTAGATTATCCGGGCGCAGGCAATGCAGGGCGACAGGGTCACGAAAATAGTGGACCCCTCGATGGCCGCCCCGTTTTTGGCAGCATACAAAATGGCGTTTTCTTCGGCGTGGAGAGCAAGGGAGCAACTGCCTTTGGAATCGCGGGCGCAGCCCACGCCGGGGAACTCATCGTCGCAGTTGTGCGTACCGGCGGGTGGGCCGTTGTAGCCGATGGAGATAATCCGGGTATCGCGGGTGAGGACCGCCCCCACCTGCGCCTTGATGCAGTGTGATCGTTTGGCCAGGTTCACGGCCAATTCCATAAAAATATCGTCGAAGCGGGGTTTTACGGAGTTGGTGCCCGTTTCGGGCGCGTCGGTGGTTAACAGCATACCGCGAATGTAAACAGACAGGGCTGAAAAAACAGCATCACGCCGGATGACCACCCGGCGTGATGCTAACGAAAAAACAAGGTTATGCCGCGTGTGACGCTTTCAGTTTCTCGGTCATCAGCCACTCGGGCTTGGTCGTTTTTACCTTAGCTTTCAGCTCATTCAGCATGGAGTATAGCCCAAAGTAGGTCCGGTTTACGTACAAGCCATCCTGCGACCCCCGCGCTACTTTGGAGTTTTTAAGCTCACTCACTTTGGCTAATTCCTCAGCGAAGGCGTACACCTTGTCGAAATAATTATCGTCGCCAAAATCAAATTCATCCACCGAGAAGGGTTCGCCCAACATGTGAATCATCTGCTCGAACAGTCCCATGAAAAAGGCCTGCTCGCGGGGCGAGTCGCTTGGGAGAATGAACTCCAGATTCTCAAAAATCTGCCGGGTGAGGGCTTTGTCTTCCAGCGTGTCGAAGTTGACCAACCGGAAATAATTGTCGTAGTAAAAATCGGGAATGACCTTCACACAGCCAAAGTCGATGACGCCCATTGTACCATCGGGGCGCATCAGAAAATTGCCGGGGTGCGGGTCGGCGTGTACCTGCCGGAGCGTATGAATCTGGTAGTCGTAAAAATCCCAGAGGGCCTGCCCGATGCGGTTACGAATTTCCTGGGACGGATTGGTTTTCAGGAACTCGTTCAGGTGCTTTCCGTCGAGCCAATCCATCGTCAACACGCGTTTGCTGGACAGTTCGGGGTAATATTTAGGGAAAATAAGGTTGGGGATGTGGGCGCAGGCTTCCGAGATTTCGATGGACCGGCGGAGTTCGAGGTCGTAGTCGGTTTCTTCGAGCAGTTTCGTTTCTACCTCGCCCATGTACCGGTCAATGTCGCGCTCGTTCAGGTTCAATAAGTTGACAGCCAATGGCTTGGCGATGCGAAGGTCAGAACTGACGGCATCGGCCACACCCGGATACTGCACCTTTACGGCCAACTGTTTGCCCCATTTGGTGGCTTTGTGCACCTGCCCGATAGAGGCCGCATTGGCCGCTTCCATCTCGAACGTGTCGTATAGCTGCTGCGGCCCTTTGCCAAAAAACGTACGGAAAGTCTTCACCACCAGTGGACCCGACAGGGGCGGAGCCGAATACTGCGACATGGTGAATTTATCGACGTAGGCGCGGGGCAGAATGTTGCGGTCCATGCTCAGCATCTGCGCCATTTTGAGGGCACTTCCTTTCAACTCGCTCAGCCCTTCGTAGATGTCGGCCGCATTGTCTTTATGCAGTTCATCTTTCGACAGGTCGGGATCGACGAGTTTCTTACTGTAGTGCTTGATGTAATTGCCACCGACTTTCAGCC
Source organism: Cytophagales bacterium (assembly GCA_038327655.1). Taxonomy (GTDB): domain Bacteria; phylum Bacteroidota; class Bacteroidia; order Cytophagales; family Spirosomataceae; genus JBBQLG01. The sequence continues at coordinate 23,336 of JBBQLG010000034.1, forward strand.
CCGTTTTCACGAACTGACTCGCCCGTGCCACTTTGGAGGTGGGAATGGATTGCTGCGTTTTCATAGGGGAAAATTGAATGATTGACTGATGGAATGATTGAGTAGCCGAAACATGACCTATTCAATCATTCTATCAGTTAATCAATCAACGATTTTGTAAGGTGAACTTGACGAAGTCGAAGAGGGTATCCAAGGGAGAACGGCCCAGCAGGTCGAAGGCGGTGTTGACCGCTTTTTCGATGGCGGTATCGGTTTTTTCGAAGCCTTTGCTGGTATCGCGTACCCAGAAATTGAGCAGAAACAGGGTTTGCCGCCACAGGGCGTTTGCGTAGCGGTCGCCCACAAAGGGGCGGGGTTCTACTTCTTTGCTTTCACGTCCTTCGGCCAGCAGGTCGCGGGCGTAGTCGTAAAAAGCGTCTTTGAACGGCTGGAATACCATTCGGGGATTGGTCGTACCCGTTTGCCGACGGGCCATCATGCCCGCGCGGGACGTGGCCGGTGCCAATGCATCCCGCAGGCGGCCGTAGCTGTAGACCACAAAACTGCGCTGCCCCTTCAGCAACTCGATCCAGGTGTAGTAAAAGGCCAGGAGTTTCTCACGGACCGAATAACTCTGATACGCACCGTCGGTCTCAACGGTGGCGCGGGTTTGGGTAAAGAAGGTGAGCCAGATGTCGGCTTCGATGGCGTCGAACGAAGCATAATGGTCGTAAAACTCAGGTTCGGCAATCTTCAGTTTTTTGGCAAACTGGAAGACGGAAGGGGGTTGGGTGCCATGTTCGAGTACGTACTCGGTATATGCCTTGCGGATTTTTTCCAGTGTTTCCATACGCTAAGAGAACGGCGCGTACAGGTAAAAAGTTTGCCCATTCGGCGGTGGTTGTCACCGTCGCGGGCAAACCAAAAAGAGGCTGGTCGTGCGTTCGCTGACCCGCTACGCCACCGCCTGCGACGCGCATTGGCCCAGCATTCGGCCCAGCGGCAGCGAGTGTCCTGACTTAACGATGTACGCCTGACAGCCCAGTTCGTAGGCCCGGTTAATGCAATCGAGCCGGTCGTCGTGGGTGTGAATCACCACGGGAATGTGCCGGTATTCGTCCATGGCCCTCAGCAGCATCAGCGTGTCGAAACCATTCATGACGGGCATATCCAGATCCATAAGAATCAGATCGGGAAGGCGGCCGTGTAGTTGATGGGTCAGCCAGACGAACAGCTCGGAGCCGTTGGTGAAAAAGTGCAACTGGAAGGTGGCCGGGTGGGCCGCCAGGGTTTTTTCGAGGGTATTGCGGTGGTCGTGATTGTCTTCCACGACGTAAATCAAGCGCTTGGAAAAGTTACCCATGTATAAATGTGTTACGGTGAGACGATGACTGGTATATATGTAAAACAATGGTCATTGACACATCAAACTGCTTTACACAAATTAGGCCAAAACGATGTTTTTTACACAGTATTCCCATTTTTTCGCGTGACAGGGTACGGAGCACTCGTTTTGACAACAAACAGCGTCTGTGGCCGATGTTTTTTTCTTTACATCACTTTCTCTATGTGTTAAGAGGGACATAGTTAAGTGTTTTTGCCCGGTATGCAAATCGTTAAATAAGATAGTACAATCATGTCCCTGAAAAATACCGGCTCTGCACTTTATTTTAATCTGAATCTTATCATATTGTTAAACCGGCTCATTATCAGATATATGAATGTAAATAAAGGCTATACGTTCAGTGCTCTGGTCTCTTTGCCGGGCCTGGCCCCAAGAATTTGCCGCGTACATTCATTACCACCGGTCTGATACGGGCGGTTTCGCGTCGGTTTGCCCGCAACAGTACGGTACCATTGTTTTTGGGCTACTTTTGCCGATATGCTGCACCGGTTCCGTCAATTCCTGAGTCGCCCCCTGGCCGAAGATTTTAGTTTTACCAATCAGCTTGTCCTTTCGCTGCAGGCTGGTTTATACGTTGTCGTATTTATCTACCTGTTTGGGGGCGTCCAAAATGCCGACGGTCAGTCCGACCTGATTATGCTGACACTGTTCGGTCTGAACGTGGTTATCGCGTCGTTGATCGCTAATTTTTTAATTCCCCGTCTCTTTCCGAAGGTCTACGACGAGGATCGGTGGACCGTTGGCCGGCACGTTATTCACACGTTGTTCGTGCTTTTCTGCATTAGTGTCGGTAACCAGATGGTGCTGCTGCTGACGGGTAATACGCCCCCGCCGTACTGGCAGATGTACCTTACGGTAACCGTTATTGGTTTCTTCCCGATTACCCTGGGCCTGTTCTTCGCCGAGCAGCGACGTCTGAAACGCAACCTTGCCCACGCCCAAACGCTGAATGTCCAACTCGACAAACTGCATCAGCCCCCGCTGGTTGATGCCCCGCCAACGTTGCCCAAAGGCATTGTATTTACCGCCGAAAATGGCCGGGATAAACTGAGTCTGCTGCCCAATCAGTTAGTATATATCGAATCGGTGGGTAATTACGTGGAGGTGCACTGGCTTAATCTGGTGTTTCCGCAAAAGACGGTGCTGCGGAGTACGCTGAAGGAAATGGAAGTCGCTCTATTGGATCATCCGCCGTTTTTTCGCTGTCACCGGGCCTTTATCGTGAACCTGAAGGCCGTTCAGAAAACGGAGGGGAACGCACGGGGCTACCAACTGACCATGAGCGGTTCGGGGCAGCCCATTCCGGTGTCGCGGAGTTATGTAAACGCTTTCGATACCCGGATGGCAACGCTGGTGTAGCCTTCCCATTCGTCCCAAAACGGCCCAAATGCCCCAAAAACGGGCGTTTAATCCCTGTGGGCTTGTCACCCGTCCCACCCTATTGCCGGGTATCAGAGGCCTGCCGATGTTTGTCTCAACGAATCGCTGATGCAAACCAATTACGGCCATGATACGCTTCTCTGCTTCCCTGTTTTTAATAGTCTTTTTCCTGTTCAATCATCCCCGGACTGCCGTTGCCCAGGCCGCGCGGGTTTCGGGTACGGTCACGTATAATGGTATCCGTCCGCTGGCACAGGTGACCGTTTCGCTCGACGGCACTTACGACGGAGCCATCACCAACGCGAAAGGTGAGTTCAGTTTCGACACGGATGAAAAGGGAACGTTTAAACTCGTAGCCAAAGCGGCCGGTTTCGTGGATGTGTCGCTGCCGGTTGAATTATCGGGTGCCGCTCCGCTGAAATTAAAAGTCGTGATTACCACCAAATCCATGCTGCTGAAAGACGTAGTGGTGCGGCCCCGGCTGTTCGACCTGAACGACAAAAACAAATACACTACCCTCAGCCCGCTGGAAGTCCTGACCACCGCCACCGATGGCAACGTACTCTCGGCCATGAAAACGCTGCCCGGTGCGCAGCCGGTGGGCGAGAGCGGTGATTTGTTTGTGCGGGGCGGCACCGGTACCGAAACCAAAGTGTACATCGACGGGCTGCTGGTCAGTAACTTTACCTACAGCAGCCCGTCGAATACAGCCGCCCGCAGCCGGTTTGCGCCGGGTATGTTCAAGGGGACGTTCTTCTCGACCGGTGGTTATTCGGCGCAGTACGGACAGGCCCTATCGTCGGTGCTGGTGCTGGAAACCGAAGACCAGCCCGTTAAATCAAGCACCGAACTGACCATCTCGCCGATTATGATGACGGCGGGCACGCAGCGGCTGAACGCCGATAAAACGCTGTCGTACGGCGGAGGTATCGGCCACACCAACCTGAGTCTGTATAATGTGCTGCTGCCGGGAACGGTGCAGTTTACCCGGAAACCGGCTTTCTGGGATGGTAACGCCTTTGTACGGAAGCAGTTTCGCAACGGCGGGATGCTGAAACTATACGTCAACGGCGGGTGGAGTGTGCTGGGAGTCAACCATGCCAACATCGACTATTCGGGCATTACCAATCGCATCAGCCTGACCAACCACAACCTGTATACGAACCTGACGTACCGCCAAAACCTTGCCCACGGCTGGAAATGGCAGTCGGGCCTGTCGTATGGTCGTAACGTTGACCAAACGGGATTGGGTATCCGCTTCGAGAACGGTGCCCGACCGGACTCGATAACCGGGCAGACGGATGCGTCGTCGCTGTTGCAATTTCGGAATGTGCTGTCCAAAATGGTTTTGAACCGGACCCGGCTGACGGTTGGTGCGGAACTTCACCGCGTGACGGAACAACAGAACACGACGCGGTTTACGGACCTGTTCATGGCCTCGTTTGCCGAAACGGAATCGTATATCACCGACCGGCTGTCGGCCCGGATGGGTGTTCGGGTCGAGTACTCGTCGCTGCTTGGCCGGGCCAACGTAGCCCCCCGGCTGTCGCTGGGGTACAGCACCGGAGCGGATGGACTGCTGTCGGTATCGTACGGCAAATTCTACCAGAAACCCGACCGGCCGTTCCTGCTCAAAACTCCCGCCCTGACCTATACGTCGGCCGATCATTACATCGTCAGCTACCAGAAAATCGGAGCCGAACGGACGTTTCGCACGGAAGTTTTCTACAAACAGTACGCCAATCTGATTCGGACCATCCCCGCCCCGAATAACGGCGGTTCGGGATACGCCCGTGGGTTCGAGTTGTTTTACCGGGACAAGAAGAGCATCAAAGGTGTCGATTTCTGGGTATCCTATTCTTTTTTGGACACGAAGCGGCAGTTTCTGGATTACCCAACCGCCGTGCAGCCCTCGTTTGCGGCCCGGCAAACGCTGTCGGTCGTGGCGAAGCATTTCTTCTCCGGCATCAAAACTAACCTCGGCCTCACGTACACCTACGGCGCTGGTCGTCCGTATGCCAATCCGAACCGGTCCGCTGCCGATTTTATGACCGACCGGCTGCCCGCGTACCACAACCTGGGCCTGAGTCTGGCGCACCTGATGGCGATTCGGAAGGCGCAGTCGGTATTGGTGCTGACGGTGAGCAACGTGCTGGGCAATGAGCAGATCTTTGGCTACACCTACTCGACCACCCATCCCGACCGGCGCGAAGCCATCCGGCCGACCAACAATCCATTCGTATTCATCGGTCTGTTCGTCACCCTCGGCGTCGACCGTCGGCAGGAAATCATCAATAGTCAACTGTAATCAACCAATCAAAAAATCCAACTCGCTAAAACCATGAAAACGCTACTCATTACCCTCGTCAACCTGTTTCTGTTCGGTGCTACGGTGTTTGCCCAATCCGACAAATACCAGAAAGCCATGGAGAAAAACGTCGCCCTGTTCGATACGGCGCGTTCGGTACCAAGTATTCTGACTCTCGAAAGTGCCTTCGGGCGGATCGCTGCCGTCGAGAAAACGCAGTGGCTGCCGTACTACTACGCGGCCATGTGCGCCACAACCCTCGCCAACCGCGAAGCCGACAAAAACAACGTCGATGCCTGGGCCGATAAAGCCGACGCCCTGGCTGCCAAAGCTGATTCGCTCAGCCCCAACAACTCCGAGATTTCGTGCCTGAAAGCGACCATTCACTTCGCCCGTATCAACGTCGATTTCATGGCGCGTGGACCAAAATACTCGGCACTGGGTTCGCAGGCGTTGCAGCAGGCTTTGACCCAAAACCCGAACAACCCCCGTGCGATGATCGTACTCGCTCAATTGCGGAGTTCGGCACCCGCCGGTTACGGGGGCGACAAAGAGCAGGCCTGTCAACTCGCCAATCGGGCGGTGCAGGTGTTTGCGCAGGAGTCGGCAACCGGAATCGCACCGCACTGGGGCAGTAAGAGTGCCACCAAACTGGCCAAAACCTGCGAACAGACCGCGCAGAAGTAGCAGTGGGCGGCCGGGATGGCGGGATAAACTAACTACGCCCGGCTGTCGTTCTGCCCGTTAGTTGGCCACCGGCTAATCGGCAGGACTCAGTAGTAGACATAAAAATAAAATGCAGGTTGGAATAGATTCTTTTGCGGCTGCCCGGCTCGATAACGGTACCGGTGTAACCATCAGCAGTGTAGACGCCATGCAGCAATTGCTGGCGCGCATTGAACGGGCCGATGAGGTGGGTTTGGATGTGTTTGGCATCGGCGAGCACCACCGCGCTGAATTTCTCGACTCTGCACCCGCCGTTATTCTGGCGGCAGCCGCGGTTCGCACCAAACGCATCCGCCTGACCAGTGCCGTCACGGTGCTTAGTGCCGCCGACCCGGTCCGGGTGTTTCAGGAATTTGCCACCCTCGACCTGATTTCGCAGGGACGGGCCGAAATAATTGTCGGGCGTGGTTCGTCCATCGAATCCTTTCCGCTGTTCGGCTTTGATCTGAGTGATTACGACGATCTGTTTGTCGAAAAACTGGGGTTGCTGCTTCAGATTCGCGAACAGGAACAGGTAACCTGGTCGGGTAAATTTCGGGCCGCGCTGACCGGTCAGGGTATCTACCCCCGTCCCGTGCAGGCATCGCTTCCAATCTGGATTGGCGTGGGCGGTACTCCCGAATCGTTCGTGCGGGCCGGGATGCTGGGTTTACCGCTGATGGTGGCCATCATTGGCGGAGAAACGCACCGCTTCCGTCCGTTGGTCGACCTGTACCGGGAAGCGGGCCGTCGGGCCGGACACGCACCAGAGCAGCTACAGGTGGGCTTGCACTCGCTGGGCTACGTGGCTAACACCACCGCCGAAGCTGTTGCTGATTTCTACCCCGGCTACGCCCGAACGTTTACGGCGCGGGCCAAAGAGCGGGGTGGGTCGCCGGTAACACGGCCACAGTTCGATGCGCAGGCCGGGCCACGGGGGGCGTTGCTGGTGGGCGGCCCCGAGGAGGTAGCTGAGAAGATACTCCGCCACAGCGAGGCTCTGGGTGGTATTTCGCGGGTAACCTTCCAGATGGATACGGCCACGCTGCCTAACGAGAAACTATTGGCATCCATCGACCTGATTGGTACCCGTGTGGCCCCGCTGCTCCGCTAATTACCCGTTACCGGCTTTGGCGGGTCGTTTGCGTACCTTTGCAAAACCGGCGAGGTACCTGAAACCCTGCCGGTTTTCTGTTGTTTTCACATTATGCGCCGAGTAATTCTACAAACGATTTTTCTGGTCCTGATTACAGGCAATCTGTTCGCCCAAACGGCCTTCGAGGATTCGACCCGGCAACTGAATGAGGTGAAAGTGACGGGTTATGCGACCAACCGGTCGCTGCTGGAAACGGGCGCGTCGGTCGGGCTACTTACGCGCCGGGATTTGCAGCAACGGTTCGGGACACCCACCTTAGTGCCATCGCTGAACACGCTGCCCGGTGTCCGCATCGACGAACGGTCGCCGGGCAGCTACCGGCTTGCCATTCGCGGGTCGGCCATCCGCTCGCCGTTTGGGGTACGCAACGTGAAAATCTATTGGAACGAACTGCCCCTGACCGATGCGGGCGGCAACACGTACCTGAACGCATTGGACGTGCGGGCCATTGGCCGGGTTGAGGTAATCAAGGGGCCATCGGGGAGTTTGTACGGTGCCGGTACGGGTGGTACGATTCTGTTCAGCGGGCAGACTATCCCCGCTAACCAATCGGCAGTGGAGGTATCGACCCTGGCTGGGGCGTACGGATTGCGGGGCAGCGGTATCACCCTGCAAACGGGCAAAAATAACTCGGCCATTACGCTCAGCTACAACCATGTACAGGCTGATGGCTACCGTGACCACAGTGCAATGGCGCGGGATAACGTGAGTTTGACGGGCGCGTTTCAGGTGAGCGAAAAACGAACCATTTCGGTACTTGGCCTGTACTCCGACCTGTTTTACCAGACACCGGGCGGATTGACGGAGGCTCAGTATCGCGCCAATCCACGGGCATCACGCCCCGCCACGAAGACGCTGTCCGGCAGTGCTGATGCGGGCGCGGCCATTTATCAGAAAACCGGTTATCTGGGCTTTTCGCACACCTACCGCTGGAATGATCGGATTCAGAACACAACGGTACTGTACGGCTCGACCGTCGATTTTACCAACCCCTTCATCACTAATTACGAAAAACGTGCCGATCAGGGCCTTGGCGGCCGAACGGTGACGCAGATTCGGGTGGGGGAGCCGCTATTACCGACCGTCTTTACCGTCGGGGCCGAATACCAGCGGAATTTCACCGTCGACCGGAACTACGGAAACAAGGCGGGGCAACCCGACACGCTACAATCCGATGACGAACTGCGGGCGCGGCAATCGGCGGTTTTTGCACAGGCCGAATTAACCCTGCCCTTTGGCTTTATCAGCACGTTTGGCCTCAGCCGCAACGAAGTGCGCTACGGCTTCACCCGGTTTTCGACGCGCCCGGTCACGCCACAGGCGCGGAATTTTACGCCGGTGTGGCTGGGCCGATTGTCGATCCTGAAGAAGTTCGGGGAGACTATATCCGCTTTTTTGAGCCTTAGTTCGGGGTATTCCGCGCCTACCACGCAGGAGGTACGGCCGTCGGATCAGATTTTCAACGCCAGTCTGAACCCGGAGCGCGGCTACTCTACGGACATGGGCATACGCGGTTCGGCCCTGAGAAATCGCCTTCGGTTCGATCTGGTTTTTTATTCGCTGCTGCTGAATGAGACCATTGTTCGGCGGTCAACGGCGAGTGGTGCCGACTACTATGTGAACGCAGGCCGGACGAGTCAGCCCGGTTTTGAAGGCCAGTTGAGTTACGATTTTATCAATACGTCAGCCAACACAAGTTCGATTTTTCAACTCCTGCGGCTCTGGCACAACACTACCCTGACGCATTACCGGTTCCGCGACTACGTACAAGGTACCACCGATTTGTCGGGAAACCGGGTTACGGGCGTGGCCCCAACGGTATTGACGTTCGGCCTGGATGCGGAGACGAAACCGGGTATCTACGGCCACCTGACGTACCAGTTTGTCGATCAATTTCCCCTCCTCGACGCTGGAACCGCCCTGTCTGATCCCGCCCGACTGCTGACAGCAACGCTCGGTATCCGACGGTCTTTCGCCAAGTGCTGGACGGTAGATGCGTACCTGAGTGGCGATAACCTGTTGGATCAGTCCTATAGTTTGGGTTACGATCTGAACGCTGTTGGCGGGCGTTACTACAATGCATCGGCCCGACGTAACCTCACCGGCGGGGTACGGGTGGGGGTAAAGTGGTAATTAGTTAATGGTCTGTGGTTTATCTTTACCTGCCGGAGAACTTAGAACAACAAACAACAAACTAACTTCACCGCTTCCGGCCTGTCGTTTGCTCAAACAGGATGACTACGTTGGTTCCGTCTGCGGCCGGGTACTGTAGTTGCAGGAAAGCGGCTTTGGGGTTTTTGGGCAGGTAAACGAACCCCCTTACCGACTCGCCCGACTGAACGGCAGTGCGTTTCAGGGCCAGTTCGTGCCAGCGGTAGGCTTCGTAATCGAACCGCTGCATGCGGCTGGCAAACGTCGTATGGTCGATGATGCGTTTGGCCTGAATAGCCTGGGAAGCACCATTGTATATGATTTGGTTTGACACGTATTTCTCGTATGACTGGGGTTTTGAGGTCGCGGCAACAGAGCCGACTACCACGGCGACCATCAGCACCGTATTCATTATTTTGGCCCGTTTCAGGCGTTTTTCCTCCTGAACCCGGTCCGTAACAACCCGTTTGGCCTCGCGGTCGGGGTCGGCGGCCACTTGCTGGTAAAAGGGTTGGGCCGAAACCGGATCGGGCAGCAGTTGCTGGTTTCGGTCTAAAGCTACCGTCGAGAACCGGGCCGGGTCCACATCGATTGCGTGTCCGGTCTGATTTTTCACCTCAATATCCAGAGCGATGTACTGTAACTCCTCGCGTTCGTAGGAGGCTACCACCACTACACTGTCCGGCGATGCGGCTTTGGTCACCAGCCGCCCGTTCATACTGGTTATATCGCCCGAAACGGGCCGGAGTTGATACGTCAGCGTTGGGGCGCAGGCCGTTAAGAGCAGGCTAAGAACGGTCGCCAACAAAAGGGTTTGAAAACCAGTAGAGGTATTCATGGAGAGATCAATCAGTTCGTTAAGCAAATAACCAACTTAGTTGACTGATTACCAATGAGCTAATCATTAAATAGTTTTAATTCGTAGGCTATTAGTTTAAGGCTGGTAATTTTACTAAATTGTTTCCCGTCACATGCCCGAATTAACACAAAATTCATCTTCTGCCAACTGGCGTATGGCGCCGGTACGCCGACAGCTACTCGTTGGAGTAAGTCTGTTTCTGGGGTTATTAGTTGGCTGGGGGCCCTTTTGCCAGCATATCCAGGCACGAAAAGGCATGGTATTGGATGACTGGCTACTCGACTGGCTGCCGGCCCACGACGTTTCGGCCCTGATTTTCGTGATTCTCTGGTCAACAGGTGGGCTGCTCATTTACCGGATCTGCAGGAATGCTTTGCTTTGCAACCGGTTTATCTGGGCCTACATCCTGATTTTTGTATCGCGGCTGATCACCATAACCCTCGTGCCCCTGGATCCACCCAAGGGCCTGCTGGAACTGATCGATCCCCTAAGCAACCTGTTTTATGGAGTTGGGGCACCCTGTATTACCAAAGACCTTTTCTATTCAGGTCACACCTCTATTCTGGTACTGATAGCGCTTTGCCTGGAGAAGCCCTCTGACCGAAAGTGGGCTTTTCTTGGTGCTACAGCGGTAGGTGGGTTGTTGCTGATACAACACGTGCATTACACCGTTGATGTGCTGGCCGCTCCACTTTTCAGTTATGCCGCCTACCGGATAAGTCGGCGGGCTACTGAATCAGGGTTTCAAACTAAGGCCCGGATACCGCCAGTTATTGGTCTTCGTAAAGAACTCCCAGCTAAGATCAACAGCACACCGCTTCCGGATTTTAAAGCGACCAATGATCTGAGTAATCTATTTGATTACGCTTCCCCGGAAGATAACCGTACCGTTGCAGCCTGCGAAAATGAAGTAGATACTTTCTTGCAAATTGCACGGGAAATAACGCTCACAAAACATGGAGAATCAGAATAGACCTAACCTGTTCAATTATGCCACAAGCGAGTTATCACAAGACGCCTTCATCTGCTGGCTGGCGGCATGGGCTGACCCAAAATGGAAAGACGCTGATCCTGCTCTGCATCAGGCAGGTCGGGACTTTGTAGCCTCCATGATCCGCAAGGTGAAACTGGAGTATGATCCGACCAGCATTAAAACTGTTGACGTTCGACGGCAGGTCAAATTTTTGGATGTATTGATCGAGGTCAATAAAGATACGCCCGACAAACTGGCGATTCTGGTTGAAGACAAGACGCACACTGGTAATCATTCGGATCAGCTAAATCGATACTTTAAACAAGTTGGAGAAGCTGGCTACGAATCAGACCAAATGATTCCCATCTATTTCAAAACGGGCTATCAGTCAAATTTTGATACGTTAGGCGAGTTTAAACCATACCTGCGTGAGGATTGCCTTGCTGTTCTCCTCGAACATAAGAAGGCGGTAAGGAACGCCATTTACGAAGACTTTCTCATGCGTCTTGAACAGATGCAAACTGTCGTTAATCAGTTTTCCAATAAAGCACTCAATGAGTGGGGGCCTCTCGACTGGCAGGGACTATTTATGGTTTTATACGAGACCTTTAGTAAAGAGGACAACAAAGCGGATTGGAAGTACATACCTAATGCGTCCGGCGGCTTCTTTGGTTTCTGGTGGGATTTTTTGGGCCCTGCAACAGGAGATTACTGGAGTTATCTTCAGTGGGAGAATGATAAATTATGCTACAAAATTGGGTATTCCGATAAGTTTTACGGAGCCGAAGGTTGGGAAAATAAAGCGCAGGAGTTTAAAAAAGCATGGTCTGAGGTTCTTTTGAGTATTGACCCTAAGTTAAGTAAAAAGCACACAAAAATTAGCCAGACAATGACTGTGGCTAAATTGGATAAAGCATTATCAGTAAAAGCAGACGGAAAGCTGGATTTAGAGCAGACGATCTCAAAAATGGTTAACGCCCAGGAAGTCTTGCAACAGGCCCGACAACAAATAAACTCGAGCGGTAAATGACTAACTCCCCACTCTCTCCCAAACTGCCTTTTGGGATACGGATATGCAGGCACTGGATTATGATGCCAACGCCCGGTTTGTTATCGAAAAGGTGATGAATTACGGTTTGGGGGCGGATATGCTCGAAATTCTGCGCTGCTACGGTCACGAACGGGTCAAAACCGAAGTGGTGCAAACGGCGTATCTGAAGAAGAAAACCCTGTCGTTCTGTTGCGCTATCTTTGACCTCGCTCCTGAACAGTTTCGATGCTACACCCGGCAACAGTCGAATCCAGTACCCTGGAATTACTAACCCGGCTGATGAAAATGCCGGTGCTCAAGCCATTCGCGTTAGCCGGAGGGACTGATTTATCGCTTCGGTCCGGGTTTGATACTGGGTTATCGGCTTAATTCGCCTACGATCCAGTCTAAAATGCCGAGTAGCTCGCCGGGCTGATTCAGGTAATATTGCTGCGTATCAATCGTGACCAATTGATCGCGCAAGGTCAGAAACTGCCAGTCTTTGCCCGTTGTCACGCAACCGTAAATGACCGGAACGGCGTGATCTTCCTTCAGATTATACAGCCGGGCACCCAGCATTTGCGCTACACACTGCCCCAAACCCAGTTCGATGTTATCATTTTTGGCTTCGACTAAGGAAAAAATCGGAGCCTGTACCACGTACGACGACTGAAAGCTGATCAGAAAGTCGCATTCGCCATTGAGGTCATTGTCGGGGTCGACGTTCAGGTTATAGCCCGAATAGATCTCGAACAAATCGGCGTGTCTTTCCTTGAACTCGAACAAAATCGGCGAGACAATTCTTTCTGATTTGGCTTTCTCCGTCAGCATGACCGACTTAGCCGCGATTTCTAAGGATCGCTTGAGCCAGTCGCTCAGAGCAACGTGTTCTACGTCAGGGAATAAGCGTTGCCGGGTTTCCTTGAGTTGAAATTGGCGGTAAACTTTTGCCAGCGTAAAGTTTGAGTAGGCCATCAGGTTACGCGGTTTTTCGTCAAATTTACGAGGAAATCCGGTCAACCTATGCAATTCTCGCACCTCCATACCCACACCCAATACTCGTTGCTCGACGGGCAAGCCGACATTAAGAAGCTGATTAAGAAGGCCAAAGGCGACAACATGCCTGCCATCGCCATCACCGATCACGGCAATATGTTCGGGGTGTTCGAGTTCGTGGCCGAAGCCGCCAAGCAGGGCATCAAACCCATTGTCGGCTGTGAATTTTATGTGGTGGAAGACCATACCAAGAAGCAGTTTACCAAGGAACAGAAAGACGTCCGGCACCACCAACTGCTCTTGGCCAAGAACCCGACGGGTTACAAAAACCTGGTAAAACTCTGCTCGCTGGGCTACACCGAAGGCATGTACGGCAAGTACCCGCGCATCACCAAAGCACTCATCGACGAATACAAAGAGGGCCTGATTGCCTCCACCTGCTGCATCGGGGCTATCGTGCCGAAAACCATTACCCGGAAGGGCGAGGAAGCGGGCGAAATCGAGTTCAAATGGTGGCTCGACCGGTTCGGGGAAGATTATTACGTCGAGTTGCAGCGGCACGAAATCCCGGAGCAAATCGCCGTGAACGAGGTTTTGGTGAAGTTTGCGAAGAAACACAACGTCAAAATCATTGCTTCCAACGACTCCCATTACGTCGACCGCGACGACTGGGTAGCCCACGATATTCTGCTCTGCGTGAACACCGGTTCGCTGCAAAGTACGCCGTCGATGAAGGAGTTCAGCGACGACGAAGCGATGCCCAAAAATACGCGCTTCGCCTTTTTTAGCGACCAGTTCTACTTCAAGAACACGCAGGAGATGACGACACTGTTTGCCGACATGCCCGAAGCCATCGACAATACCAACGAGATCGTGGACAAGGTGGAGGTGCTGAAGCTGAAGCGCGACATCATGCTGCCCAACTACGTGATCCCTGACGGCTTCAAAACGCAGGACGATTACCTCGATTTTATCACCTTCGAGGGGGCAAAAGACCGCTATAAAATTCTCACGCCCGAAGCCGACGAACGACTGCGGTTCGAACTGGGCGTAATCCGGCAGATGGGCTTTGCCGGATACTTTCTGATCGTGGCCGATTTCATCCGGGCCGGGCGCGATCTGGGCGTCATGATCGGGCCGGGGCGCGGTTCGGCGGCTGGTTCGGCGGTGGCGTATTGCATTGGCATCACCAACATCGACCCCATCAAATACAACCTCCTGTTTGAGCGGTTTCTGAACCCCGACCGGAAGTCGATGCCCGACATTGACACGGACTTCGACGATGCGGGTCGGCAGAAGGTGATCGACTATGTGGTCCAGAAATACGGCAAACAGCAGGTTGCGGCCATTGTCACCTACGGCACGATGGCGGCCAAATCGGCCATCAAAGACGTAGCGCGGGTGATGGAATTACCCCTGCCCGATGCCAACATGCTGGCCAAACTCGTGCCCGACAAGCCGACGTACAACATGACCCTCAAACGCATTTTTGAGGACCCCATCGACGGCCCCGGCGGCTTAGCCAGCGTGATTCAGCCCGAAGAAGTCGACAATGTCCGCAAGATGCGCCAACTCGAAGCGGGTGATAAATCGACGTCGATGGGGATGCGGATGATTGCGGGCAGCGACACCATTTCCAACGTGTTGCGGCAGGCCCGCAAGCTGGAAGGCACCGTTCGGAATACGGGTATCCACGCGGCCGGAATCATCATTGCACCGAGTGACATTTCCGGTATTCTGCCCGTCTCGACCTCCAAAGAATCGACGCTGCTGATTACGCAGTACGAGGGTAAAATCATCGAGGATGCGGGCGTGATCAAGATGGACTTTCTGGGGCTGCGCAACCTCACCATCATTAAGGAGTGTCTGCGGCTCATCAAGCAAAACCACGGCGGATTGCTCGTCAACGGTGTTGAAACGGGCATCGACGACATTCCGCTGGATGATCCGAAGGCCTATGAACTGTTTCAGCGGGGGGAGACCAACGCGATTTTTCAGTTTGAATCGGACGGGATGAAGAAGCACATGAAGGACCTGAAACCAGACCGGTTTGAGGACCTCATTGCTATGAACGCTCTCTACCGGCCGGGTCCGATTCAGTACATCCCGAACTACATCAACCGCAAGCACGGCCGCGAGCCGGTGACCTACGATCTGCCCGAAATGGAGGAGTATCTGGCGGATACGTATGGCATTACGGTGTATCAGGAACAGTTGATGCTGCTGTCGCAGAAGCTCGGTAACTTCACCAAGGGCGACGCCGACGTGCTGCGGAAGGCGATGGGTAAGAAGCAGAAGGAGGTGCTCGACAAGATGAAGGGCAAGTTTATGGACGGCTGCAAAGCCAACGGCCTGTCGCTCAAAATCTGCGAGAAAGTCTGGACCGACTGGGAAGCCTTTGCTTCGTACGCCTTCAACAAGTCGCACTCGACCTGCTACGCTTTTGTCGCTTACCAGACGGCCTACCTCAAAGCGCATTATACCAGCGAATACATGGCCGCCGTGCTGACGAGTTCGCTGGGCAACATCGAAAAAATCACCTTCTTTCTGGAGGAATGCAAGAACCTTAGCCTGACCGTTTTGGGGCCGGACGTGAACGAATCCGAACGATTCTTCGGGGTGAACGCCAAAGGTGAACTGCGTTTCGGACTGGGCGGCATTAAGGGCGCGGGCGATGCGGCCGTAGAAGCCATCATCGACGAGCGTAACGCGGGTGGTCCGTATAAAGACCTGTACGAGTTTATGGTGCGGGTCAATCTCCGGACGGTTAACAAGAAAACCCTCGAATCACTGGCCTATGCCGGTGCCCTCGATAACCTCGATGCCTGTCACAGGGCGCAGTACTTTGTACCGGGCGAGGGCGAAACGCAGAATTTTCTGGACAAACTGGTTCGGTACGCCAACAACTACCACATCGAGAAAGCTGATGCGCAGCAATCACTGTTTGGCGGGGCCGGGGGAGAACCCAGCATCGCCCGGCCGAAACCACCCATGGTGACGGCGTGGAATCAGATCGAAAAGCTGAAGTTCGAGAAAGACGTGGTTGGGTTTTACATCACCGGCCACCCGTTAGACGAGTTTAAGGTCGAACTGGACGGGTTTTGTAACTGTACGCTGGAGAACCTCTACCAAACCAACGCCCCCGAAATCAAGATTGGTGGTATCGTGTCGGCGGTGCAGATCAAGGCATCCCGGAACGGCAATCCGTTCATGATTTTTAAGCTGGAAGATTACGGTACGTCGGTCGAAATGGGGCTGTTCGGGGATGATTACGTCCGCATGGGTCAGTATGTAGAAGTGGGCCGTTTCCTGCACGTAACGGGCAAAACACAAAACCGCTGGAACTCGGATCAGGTCGAATTCAAACCCACCAACATCCGGCTGCTGACCGAAATTCGGGAGAAATTCTGTAAAGACCTGTTCATTACGCTCGACATCGCCTGCCTGAGCGAACAACTTATCGCCACCATCGACGGCCTGCTAAAAGCTTCGCCCGGCACCTGCAACCTGTCGCTGAAAGTAATCGACGTGCAGGAGCGCATCGAAGTCTGTTTGTTGTCCCGGACGCTGAAAGTACACCCGGCCAACGCCCTGCTGCGGGGCCTGGACAGTCTGGACGGCGTCACCTATAAGGTGGCATAAGCTGCTGTAGCTGGAACTTTACGCCCCTGAAACGGTTTATGAGGGAGAACATAAAATTCATTCTTTAAAACACGTTTCAATCATGGCAGGTAAGGCTATTGAAGCAACTGACGCTAATTTCAACGAATTAATTAATTCCGATAAACCCGTATTAGTCGATTTCTGGGCTGAATGGTGCGGTCCGTGTAAAATGATCGGACCCGTTGTCGAAGAACTCGCCGGGCAGTACGAAGGACAAGCCGTTGTGGCTAAAATGGACGTCGATGCCAATTCGCAGATTCCGGCGCAGTTCGGCATCCGCAGCATTCCGACGCTGATGCTGTTCCGCAACGGGCAGTTGGTCGACAAGGTGATCGGTGCCGTACCCAAAACGGTGCTGGAGCAGAAACTGAAAGCACAATTAGTTACGGTCTAAGCCGTATCGAAGTCTATAAAATGAAAAGCCCGACGTGTACACGTCGGGCTTTTTTTGTGGGATTCTATGGGTAGGGATATTATTACCGGCGCGGTCCGTCGTATGGCGGGGCCTTTCGGGCCTGGCCTGCTCTGGTTTCGATGATCGGGAAATCGCTGGATCGCGGGTATGAATTTTCGCTGCGAACTGGTGCCGCTTTGGCTGGTTGCAGGGTTGCGACCGGGGCTTTGGCCAGGATAACGGGTGCCGGTGTTTTCGCGGTTGGTGCTTTGGCCGTGGGCGCTTTGGCCGATACCAGCACAACCGGGGCGGGTTTAACGGGTGTGGCAACGGACCGGGCTACCGGTTTCGCGGTCGGTGGCGTTTTAGGAGCCGCAACAACCAACACCGGTTTGGCCGCTTTAACCGTGTCGGCCGACGTAAACTGACCCCGCAGCCGGTCGCGGTCGTGTATCCAGGTCTTGCGGATGCTTAGGGAACCGCCCACGTTGTCGGGGTACAGACCACCCCTGTCCATGGCTACGGAAGCCGTCAGGTTCAGTCCATGCCGGGCCGAGAGCGGAGCACCCACCCAGAGACCCCCCGAAAACTGGTTGGCTGTGGGCGCAATCGGATCCGTGTAGGTGCCGTAGTTCTGACTGAAAGACAGTTTGGTTTGGAACGTAACGGCTCCGCCAATTTGTCCGGCCACGCCGAGGTGATACGCCTGCACCCGGTTGTTGTTGGTGAACAAAGCAACTCCCTGCGGATAAAGGGTTGTGTTGGCGGGAGGAATAAACGGCGTGCCGATGGTTTGCCCCCGATACGACCAGCCGTCGCGGTACTGCTGATGGTTGAAATAGTCGTCGCGCCCGCGCAGTTCGGTGCCGGGCACAAACTGATTGCCCCCCTGACTGCGGGTATCCAAATATTCGAGCAAGACAGTTGTAAAGGCGAGGCCGCGCCGGGTCGGCCGTTTGTTCTGAATACGCAGACCGTGCAGACCGTCGGTGAGGTTGGTGAGGTGAAACAGCGAACCGTCTTCGTAAATACTCTGGCGGTAGGCGAAAAGCGACCACTTCGTCAATTGGACTTCCATCGCCACATCAACCGTGCCGAGGTGGTTGCCAATCCGGTTTTCACTGTCGAAAGTACTGTACTTGGTCGAGTCGAGACCCCGGCGATAGCCTAAACTGGCCCCGGTCACGACATCCAGATAGTCCCGGAAAGAACCCGGAAACTGCCCGTTATTCTCGACAAGAGAGCTGGGGAGTTTATTGGTTCGCCCGCCCCACTGGGCCTGATGGTTAAACCCGCCATAAAACTTTACCGGCCAGGACGCTTTACCTATGCGGCCGTACAGCGATGCCTGATGCAGAAACGAATGATCGACAAACCCTTCGGCCGGAAACCAGCCGTGTGCGTACGTTCCCTTGACCGATAAAACGCCGTTGGTGAACGGTATGGCCGCATAATCGCGTAGTGCGATCTGAATTTTGGGCATCGGCAGTGCATTCCCCGACCAGATGTACGAACCCGAACTAAGCGACGAATCGGCCAGCCCCATGATTTCCCGGCGACGACCGGCGTAGATTTCCAGCAGAACCATCCGCGCTTTCACGTACAGTTCCGGCACCAGTACCGTGGCGGTTGTTGTGCCCGCTGCTGACCCGGCATTGGCTACCACACCGGCCCCGCCCCCCCAGTCGAACAGGCGGTTGCGGGTGGTCCGGTACGGAACCACGACGCCACCCCGCACAAACCCCGGCGTCGGTGTAAGGGGCACAATGCCGTACTGATTGGCCCGCAGCCAGAACGGAGTTTGGCCACCCGATGCACCATAACTGCCTGTTTCCAGAAACATCTGTGTTGACCGGGCAACGGGCAGACGGACCTGACCAACACTGAGTATAGGAATGAGTAATCCGAAGAGGAGTAGTCGTTTTTGCATAGATCAATGGTGGAATGAAACGCCGGTACACTCTGGAGTGATTTGAATGCAAAAGGTCACATTTGTACCCGTTGGCTTAACTATTTGGGCATGACGCAGTTTTTATTGGATAGGTCAAAATAAGTGCCAAAGTGATCCTGTTCCTGTGCGGTAAGCGGCTCATTCTGAACGCCATCGCAGTACGTTTAAACCCTGTTTCTTTATGCTTTTCCGCCTTTCCACTGCCCTGATTTTTGCGTTTTTGTTATCGGATGTCTACGCCCAAACCACGCGGGAGCCGTTGTTTAAATCCTTTGATGGTACTCAGATCCATTACGATGTAATCGGTCAGGGGCGGCCGGTGGTGCTGCTGCATGGTTTTAACAATACCGGCGAAGGCTGGAAAAATACGCCTGTTTACAAGGCACTGGTAGATGCCGGTTTCAAAGTCATTACCCTCGACCTGCGGGGCAACGGTCAGTCCGATAAGCCGCACATGTTAAGTGCCTATCAGAACGATGCCGAAGTCCGCGATGTGATGGGCCTGATGGAGCAGATGTTTATCCCCTCGTTCGACGTGGTAGGCTATTCGCGCGGGTCCATTGTGGCGGCCCGGCTGCTGGCGATGGATAGCCGAAAACAGGTCAGTAAAGCTGTCTTGGGCGGTGTCGGCCTTGATTTCACGAACCCAAACTGGCCGCGTCGGCGCGATTTTTACGAAGCCTTCGCCAAACCGGGTAGTCACCCCGAACTACAGGCCATGGTTGAGAACACCGTTAAAGCCGGGGCCGACACCGTTGCGCTGAAATTTCAGCAGCAGGCTCAGCCCTACACCTCACCGGTTGAACTGGCATCGGTAAGAATACCGGTGCTGGTCATCTGCGGGACCGAAGATGCCGATAACGGGTCCGCTTCCGAACTGGCCTCTCTGTTGCCGAATGCCACGCTGGCATCGGTCCCGGGTACGCACGGCGCGGCCCGGAATACGCCCGAATTCGCCGAAAAAGTGCTGGATTTCCTGAAGAAGTAAAGGCTGACGCCATTGGGACGGGTATTCGTCGGCGGTGCGGTAACTGACCGGCGGAACGATTGACCCCGTTCAGAGGTGATACTTACTGAACGGGGAGTGTACTTACGGGTTGGTTGGGTGTGGATAGACGCGGAAAGAAAAGCGGATAGGAGCAGAAAGCCAGTTCAGTGTGATATGAGTACATAAAT
>JBBQLG010000035.1:0-42959 GCA_038327655.1 Cytophagales bacterium
GGAAAGGGGCGCTGAGTGCCCCCAAACGTATAGTAGCTAAGCCTTTCCTGATTGTGGCAGGCAGTTTTTCCAGTCGGCAGAATGCGCTCGGTCTGCGCCGGCAACTGCGCAAAGCGGGTTACGACGATGCGTACCTGATGGCTCCCAAACATCCCCGTGAATTGATCAAAGTAGCAGCCTTTGGGGCAACGACGCTGGCAGAGGCCGACTCGGTGATGGTAAACGTTCGCGAATTGACCGGCGTTCCCGCCTGGCTGATGCGTACCCGTTAGCCGCTACTGACAATATACCGAAAAGGGAAGGCAATCGGCAGATTGCCTTTTTTTATACCCCGTCGCGTATCTTTGCCTGACTCCGGGTTTTGCCCATGGCTACGGACGATAAACGAAATTGCCAAACCGGACGTTTATCAGACGACTTTCTGATTCCTATTATGACGCGCATTGCTTACGAAAACGAACCTGAAGCCCGGATGCTGGCAGCCACCGGCGCTTTCGTCATCACGGCCTTGTTATTAATCGTCCTGTTTTTCATTACGTTATCCCATTCCATTCCGCAGCCACCGCCGATTCAGTTTGTCGAGGTAAATTTCGGTACGGATAACGTAGGCAGCGGAAACGTGCAGACCTATAATAAACCCAGCGATTCCAAACGGGCGGTGGATGTAAAAAAAGCGGAGGATAAACCCAACCCAAAGGTCACGACAACGAATCGGTTGGAGCGGACGCCCGTTACGCCGGTCCCGAAAATAGAGGAAGCCAAAACCGCTAAAGTCGTGCGGGAAAAGCCGGATATTGTGTCGAAAGTCGAAAGTCCGGTCAGTGCGCCTGAACGACCGGAGCCTAAAAAAACGACGGCTACTGCCCCGAGTCCGACACCTGCGCCATTAAGGGCCGAGCCGGAAAGCCGGACCTCCGTAAAGAAAGTAGAAACGGTTGATCCGAGCGCACTTTACAAACGGTCGTCGGGGGGCGGTGGCTCAAATGGTACCGTCGGGCGCGAGTCTGGTACGGGCGGGAACAATAATGGCGATGACCGCTCCGGTGTAGGGGATAAGGGTAATCCTAATGGCAAGATTGATGCGAAAGGCTTGTACGGCACACCGGGGGGAACCGGTTCGGGCGTGGCGTTCGACGTATCCGGCTGGTCGATGAGTGGTCGCCCGAACGTAAATGACGATTCCGACGAAACCGGTAAGATCGTTTTCCAGCTTAAAGTTGACCAGAGTGGCGATATTATATCGGTGCGAACGGTGCAGACGACGGTCAGCCCGACGGTCGTCGATCTGTACAAAAAAGCGGTGCAGCGGCTTCGTTTGGTGCCTAAATCGTTCGTTACGCCCCCGGTGTCCACGGGCACCATTACGTTTATCATCAAGTCCAAGTAAATGGAGTACGCGCAGGCGGTAGCTTATCTGTACGACCGGCTGCCGGTGTTTCACCGCATAGGAGCGAAGGCTCTCAAGCCCGGCTTAGGCAATACGGAGGCCCTCTGTGCCGCGTTGGGCAACCCGGAACGTCGGTTTCGTTCCATTCACGTAGCCGGCACGAATGGTAAAGGCAGTACGTCGCACATGCTGGCGTCGGTATATCAGGCGGCTGGCTACCGGGTTGGGCTGTACACGTCTCCTCACCTCAAATCATTCACCGAGCGGATTCGCATCAACGGGCAACCCATTCCCGATGGGGACGTGGCACAATTCGTGACTGATAATCAGTTACTGATCGAGTCCATTGAACCGTCTTTTTTTGAAGTGACGGTAGCGATGGCATTTGCCCATTTTGCCCGCGAAACCGTTGATCTGGCCATTATTGAGGTAGGTCTTGGGGGACGGCTGGACTCTACGAATGTGATCACGCCGTTGCTGTCGGTCATCACGAACATTGGCTGGGACCATGTGGATTTACTGGGCGATACCTTGCCGTTGATTGCCGCCGAGAAAGCGGGCATTATCAAACCCGGCGTACCGGTTGTGATTGGGGAGACACAGCCCGAAACAACGGATGTGTTTATGACTATGGCTAGAGCGGGTTGTTCGCCCATTCAGTTTGCCGATACCATGTATGGCGTAACGGATAAGGGTATACGGTCGGGTCGGAGGGAAGTGGCCGTGCAGTCACCCGGTTCAACTGCGGATGAGGTCTATTCCCTTGACTTAGTCGGCGGCTACCAACTGAAAAACCTGCTTTCGGTCCTGGCTACCGCAGCACAATTACAACTGATTTTACCCGTATCCGACAATGCCTTGCGCATTGGATTAAGTACGGTTATGGTCTCGACCGGGCTTAAAGGTCGTTTCCAGACGTTGCGGGAGCATCCATTAGTGATTGCTGATACGGCCCATAATCAGCCGGGCATTGCGGCATTGCTGGCTTCGGTTTTGCAGTTGCCTTATGCGCAGCTACACATTGTGATGGGTTTTGTCCAGGACAAAGACGTAACGGCTGTGCTCCGGTTGCTGCCAACCGATGCTCTTTATTACCTTTGTACGTTCCAATCCATGCGGGCGATGCCCGTCGAAATGCTCCATCAAGCCGCAATTGAAACTGGCCTGATTGCTAAACATCACCTGCCCCGTCTGTTTCCGGATGTGAATCAGGGCCTCGTGATTGCGCTGTCCGTAGCCGGGCCGAATGATCTGATAGTAGTAACGGGAAGTACCTACCTCGTGGCCGAACTAACTTCTTTATAAACTGTGACGCGTAGAAAACAACACCGGTTTCAGCACAATGCTGAAAGTCATTACGTTATTGAGGCTGGTAAGCCGCTGTATACCGAACTAAAAGGGCAGTGGCGCACGGCCTATTTTCACAATCAGAACCCGATTGTGCTTGAGTTGGCCTGTGGTAAGGGCGAATATACGGTTGGTCTTGGCCGGGCGTATCCTGATAAAAACTTTATTGGCGTCGATATTAAGGGCGACCGCATTGCCCGGGGTTCACTGGCGGCTCAGGCAGGTTCGCTGACGAACGTTGCTTTTCTACGAACGGATATCCGCGACCTGCTCGAATTTTTTGCAGACGGTGAAGTCGATGAGATCTGGATCACCTTCCCCGACCCACAGCCGCGTGACCGGCAGGAGAAACACCGGTTGACTTATCCCGGATTTCTGCACTTGTATCGACAGATATTGACAGATAACGGGTTGTTCCATTTAAAGACCGATAACACCGCTTTTTTTGACTACAGTTTACAAATGTTACCAGAGGCTGGCTTTACGGGTTTGATCTATACCCATGACCTGTACCAATCCTCGCTGAACAATTTACATTTGGGTATTAAGACGAAGTACGAGGGTATGTTTTTTGATCAGGGCTTTTCGATCAAATACCTGACATGCAAAAAAGGCGCGGTATGATCCGCGCCTTTTCAAACAGATTATGCTAAACTAAAGCACTTGGTTTAGTTTGATGCCAGCTTTTCCATCAGGTCGGCTACCCGACTCGAATATCCATATTCGTTGTCATACCAGCCGACAACTTTAACTAAGGTACCCTGAGCAGCTGTTAATTCGGAATCAAAGACACAGGAGTGTGAATTTCCGATGATGTCGATTGATACGATTGGATCCGTGCAATACTCCAGAATGCCCTTCATAGTTGTTTCGGAGGCTACTTTCATGGCGTTGTTGATTTCCTCAACGGTAGCTTCCCGTTTCAAAACAACCGTAAAATCGGTGATTGAGCCGTCCGGCGTTGGTACACGCATGGCGTTGCCATCTAACTTTCCTTTGAGGTGTGGTAAGACTAGACCAACGGCTTTAGCGGCTCCTGTCGAGGTAGGAACAATGGATACGGCAGCAGCCCGCGCCCGACGTAGATCAGAATGGGGAGCATCCTGTAGGTTTTGGTCCGCTGTATACGCATGAATAGTAGTCATGAAGCCTTTTTCGATACCAAATGTATCGTCCAGGACTTTAGCCATTGGTGCCAGGCAATTGGTTGTGCAGGAAGCGTTCGATAGGATTGTCTCATTGCCAGTTAGTGTATCTTCATTTACGCCAAGAACAATGGTTGGTATGTTTCCTTTTGCAGGGGCCGAAATAACAACTTTCTTACAACCTGCTTCTAAGTGCTGACCAGCTCCTGCTTCATCAACAAAACGACCGGTTGACTCTAGGACTACATCAACTTCCAGTTTTTTCCAAGGTAGTTTCTTGGGATCGCGTTCTGCATATGCGTTGATGCGTATACCGTTTACTGTGATGCTGTTTGCATCTGATGAAACTTCACCAGCAAATTTACCATGCACTGAATCATATTTCAGCAGGTGTGCCAATGTTGCGTTGTCAGTAAGGTCATTGATTGCCACGATTTCGATGTTTTCTTTTTCAAGCAAACGCCGAAATGATAGACGGCCAATGCGGCCGAAGCCGTTGATCGCTACTTTAATGGTTGCCATTCGTATAGATGTTTTGGTTTAACACCCAAAGGTAATGATTTCTGTTAGTTAATAGAGAAGTAGGAGTATTTAGTAAGAAACATTAGCAATCTATAGTATTTAGTAAATATTATCAGTAATAGCTAAAAAATTGGCTAAGAAAGCGATAATTTAGTGAACTAACTACTAAATTTTGTGACATAAATTAGTATTGTTACTACATTTTGCTAATTAATTGGTCTGTTTACTAATAATAAGCGTCCTGCTAATATAATTTACTAAATTAAGTCATCGACATTGCAGTTAAGGATTCTATTAGCAAAAAGCTCAACCATATAAAAAGTAGTACGCTTATAATCATACTATTCCGTATACGAATTGGTTGATTACTTGCACTAGTCATAGAAGTAGGGGGCTGTTTGAGTTAGCGCGTTTAAAAACGAAAAAGCCGCCAATCAGAGTTTAAGTTGTGTGCAGCAACTATATACTTCCGAGCTAACGACCTCTCAATGGCAGAATATTGAAAAACTCATTTGTGTCAAACGTAAAAGCAGTTGGCCCATCCAACAGATTACGGCATCCGATGAAAAACCTATCGCTAAACTACAAAAGCAAAAAACAGCTAAAAGATAGATATCACACCAAACTTGTAAATCGATCATGGCATTAAACCACCTCGTCAGATTTGGTATAACAAAAATAGCATGTGCAAAAAAACACAAAATGACACAAAACAATCTTAACCAGTAACATATCAGTGAAATTATTTATAGCTATAGTATGTCACAACATGATACTGCTTGTAAAGCCTAACCAGTCAACAACAGAATGTATCTTTGCAATGATCAGTAAAGCAAACTTATAAAAGTGCAATCGGTTAATAGTCTATTTTTAAAGGATAGTAATTTCAGACAGGTTGGTTGATACTGTTTTAACCAAATAAAATTCCGATTTCTTTTTTTACAATTTTGTATCTATTGATCAATCAAGCAGTTAAATAGTTCAAACTAAACAATTAATTAGCAGCATGCATGAGCAAACACAGATCGAATTGATCTGGACAAACCGAGACCTATTACAAAACGAACACAGTTTAGACACCATTCGAGCGATCATTGAGCAACTCAATAGTGGTCAGTTAAGGGTGGCGAATCCACCAGAACAGGAAGGAGGGACCTGGTCCGTCAACGACTGGGTAAAGAAGGCGATTCTGCTTTACTTCATTAGCCAGCGCATGACAGCACAGGAAGTAGGCATTTTTTCATTCAACGACAAGATTCCGCTTAAGTCAGACTTCAGCAAAACGGGCGTTCGAGTGGTTCCTCCGGCGGTAGCCCGGTATGGTGCCTACTTAGCTCCAGGAGTTATCCTGATGCCTTCGTACGTCAACATCGGCGCATACGTTGGCGAACGGACCATGGTCGATACTTGGGCCACAGTTGGCAGTTGCGCTCAGATCGGCAAAGACGTTCACCTAAGTGGGGGAGTAGGCATTGGTGGCGTATTAGAACCACCACAAGCCGCTCCGGTTATTGTAGAGGACGGTGCTTTTATCGGTTCTCGCTGCATTATTGTAGAAGGAGCTTACGTTGGCAAACGGGCTGTACTGGGGGCAGGAGTAACCATAACCGGATCGTCTAAAGTGATTGACGTTACCGGTACTGAAGCCGTCGAGTACCGGGGTATAGTACCTGCCAATTCTGTCGTGATACCAGGGAGTTATACTAAATCATTCCCAGCCGGTGCGTATCAGGTTCCGTGCGCACTTATAATCGGGCTACGCAAAGAGTCAACCGACCTGAAAACATCCCTCAACGACGCCTTGCGAGAGAACAACGTAGTTGTTTAACATTGTAACAGCCCATATTATACCCCACCAGAGCATTGTTTACATTGGTAAATAGTGCTCTGGTTTACTTTTGTATAGTTTACTTTGTTAAACGTAACAGAGATTTACTTTTGTATTTTACTGCATTCAATTGTATGTTTGCATTTGTAAATAGATGGGTTTATGAATGTAAATGACAAAATTAAACAGATACTGATTGACAAAAGCCTGTCACCGTCTGTCTTTGCTGATGAAATTGGTGTGCAGCGATCCAGCATTTCACACATCTTATCAGGCCGAAACCGTCCCAGTTTCGACATTATTCAAAAAGTAATCCGGCGCTTTCCTGACTTAGGTTATGACTGGATCATGGAAGACGATAGTCAGGAAGCCTTGAGTTTAGGAACTATATCTACCCGCAAATCTGTGCCAATAGCACAGACAAATTCGGTTTACATCAGAAATACGAGGCCGACCGGTAACCAGCCACAGCCAACTAATCTAAGGACAGGAGTTGGTGTAAATTCAATGCCACAACCCACAATCGTTGAAATCGCTACGCCAACCCCCGTGGCGGTTTCTGTGGAGAAGACGGTAGAACGAATTCTAATCTTTTATACGGATGGTACATTCCGGGAGTATACACGTGCCGTTTAGCTTTATAAGCTACATAAGCCACAGTTCATTTCTGCATTCAGGACAATTGCTGCCAGTACCAGTAAAGTCATCAATGATTGACAACAATGGCAGCATCATTGACAGCTATTAGTGGCCAACCATGTCCAAGAACGCACCAGGAAAAAGCACCGATACCCAGTTTCTAATTTGTGATGATTGGTCATAAATTGATTATTACCAGACAAAAGATCAACTCAATTCAGTTTAGAAGCATCATTAGAAGCCGATTTAGGCCGATTATAGATAAACTGCTGTCTTCTAATGGCTTACTATTTCACGTGAATCAGTAAAGCTGTGCTTTCATATAGGAGTAATAATTTAGTTGTATAATTTATATTATGTTAAGTAATGCTGTTAAAAAGCAGGGTAGTCAGTTAAACTGACTACCCTGCTGCCCCCGCTCAACTACCCTATTACTTAGCGCCCTCTACGCAGGTAATCTTCTTCTCTTCAAACTGCTTCAGAATATCCTGAAGGCTTTTCAGGTTCTCGTTCAGTGACTCATCGTCAGATTTAGTGGCCTTTGCTTTTTCAAAATAAGGCTGCGCCTGTTTGAATTTACCACAGACCCGCCCTTCAACTTCTTTACCCGTCTTCTGGTAATCGACCATGCTCATGTTATCAACTACTTTCTTTAACTGAACAGCGTCGTTGAAATAGAAAACACCCATGTTATAATTAGCGTCAAAGTTAGCCGGCTCTATAGCCAACGCTTTACTGTAGTACGTCTTGGCAAGGTCACGCTCAGTCGTCTGCTTGG
The DNA here is from genome assembly GCA_038327655.1 of Cytophagales bacterium. Classification (GTDB taxonomy): domain Bacteria; phylum Bacteroidota; class Bacteroidia; order Cytophagales; family Spirosomataceae; genus JBBQLG01. Next base: position 7,647 of record JBBQLG010000035.1, read on the forward strand.
CTTTCAAATCAGCGGCCTGTTTTTCCAAATCGGCCGGATTTGTACCCTTAGCCGATTCTTCTTTCACCTGATTCTCCAACTGAGCTACCGATGCCTGCCCGTCGGTCTTCCGCTTCTGCACATCAGCCAACTGTCGCTTCAAATCAGCGGCCTTGGCTGGCGTCTTTTTAATGGCTGCCGTTAGTCGCGTAACCTCTGAATTATACGCGTCCAGGGTATCCTTCTCAGTTGCCAGCTTCTTAGTCAGCGATCCTCCTTTCTTCGCACTGTCCGTAAGCTTAAGGATTTCGCTGTCCATCTTCGTAGCCGCGTTATCATACAAAATTGCCAGGTTCAGGGCGTTCTGTACGTTGTTGGGATCTTTCTCCACAAGCTCCTTCATGCTCGCTACGGCATCTTCCATCTTGCCCGACGACAACAGGATATTAACCCGTTCTGCCGCTAAATCTTTATTACCGGGCAGCAGTTTAAGGCCCTTATCGAGCGTAGCAATGGCTTTTTCGTACTCTTTGTCATTCCGGTACAGCAAGGCTAAACTATAAATAACGCCAACATCTTTACCCCCATTGGCCATGTACCGCTCAAACTGCTCTTTCGCCAACGGCGCTTGCTTGGCCTGTTGTGCACTGATACCCGTGTACAAAGCAGCCAGCGTGTCCTTAGGCATGATTTCGCCCGCCAGTGACATCATCTTGATGGCATCGGTCAGGTTTTTACTCTGATACCGGCCCGCTCCCTGCGACATTAATGCCCGGTAAAGCTTTTCTCCGGCCAGCGCATCATTGATCTCCTTGGCACTTTTACCACCATTGGGTTCAACTTCCAGTGCTTTCTTGTAGGAAGCATATGCCGTCAGCGACGCATTGGAATCTAATTTGGCGTACAAACCCGTTGGGTCAGAGGCAATGGCTTCATAGATTTTCCCTTTTGTCAACCAGGTTTTTGCTTTGGCTGCCTGCTTGGGATCTTCGGTTGCCTTGTCGATCTCGGTCTTGGCTTTATCGAGTTTGCCACCCTCTAACTGAAGAATGGCACCCGTCTGGGCGAAAGCCGTCAGTGATGTCAGGCTAATGGCCGACACGACTACGAATTTTTTCATGGGTTTGCTTAGTTGTTAAGTTTCAAAAACGAAAGTACGGAAAGAACTGTATAATCCGGCAGTTGTTCAGGCCTCGGCCTCTTCCCCGTCGGTCCCCTTCGGACTAACCTGCTCGGCAATCGGCTCCTCCCCTTCCGCCCGCGTGATCTTGGTCACCGACGAAATTTCGTCGCCATCACTAATACGAATCAGCCTGACACCCTGCGTGTTACGACCAGCTACCCGGATCTCATCGACCGCCATTCGAATCAGAATGCCGGACTTGTTGATGATCATTAGTTCGTCGTTGTCGGCTACTTCCAGAATGGCTACCAAATGCCCTACTTTTTCGGTTACTTTCAGCGTACCAACCCCTTTGGCACCCCGATTCGTAACCCGGTAGTCTTCTACTTCCGACCGTTTGCCGTAGCCATTTTCCGACACCACCAGCAATTGGGCATCGGGACCGCTCACGCAAACCATGCCAATTACCCGGTCGCCTTCCATTTCGTCGCTGAGCGTGATGGAGCGAACGCCCGATGCCTGACGGCCCATCGGCCGAACCCGGCTTTCGTTGAACCGAACGGCCTTACCGGCCCGCGACGCAATCACGATATCATTGTCGCCGTTGGTCAGGCAAACATCCAGCAACAGATCATCTTCGCCGATGGTGATGGCGATGATGCCGTTCTGCCGGGGCCGTGAATAGGCTTCCAGGGCGGTTTTCTTGATGGTCCCCTGCTGGGTACACATTACGATGTAATTGTTATTGATGTAATCCGCGTACTTGACCGGGTCAAGGCCTTTGACGGGAATGACCGCCCGGACTTTATCGTCAGATTCGATGTTGATCAGGTTCTGCACCGGACGGCCCTTCGAGATGCGGCTGCCTTCGGGAATTTCGTAGACGGGCTGCCAATACATCCGGCCTTTCTGGGTGAAGATCAGCAGCGTGTTGTGCATCGTCGCCGTAAAGAGGTGTTCCGTAAAATCCTCATCTTTCGACTTGGCCACGCCCCTTGCCCCGGTACCGCCCCGCCCCTGCGTCCGGTATTCGGTCAGGGTCGTGCGTTTAATGTAGCCCTGGTGCGAGATCGTAATGAGCATTTCCTCGTCAGGAATCAGATCCAGATCGGCAATGTCTCCCTCGGCAAACGGCTCGATCTGCGTCCGGCGTTCGTCACCGTAGCGAGCTTTCAACTCAACCAGTTCGTCTTTGATGATCTGTCGTTTCCGCTCGTCGCTGGCCAGAATGTCTTTCAGGTTGGCCACTAACGTCATCAGTTCGTCGTACTCGGCCTGCAGCCGGTCGCGTTCCAGACCCGTCAGGCGTTGCAACCGCATTTCCAGAATGGCTTTGGCCTGCACGTCCGACAGGGCGAAACGCTCCATCAACCCCGTTTTGGCCGCTTCCGGATCGCGCGAAGCCCGGATCAGTTCGATTACCGCGTCGATGTTGTCGAGGGCAATCAGCAAACCCAGTAAAATGTGCGCCCGCTTTTCGGCTTCGCGGAGTTCGTACTGCGTCCGGCGGGTGATGATTTCGTACCGGTGTTCGACGTAGTACCGAATCATGTCCTTCAGGTTCAATATCATGGGCCGACCTTTCACGAGGGCCACGTTATTGATGCCGAACGACGATTGAAGGGCCGTTTTCTTGTACAGGTTGTTGAGCACGACGTTGGCAATGGCGTCCTTTTTGAGGTCGTACACCACCCGCATGCCGTCGCGGTCCGACTCATCCCGAATAGCGGCAATGCCGTCGAGTTGTTTTTCGTTGACTAAAGCGGCCGTTTTTTCGAGCATCACCGCTTTGTTGACCATGTAGGGAATGGCCGTAACGATGATCTGTTCTTTGCCCGATTTATGGGTTTCGATGGTAGCATTGGCCCTGATCACGACCCGGCCCCGACCCGTGTGGAACGCCAACCGCACCCCGGCCATGCCGTGGATGGTGGCACCCGTCGGGAAATCAGGGGCTTTAATGTGCTGAATCAGTTCATCAATGGTGATCTCGGTGTTTTCTAAATACGCCGTAATGCCGTCGACTACTTCGCTCAGGTTGTGGGGGGCCATGTTGGTAGCCATACCGACCGCAATACCCGATGAGCCGTTCAACAGCAAGTTGGGCAGTTTGGCGGGCATCACGGTTGGCTCCTCCAGCGAATCATCGAAGTTAGGCTGAAAATCGACCGTCTCTTTATAAATATCACTCAGGATTTCCTCGGCAATACGCTTTAAACGCGCTTCCGTATACCGCATCGCAGCCGGTGAATCGCCGTCGACCGAGCCGAAGTTTCCCTGCCCGTCTACCAGCGGATACCGCAGCGACCAGTCCTGGGCCATGCGTACCATTGTATCATACACCGAAGAGTCGCCGTGCGGGTGATATTTACCCATCACTTCGCCAACGATACGGGCCGATTTTTTGTGTGCTTTGTTGTAATTGACGCCCAATTCGGCCATCCCGAACAAAACCCGGCGATGCACCGGTTTCAGACCGTCCCGTACATCGGGCAACGCACGGGAAATAATAACCGACATCGAATAATCGATGTAGGCACCCCGCATTTCGTCTTCAATATTAATGGGAATAATGCGGGAAGGACCTTGCGGGCCGGGCGCGTCAACGCCGGAAATTTCGTCTGCCATATCGGGTATGTTTCTCAGAATTTTACTATTCCGGGTCGTAACTTTCGTCTACAGACCCGTATACACAAATATACAAATTTTTCACGAAACGGGCAAATCATGGCTTAAATCGGGCTTTTTCGGCCACCAAAGCGGGTATTTAGCCGTGCACGAACCGGCAATAAAGCTATCTGACGGTTTTACCAGGACAACCGGCAGACTTCGGCAAATACAATTTATTCCGGGCGAAACTATCCGAACCAGGCCGGGTCACTCCGCTCGTTCGGATTTCTGAACAATATCCGGCACCTGCCGTTAGAAAAAGCGTTCAACAAGCTTTAGTCAGCGCATTCGCTGGCGTATACTCAACATTTTTTCATGAAAAATCTGCTTGCTCCCCTCCTGCTGCTCGGCCTCCTGGTGAGTTGCCGAAACACCACTACGACCGAAACGGCCACGACCGGTTCGACGGACAGTTCCACGGCATCAGTCGGTCAACCTAAATTGTTGGCCATCCTCCCTGAAAAATACAATACGTCCGATGGCCTGGCAATCAGTCCCGACAGCAATACCATTTACCTCTCAATGCCCAATCTGGCCAATAACACCTACCCCGGCGTGTTGCTGAAGATCGTGAACGACAGCATCCAGTTCGTCACGGATTTGCCCGCCCACCCCGACACCAAACACGCCTGCCCAATGGACCTGGCTTTCGGGCCGGACGGCAACCTGTACTACGCCGAGAATCAGTACGAGAACGATAAAAACTACAGATCGCGGCTGATGCGGATTCGGATGACCAACGGCCAGCCGGGTGCCATCGAACCGGTCGTGACGGGGTTTGGCTTATCAAATGCGGTGGTCTGGAAGGGTAACACCATTTATGTGACGGACAGTCAGTGGGATTTACCGGGCAACGACAACGGCAGTGCCATCTTCCGGTTTACCCTCGATGAACTGAATAAAGGAGCCATTGCCCTCGTCCCCAAAACAATGGACCCACACCTGCTGACCACCTTCACCACGAAAGTAAACGAAACCGGCGTGGACAACGGCGCGGATGGGATGGACTACGACAGCAAGGGAAATCTGTATACCGGGATGTTCGGCGACGGCACCATTTATAAGATAGCCCTGAAACCCGACGGCACCTTTGCGGGTCAGTCGGTACTAAAAGTCAGCGAAGCCATTCCCTGCGTCGACGGGATGATTATTGACCGGAAAACCGATAAGATGTATATCTGCGATTCCCGCAACAATGCCATCAAAATCGTTGCTCCCGACGGAAAAGTGAGTGTACTGGCCCAAAACGGCGATACCGATGGCACCGGTGGCCTGCTCGACCAACCCGCCGAAGTCCTGCTGAAAGGCAACCGGCTGTACATTTCGGATTTCGACAAGCCCGAAAAGAAGTTTGTCAATACGAAATCCGATGCCCCCCACACCATGTCGTACATCGATCTCACCCGGTAGAACTACACCACCAATGACCTCAACCCAAACGTACGTGAAAGCCGCCCAGATCGGCATAGTGGCCGGGATGCGCAGCATGATGGCTCCGGCTTTAGTAAGCCGCCATTACAATGAACAACCCACCACTTTTTTGCTGGAATCACCGCTGAAGGTGGTCACCTACGCCCGAACGGCCGATGTCTGCACACTCCTGGCGGCAGGCGAACTGGTTGCCGATAAGCTACCGGATACACCCGACCGTACCGGCTTTCCGCAGATACTCGGCCGCTTGGGGTCGGGTGCCATCAGTGGAGCAGCTATTGCGCAGGCAGAAGGTCAGACGGCCCACATCGGTGCCGCCTGGGGTAGTTTGGGAGCGTTGCTGGGTACCTACGCTTTTTTTCGGCTTCGGCACTGGCTCACCACCGAGCAGGGGCTGCCCGATGCCGTTGTCGCATTAGCCGAAGACGCTCTGGCCCTCGGTGCGGGGCTGCTGATTTTAAAAAACGAGTAACCACACCGGCAGTCAGTCGCAAACGCCGTTCACTACGGAGCCGTTCGTTCTCCGTGGTGAACAGTGTATCAATTACCCACCAAACGTTTTTTCGTAGTCATTGGCGGTAAACCCTACCGCCACCAACTGCCCGTTCGATTCGATCAGCGGGCGACGGATAACGGACGGTTTGGCGAGCATGAGGGCAATCGCCCCGGCTGCATCCGTTGGCTTCTCGGCGTCAGAAAGTTGTTTCCACGTAGTACCGGCCCGATTCACTAATTCTTCCCAGCTTTTTTGGGTCAGCCAGCGATCAATCGTCTGACGGTCGATGCCCTGCTTTTTATAGTCGTGAAACTGATACGTAATCCCGTGTTCGGCGAGCCAGGCACGGGCTTTTTTTACGGTATCGCAGTTCGGAATGGCGTAGAGGGTATACATGCAGTGCGGGCGATAATTAATGGGCTTATTGTTTGATTCGGGAATCGAAAACAAAGGCTTCCGTGCGCAGCAGAACGATGCGCGGGAAAGCCGGATGGGCCGGATTCAGCAGGTAATTCCATTCCTGCGCAATAATGGCCGATGGTACCCGCAACACCGCCGACTGATTCCGTGACAACCAGTCATCCCCCAGTTGCTGACACTGCCCGTAGTTGGCAAAGTCGAACCAGTCCGGCGGCAGCGTATCGGGTGAAATGGTTTCGATCACCAGGTCGTCCAGCACATCGATCACCATGACGCGGAAATTGTCGAGCAGTCCCTCCCCGCTACGGTGAACCACGTTTTCCAGACAGGCTAAGGCGCGGGTAGCCGCCGTGTAAATCACAAAACGACCGCGCGGATTCCAGCGGGCCGCGCCACCCGAAGCCACTAAACGGTCGGCGTACTGCGTTTTGGTAATGCGGTAAATCAACATGACGGACTAAGCGGTCTCACAACGAAATGATACTTGGCACAGGCAACATCCGGTGCGGCCGGTTACGCCAGATCACCGTATTCGATGCGCACCAGTTCATCCGCAATCAGATCAATACCGCCCGACGTATGCAACAGATCGAACGGTACCTGCCCCCCCAGGCCATACGCCGGTTTATCCATCCAGCGCCGGAACGCGGCCGCCGAATCGAACACCTGCTCTCCCTTTTGAAACAGAGCCATAATCTTGAGGGCTTTTTCGCTGTCCTGCGGGTTCAGGTTGCGGTGTTCCCGCTCGTAGCGCTGAAACGTTTTCAGCGACGTATCAAAAAGGTCAGCCAATTGCTCCCGTTTGTAGCCAGTCAGGTCGGCCATCTCAAAAAAGGTAATGGCGGGCACTCCCCGGAGCGCAGCCAGTACTAACGTAATGCGATCTTGTGCTACCATGCGCCAAATATCAGACTTTTGTCTGAACAACAAAGAAAATTGTCTGATAGTTTTCTATCGTTCCGTGCCGGATCAATGAAAAGGACTCCACAGCGTCCGCCCCGGAAAAGCCATTGAGTGCTTGACTAATGCTTTTTTATGTATTGAGGCACCGGCTTTTCGTTTCTAAAAAAATAGCGTTACTTCCCTCCTTTTCAACTCCGTTTACCCACAGAAACCCATACAACCCATGCAAACTCCTGATTCGCTCATTCCGCTGCCCGGCAGCGAAAAAGCCGCACCAACCGCCACGCAACTCGACAGCACACCACCCGACGAAACAATGGACATAACGGTACGGGTGCGCCGACGGAAATCACTTGACCCCTTAGTCAACACCGCATCAGACGTAACCAAACGGGTCAGCCGGGGGCAATACGGCCGCCAGTACGGAGCAGATCCCGCCAGTCTGCAACAGGTAGCCGACTTTGCCACCGCACACGGCCTGATGGTGACAGACACCAGCACCGAACGACGCAGTGTTTTTTTACGGGGTACCGTTGCGCAGATGAGCGGGGCCTTCGGCGTTGACCTAACGATGTATCGGGACGCCGACGGACGCGAATTTCGGGGCAGAAGCGGTCCGGTCCACCTGCCTGCCGCGCTGATTGAGATTGTCGAGGGGGTATTTGGGCTGGACGACCGCCCCATTGCCCGGACGCATTTTCAGTACCGGCAGGACACCAGTGACACCGATGGCATCCGTCCCAATGCGCTGGCCACCGATCCGGCCTTTACGCCCCCGCAGTTGGCCAAACTCTACAACTACCCAACGGGTGTGACCGGCAAAGGACAGTGTATTGCCATCATTGAGTTGGGCGGGGGCTTCCGGCCCGCCGACATTACGGCTTATTTTAAGGGGCTGGGATTGAAAGCCCCGTCGGTGAAAGCCGTGCTGGTCGATGGCGGAAAAAACAGCCCCAGCACCGCCGACGGGGCCGACGGCGAAGTGATGCTGGACATCGAGGTGGCGGGTGCCGTTGCCCCCGAAGCCAAAATTGTGGTTTATTTCGCGCCCAATACCGACCGGGGGTTCTTAGATGCGATCACTACCGCCCTGCACGACACCAAAAACAAACCCTCCGTGATTTCCATCAGTTGGGGAGCCGCCGAAGTAAACTGGACCAAACAGGCCCTCGACTCGTTTAACCAGGCGTTTCAGGCGGGTGCCTCGCTGGGCATAACCGTCTGCGCGGCTGCCGGGGATACGGGTTCATCCGACAGCGTGACCGATGGCAAAGCCCACGTCGATTTCCCCTCCTCCAGCCCGTTCGTCCTGGCCTGCGGGGGCACCAAACTTACCGCAGCCAACGGCAGTATTCAAAGCGAAGTGGTCTGGCACGAAAGCGATACGAGTGCAACGGGCGGGGGCATCAGCGACGTGTTCGATGTGCCGGTATATCAACAGCAGGCGGGTGTTCCCCCATCGGTGAACGACGGCATACGGGTGGGTCGTGGCGTTCCCGATGTAGCCGCCGTCGCCGACCCGGCTACCGGCTATCGGGTGCGGGTCGACGGGCGGGACTTTGTCATTGGCGGTACCTCGGCGGTCGCCCCGCTGATGGCCGGTCTGATTGCCCTCATCAACCAGCAAACGGGCCGCAGCAGCGGATTTATGCACCCGACACTGTACGCTCACCCCACTGTCTTCCGGGATATTAAGCAGGGCGACAACAAAACCGTTACCGGCCAGAAAGGCTACGCATCCAAAGCGGGCTGGGATGCCTGCACCGGTTTAGGCGTCGCCGATGGTCAGCAAACCGCAGCCCTGTTCAGTACGGCCCCGGTGAGTTAATCCGTCTGTTTTACAATTGATTCACAAAAACGAAAAAGCCCCCGTCATTCCTGGCAGGGGCTTTTCACTACTTGTAATCCGAACAATCCGTCAAATCCGGTGCATCAGACCGGGCTGGCTATCCAGTTATTTCACTTCTTCGTACGGCACGTCCGACACGTCACCGTCGGTGGGTTGACCCTGACCGTTTCCGGCCTGCGCCCCACCCTCGAAACCGGCACCGTCCATTGGGTTACCCCCCTGGGCGTTGGTCGCGTTGTACATTTCGGTCGAGGCCGTTGCCCAGGCTTCGTTCAGCTTGGCCAAGGCCGCGTCGATGGCGGCTGCATCGCGGGATGCGTGGGCCGTTTTCAGTTCGGTCAGTGCTCCCTCAATGGCGGTTTTATTGACTTCCGACAATTTGTCGCCGTAGTCTTTCAACTGCTTCTCGGTCTGGAACACCATCGAATCGGCCTGATTCACCTTCTCGATTTTCTCGCGTTCCGCTTTATCCGACGTTTCATTGGCTTTGGCTTCTTCGCGCATCCGGGTGATTTCGGCATCGGTTAGACCGCTGCTGGCTTCAATCCGAATTTTCTGTTCTTTACCAGTGCCTTTGTCGCGGGCCGTTACGTTCAGAATACCGTTAGCATCCACGTCGAAGGTCACCTCGATTTGCGGCACACCACGCGGGGCGGGCGGAATGTCGGACAGGATAAACCGGCCCAGCTGACGATTCTGCTGCGCCATTGGCCGCTCACCCTGCAAAATATTGATCTCTACGCTCGGCTGATTGTCCGACGCCGTCGAGTATGTTTCCGTTTTCTTGCTCGGAATGGTCGTGTTGGCTTCCACCATCTTGGTAAATACACCACCCATCGTTTCGATACCCAGCGAGAGCGGAATAACGTCCAGCAGCAGCACGTCTTTCACCTCACCCGTCAGCACACCCCCCTGAATGGCAGCACCAATGGCCACGGCTTCGTCGGGATTAACGCCTTTCGATGGTTTCTTGCCGAAGAGTTTTTCGACTTCATCCTGTACGCGGGGAATCCGGGTCGAACCACCCACCAAAATCACTTCGTCGATTTGGGTAGTGGCTAAGCCCGAGTTTTTGATGGCCCGGCGGCAGGGTTCCAGCATCCGCTGAATGAGCGCGTCGGCTAACTGCTCGAATTTGGCCCGGCTCAGCGTCCGCACCAGGTGCTTCGGAATACCATCCACCGGCATGATGTACGGCAGGTTGATTTCCGTGGAAGACGAACTCGACAATTCGACTTTGGCTTTTTCGGCGGCTTCCTTCAACCGTTGCAGGGCCATTGGGTCTTTCCGCAGGTCGATGCGCTCGTCGTTCAGGAATTCCCCGGCCAGCCAGTCGATAATGACCTGATCGAAGTCGTCACCGCCGAGGTGCGTGTCACCATCGGTCGATTTTACTTCAAATACGCCATCGCCCAGTTCCAGAATCGAAATATCGAACGTACCGCCACCGAGGTCAAACACGGCAATTTTCATGTCGTGGTTGGTCTTGTCCAGCCCGTACGCCAGGGCAGCCGCCGTTGGTTCGTTGATGATCCGCTTTACGTCGAGACCCGCAATCTGACCGGCTTCTTTGGTGGCCTGCCGCTGGGCATCATTGAAGTAAGCCGGTACCGTAATGACGGCTTCGGTTACGGTCTGGCCCAGATAATCTTCGGCGGTTTGCTTCATCTTTTGCAGAATCAGCGCCGAAAGCTCCTGTGGCGTGTATTGCCGGTCGCCGATGCGCACCCGTGGGGTGTTGTTGGGTCCGTTTTCTACGGTGTAGGCCGTATTTTTAAGTTCGTTCGTTACTTCATCGTACCGGCGGCCCATGAACCGTTTGATCGACGCGATGGTATTTTTAGGGTTGGTGATCGCCTGACGTTTGGCCGGATCACCGACTTTGCGTTCGCCGTTGCCGTTGTCCATGAACGCCACGACGGAGGGCGTGGTCCGGCGGCCTTCGCTATTCGGAATCACAACCGGCTCGTTACCTTCCATGACGGCGACGCACGAGTTGGTTGTTCCTAAGTCAATACCAATAATTTTTCCCATGATTCGGTTTAGTTACTATCGTTGCTGATCTTGTGTTTGACAGACATACTCTCTTTTACAAGCAATGTGCCAGCCCTGTTGTTTCCTTATTTTTCTGCCAGATTGACAGCAAAACCCGACTGGCCGGGCCAATATGACGGGGTATTGATTTAAACTCTGCCACAAAAAAAGCGGATGACACCCGGTCATCCGCTTTTATCCTATCCGCATTTAGGCCAATAGCCGAATCAGGGTTACTTACCAAACAGGCCGCCCAGCATACCTCCTAAACCGCCACCACCCTGCTGACCGCCGGTGAGCGCACTCATGATGCTGTTACTATCCACGCTCGAATCGTTGGGGTCCTGCGCCTTATGCATCAGTTTATTAAGCACCATCGGGACCAGCGCACCGGCAACGGACATGGCCACAGCCGGTGAAATGCCCAGTTTCTCCATCAGGTTTTGCTGCACGTTCTGTTGCACACCCTGCGTTACGGGACTGTCGGTTACGTTGCTGCCACCACCCGATAACATGCCCATCAAACTGCTCAGACCACCGCCCTGTGCCTGTTGCTGAAGGCCACCGAGAATACTCTGGGTGACGGTTTCCATGGCCGTGTTGTTTTGTTCGTTCGGAATGGCCGGATTGTTCACAATTGCCTGTCCAGAATGCTGCTGCACGAGGTTCATTAAGGTTTCAAACATAATCGAAAGGTTTTTTAGGTTAACGGCCATGGCCGCAGGTCTTGCCTCAAAATGTAACAAGTACTCTAAATGATTGTTTACTTTGCCGGGCATCAAGGCCACGAACTAATGACGGAACAACAGAGCGAGGGTAACGAATCAACCAAAATAATTTCACCCGTTGCGGAGCAAATACGCCCGTTGCTCACTGGTTTGTTATACCCCAGCGAATCGGATGAACCCGTCGAGTGGGTCATTTGCCCGTTGAAAACCCACGAACCATTAACCGTCAGCCAGCTAAAAGAATGGCTCATGCTACCCCCATCAGTATCCGTCGAGATCAGGAGCGAGGCTGATTTCTGGCAACCCGTCACGGCGGAAGAGGACTGGTACCGCGACGAAGAAAAAGCCCGTACGGCCGCATTCAAGCAACTCCAAACCCTGATGCAGCCCCTCCCCGACCGGCAACTGTTTCGGGTCGGCGAAACGGAGATTGACCTTTACCTGCTCGGCCGGTTGCCGGACGAAACCTGGGCCGGACTGAAAACAAAGGTCATAGAGACGTAACCTGTAAAACACAAAAAACCCGGCCATGAGCCGGGTTTTCGCTGCTTTGGAAAGCAAGTCTGTTTATTTCAACTGATCCACCACGGCTTTAAACGCTTCGGGGTGGTTCATGGCTAAGTCGGCCAGCACTTTACGGTTCAACGTAATCTCCGACTTGTTGAGGGCACCGATAAACGCCGAATAAGACATACCGTACTGCCGCGTACCGGCGTTGATCCGCTGAATCCAGAGGCCCCGGAAATCGCGTTTCTTGGCGCGCCGGTCCCGGTAAGCGTAGACCAATGCTTTTTCGATGGCGTTCTTGGCGACCGTCCATACGTTTTTACGACGACCAAAGTACCCTTTGGCCAACTTCATCATTTTTTTCCGACGTGCCCGTGAGGCTACGTGATTGACGGAACGTGGCATGTTTGATTTGTTTTTTGACGGCTGGCGATCCGCTGCGTGATTCTTAAAAAGCCAGCAATCGGGTGAAACAGAAAACCTGGGAGACTACCCAAATTTGAACAGACTGACAACTACGACAATTTCAGCAACGCCTTGATGCGTACTTCGTTGGTCGGGTGCACCAGGGTCGAATGCGTCAGGTTACGCTTCTGCTTGGTGGTTTTCTTGGTCAGAATGTGACTGTGGAAGGCATGCTTCCGTTTGATTTTTCCGGTGCCGGTCAGCTTAAAGCGCTTCTTGGCGGCCGAATTGGTTTTGTTCTTGTGCATACAACTGAACCGTTTTGAAATAAACAGGCCGCAAAGATAGCAAAAAAAGACGTTGGCTGCTGACCGTAAGGCGATAGACCTGTGAAAAAGTCTCGTTCCTTACAACCAGCAGCCAACGTCCGGGCTATATCCGTGCGTTATTGCGGGGTTTGAACCGGAGCCGCCGGTGCTGCGGGAGCCGATGAAGCGGGGGTCGGTACTGTATTCGGGTTTGGCTTTTTGGGAGCCGCCGGAGCCGCCACTTTCGGGGCCAGAAACATACTCATCCGCTTGCCTTCCAACTTAGGTTCGGATTCGACCTTACCGATGTCCTCTAAGCCCTGCGCAAAGCGGTGCAACAAATCGAAGCCCCGGTCTTTAAAGACAATCGCCCGGCCCACAAACTGTACGTAGGCTTTTACTTTGGCTCCTTCCTTCAGGAAACCAATGGCGTGTTTGAGTTTGAATTCAAAGTCGTGATCATCGGTGTTGGGACCAAACCGAATTTCTTTGATCACTACTTTCTGCGCTTTAGCCTTGATTTCCTTCTGCTTCTTCTTCTGCTCGTATTTGAACTTGGAGTAGTCCACCACGCGGCAAACGGGCGGAACGGCGTTCGGCGAAATCTCAACCAGGTCAAGGTTCTGCGCTTTGGCTATCGCTTTGGCCTTGTCTATATCGAAAATACCTTGTTCAACATTTTCACCGACAACGCGGACCTCTTTGGTCTGAATGCGTTCGTTAATCCGGTAGGGTTCTTCAACCACGCGACGGGGTGGTCTGCGCTGTAATGCCATAGAGTGTGTTTAGCGTTCTTTAAACGAAAATTCGTTTTAACTAACGTTTGGGGTATGTAAAAGTTTCGGGCAATCTAAAAAAAACGATGCTCGGTTGCAAGGGAATAGCACACGGATTTTTAGGATCGTTGTAATTTTTTAAGATTATTCGATCTGCCGACGCGGTTTAATCATAACGATCCTAAAAATCCGTCCGGGCCGCCGGTGCAGTTCAATCAATCTACACCAGTTTTACTTCTTCCCGAAACAGGTCCGTGAAGGCACCGATGGACATACTCCCCAGATCACCCTGGCCTTTGCGCCGGACCGAAATCTGACCGTCGGCCTGTTCCTTATCGCCCACGATGAGCATAAACGGCACTTTGGTCACCTCGGCATCGCGGATTTTACGGCCGATCTTCTCGTCGCGGTGATCCACGTAGCCCCGGATGTCGTGCTCCTGAAGTTGCAGAAACACGTCGTTGGCGTAGGCCTCGTACTTCTCCGAAATCGGCAGAATAGCGATCTGATCCGGCGACAGCCAGAGCGGGAAGTTGCCGGCCGTATTTTCGATCAGGATGGCAATGAACCGCTCCATCGAGCCAAACGGCGCCCGGTGAATCATGACGGGCCGGTGTTTCTGGTTATCCGCGCCGACGTATTCCAGTTCAAAGCGGTTCGGCAGGTTGTAATCGACCTGAATTGTCCCCAACTGCCACTTGCGGCCTAAGGCGTCGCGCACCATGAAGTCGAGTTTAGGGCCGTAGAAAGCCGCTTCGCCCAGTTCCTTCACGAACGGCAATCCTTTTGCCGTGGCCGACTCGATAATAGCCGACTCAGCTTTCTCCCACAGATCGTCGGAGCCGATGTATTTACCTTCTACAGCCGGGTCCCGCAGCGACACCTGGGCGCTGTAATCGTTGAAACCCAGCGACCGGAAGACGTACAATACCAGGTCGATTACTTTCATGAACTCCTCCTTCACCTGATCGGGACGGCAGAAAATATGGGCATCGTCCTGCGTGAAACCCCGTACGCGGGTTAAACCGTGGAGTTCGCCCGATTGCTCGTAGCGGTAAACGGTACCGAACTCAGCCAGCCGCAGCGGTAGGTCGCGGTACGACCGGGGCTTGGTTTTGTAGATTTCGCAGTGGTGCGGGCAGTTCATCGGTTTCAGCAAAAACTCCTCGTCGGCGTCGGGCGTGTGGATGGGCTGAAACGAATCCTTGCCGTACTTCTCCCAGTGGCCCGAGGTAACGTACAGTTCTTTACTGCCAATGTGGGGCGTTACCACCGGCGAATAACCGGCCCGCACCTGTGCCCGACGCAGAAAGTTTTCGAGCCGTTCGCGGATCAACGCGCCTTTGGGCAACCACAGGGGTAACCCCGCGCCTACTTTATCCGAAAACGCGAACAGTTCGAGTTCTTTACCCAGCTTGCGGTGGTCGCGCTTTTTGGCTTCTTCCAGCAGGTGCAGGTAATCGTCGAGTTCCTTCTGTTTCGGAAACGTGATGCCGTAAATGCGGGTCAACTGCTTATTTTTCTCGTCGCCCCGCCAGTACGCGCCCGACACGTTCATGAGCTTGGCGGCTTTGATAAAACTGGTGTTCGGAATGTGGGGTCCCCGGCACAGATCGGTGAAACTCCCCTGACTGTAAAACGTGATCGAACCATCGTCCAGCCCGTCGATCAGGTCTAATTTGTACGGATCGCCCTTTTCGGTGAAGTACGCGATGGCATCGGCCTTGCTGACGGGCGTACGAACATACGCCTGTTTCTGCCGGGCCAGTTCGAGCATTTTGTCTTCGACCTTTTTAAAATCCTCCTGCGAAAACGGCTTGCCATCGAGGTCGACATCGTAGTAAAACCCGTTTTCAAGGGCCGGACCAATGCCAAATTTCACTCCCGGATACAGGGATTCCAGGGCTTCGGCCAGCAGGTGCGCCGACGAATGCCAGAACGTGGCTTTGCCCTCGGCATCGTTCCAGGTCAGCAGTTGCACCGTAGCATCGGCGTCGATGGGCAGACTCGCGTCCTGCACCTTGCCGTTTACGCGGGCGGCCAGCACGTTGCGGGCCAGGCCCTCGCTGATGCTGAGGGCTACATCATGGGCGGAACTTCCCTGTGGGTACTCGCGCACACTCCCGTCGGGCAGCGTCACGCGGATCATTACATCCTGAACAGTCATTGTGGTCTTGTTTTAATAGTTTACCCACCAGCTGCCTACAACTGCGGCCGACTTATTTTTAGTGGTCAGGATGGAGTGGTTGGTGGTTAGTTAAGCGTCCAACCACTCCATCCTGACCACTAATTACTTCCCGGCATCTTTACCGTTCGGGTCATGGAATCGGAACGGGTCGATGACCGCTGTTTGGGCTGAATAGTCGAAATGCGGACGCGGCTGGTATCCAGAACCGGACCAGTTCGGGCCGGGTCATAGCCCTTGGCCAGCGTTGGGGCCGGTAAATACGAGCCGTACGTTTGCGCAGACTGCCGTTTCTGACTCCGCCAGTAGCCGTAATACGCCTGCTGATCGGTCGGATCGCGTTGCATCGCCTTACTGTAAGCAACAATGGCGGGTTCCCACTGCCCGGTCTGTTCGAGGGCCATGCCAATAAAAAAGTCGATGCGCGGAAACTGCGGCCGTAGCTGTTGTACCCGCTGAAAATGAGCCAGTGCTACCGGGTAGTTCCGCACCTTCTGGTAAATCAATCCCGACTGAAACGCGGCCTGATACAGGTCGGGCTGCAGGCGAAGGGCCTGCTGGTAGCCCGTCAATGCACTGTCGAGCCGACCGGCGGTCTGGTAAATAAGACCCCGGTTGTACTGCAACTGCGCATTGTCGGGAAAATAGCGCACGGCCTGTTCATTATAGGTCATCGCCGAATTCAGATCCCCCAGCGACCGGTACACCAACGCCAATTGCTGATAGGTAGGCAGGAAGCGGGGTTTCAGCCGGAGCGAAGTCAGATACAGCGACAGGGCCTGCGTGGTATCGCCCTGTTTGGCGGCCATCAGTCCGTTGAAATAATAGGCTTCACCGTCGTAAGGGGCCATTTGCAGGGCTTTGGCCACGTACAGATGTGCCCGGCCAAACTGATTCTGCTGTTGCAGCAAATCGCCCAGCAGCGTGTATAACTCGGGCGTATCGACGCCCAGAATTTCGGCCCGCTGCGCGACTTCAAGGGCCTTTTCGGGCTGATTCAGGGCACGCAGCACGGCGGCTTTCGTCAGAAAATAGCGTCCGGCGTTATCGTTCCGGCTGATGGCCTCGTCAATGTCGGCCAAGGCTTCGCGGACACGGCCCGCCGAGAGGTACAACGCAGCCCGTTTGGCGTAGGCCGTGGCGGGTGCTGCCTGGTTGATGGCACGGGTCAGTGCCAGTAAAGCGGCTTCGGCACGGATGCTGTCGTTGGCCTGCGGCAGAGCGGGAATGGCGGCCTGCTGCCGGTTCGACGTACCGCACCCGGCCAGCACAGCCAGCAGCAGCACAAATAGAATCACGTTACCAGAGCGCATTTGAGTAGTGGACTACTTGACTGATTATATGGTTCTGCCGACCCTATTCAATCAGTCAATTAATCCAAAGATAGGCCTTAGATTGACGAAAACCGATAAAACACACCCAGCGGCAACGGCTTCTGATGCCCGTCTTCAACGAAAAGTTCGCCCCATTCGGCGTTGGGTGGGTTGTTTCCGAAGTTCTGCCGCATCAGGTTGTCTAAAATGAGGGAGGAAAAGCCGAGCGAGTAGAGGTTGATGATAAAAAAGAAATTTTCGCGGTCGAGTAAGTCAGCACAGAGCCGGAGCAGTTCGCCCAGATTTTCTTCCAGCACCCACTTTTCGCCTTCCGGGCCGCGTCCGTAGGCCGGTGGGTCCAGAATGATGCCCTGGTACTGATTGCCCCGGCGTACCTCGCGCTTTACGTATTTCAGGGCATCTTCTACCACCCACCGGATGTTGTCCAACCCGCTGGCTTCCATGTTTTCCCGCGCCCAGGTAATAATCGGCTTTACGGCATCGACGTGGGTAACGTCGGCCCCCGCCTGCCGGGCCGCCAGCGAGGCCGCCCCCGTGTAAGCGAACAGATTCAGCACTTTCGGGGTCGTTTGGGTTGGCAGTTTTTTAACTTTTTCGGCAATAAAGGCCCAGTTGCTGGCCTGTTCGGGAAACAGACCGACGTGCTTAAAACTGGTCAGCGACAGTTTAAACCGCAGGTCCAGCCCATCCTGACTAAAATCGACGTACCACGGATCGCGCAGGGGGGCATGGAATGACCAGTCGCCCCGTTCGGGCGATTGCCGGTCGCGCCGGAACGAGGCCGTTGCTAAGCGGTTCCACTCGTCGGCGGGCAGCGTAGGCTCCCAGATGGCCTGCGGTTCGGGCCGGGCCAGCACATAGTCGCCAAACCGTTCGAGTTTCTCAAAATTACCGGAGTCGATGAGTTCGTAGGCCGGCCAGGACGACGGCGTTAGTAATTGCAGATCAGACAAAATAATGATTTCAGTTAGCGGTACCGGGCACAACGGGCCGACGTTATTGCCCCATTTCAAGAATCAGTTCAAACTCATCGGAACGCAGGGGCGATACGGACAACCGCGACTGTTTCAGCAGGGCCATATTCGCCAGCATGGGCTCGGCTTTCAGTTCAGCCAGCGCCACCGGCCGGGCCAGTGCCAATACCGGCTCCAGTTCGACCACTACCCACGCTTTCGAGATGGTCTCTTCTGCCGCGGCCGTAGGATCGGGGTATGCCTCCCGGACGACGGTAGCCAGCCCGACAACGCCCGGTTTGGTTACGCTGTGGTAGAACAGCACCGCATCGCCCAGCCGCATGAGCCGGAGGTTGTTGCGGGCCTGGTAGTTACGTACGCCATCCCAGACGGCCCGCCCCTGCCGGGTAAAATGATGCCAGCCGTATTTGTCGGGTTCGGACTTAACTAACCAGTAATTCAAGCGGCTGTCGGTTAATAGTCATCCTGATAGGCATCCCCGTAGGCCCCGTCGAAGTCATCCTCTTCGGTATGCGCCGATGAGCTTACGCCTTTGAACAGCAGGCCTTTCTGGATCAGCATGATCTGCCCGGTATGGTACAGGTCGTGATTGATGATGCCGTGCAGCATGTCGTAGTACGTATAATCACGACCGGGGACGATGTCTTCCAAAAATTCGTCGTCGTCACGTTTGTCGAGTTCGTTCACGAGTTCTTCCTGGCTCAGGCTAAGCTCCATTTGCAGGGCTTCCCACTCGAAGTCATCAATTTTATCGGGCAGGGCACCAAAGTTTTTGTCGGGCGCGGTGATGTCGAACGTAGCGTCGCCCTGCATTTTTTTCACGCAAAAGATCCGCCAGCTTGTCATGTGAAAAACCAGCTCGGCAATGGTGTGGGTATTGGGGGTTAACCGCTGACCGGCCATAACGGGCGATACCTCACGCAGGGCTTCGACCACGGACGGACCATGCCAGGCCTCTTCACTTTCGTAGGTTGTGTTCAGCAGGTCAATTATGCGAATCAGTTCATCATTTGGTACCATAAGCATTCCCTGAAGCCAGCAGGGTACTGATTTAATGTTACAGGCCACCGGGTCTCGCTGACCAGGTCACGTTGACCGGGCCACGTCGATTTATCCAGCAGAAAATCTGTCGGCAAAGGTAAATCAATGTTACCGGCATTCCGAAACTTTCCCCGCCGGGGGTTGCCCGCCCGGATGTAGCGCCGTCAATGAGTTGACGGATCAGCCAATCGGACAGCGCTGTTTTCTCGTAATTATCCGGGGTAGTCCGGTGAAGCAGGCCCACCTGACGTTTGTAGTAACTGCCCGCCCGGTTGCTTCAGCGTAAGCAACTGTTTAAGCAGGTGACCGCTTAATTCATTTTCAGCGCAAATGTTCATGGTTTTAATACCTTACCCTTGTCAAATGACAGGAGAATAATTTGTCAGAACGGCTTTAAACCATATTTAGTGAACAAAAAAGGTATGGAACGTAAAAAGTCTCATATTTGCTACACGGTGTATCCATAGCGATATGCGCTGCATCCGTGCCACCCCGACCCATACATAAACTTTCCACGATCCATACCATGCATTGTCAGTTACGAGACGAGGAATTAATCCGTAATTATCTCAAAACCAACGAAAGCGACTATTTCGAAATTCTTTACAATCGCTACGTTACCAAAGTATACCGGCGGTGCTTTTCGCTGACCAAGGATACGGCTAAAGCGCAGGACTTCACCCACGACATTTTTCTGCGGGTGTTTGTCAGCCTCGGTAATTTTAAAGAACGTTCCGCGTTTTCGACCTGGCTGTACTCCATCTCTTATAACTACTGCATGGATCAGCTCCGTTTGGCCAACCGAACCGCTACGGTAGCCCTCGACGATGATGTCGATTACCACTACCATGCGCCTGACACCGACGACACCGACGTCCTCGAATATCAGTTGCAGCAGCTCTCGCAGGTGATGAGCCAGATAGCGCCCGAAGAAATCGTTTTTCTGCGGTTGAAATACGAGGATGGGTTGGACATCAAGGAAATTGCCCGGCAGTTTAACCTGAAAGACAGTGCCGTGAAGATGCGCCTGAAGCGTACCCGCGATAAAATCCGTCGGTTATCCATCGACCACCCGTATTAATCGTCCGGCTATCGGGCTATTCTCCACCATACGCTTCTCTGTTTCGGAGCCGTATTTCGCTGAATCAGGTAGCCCTGTAGGCTCCATTTATACCCGGCAAACTACCTTTTCAGGTAGTTTGCCGGGTATTCTTTTTTTCAACGGGTTGTTGCCTAAAATGTAAAGTTGGACTATGCCTGTAAAAAAATAGTACTGGACAAGCAATGAGTTCTATTTTTTCAAATTATTAAAAAAATACAACGATACAGACAAAAATAGGGACTTATTGACTTTTTTCAAGAAATGCTTCATTCTACCGGTATCGGGTAGCATTTTTATATGAACTTTCGCTATGTAACTGGTTATCAGTTGGTCAATGCTTGCATCGTAGCGGCTTGTGCCCCCACCTTTGCCATCGAATCAACCGAATAATTATCACCCATGAAAAAAGTTCGTCTATCAGTAGCCATGCTGTTCGCAGCCTGGAGTTTGGCCAGCACGGGAGGTGCTTTTGCCGACAACGGTACGGTCTCGGGGAAGGTGAAGGTGATCAAATCCGAGAGCAAGAAAGTTCGCCTATATACACCGATCAACACACCCGTATCCGTAGCCATCATCGACGCCGAGGGCAACACGCTCTATCAGGGTCAGGTGCAGGCCAAAGATCTGCGGGGTATGGGGTTTGACATGAAGACCCTGCCCGACGGTCAGTATTTTCTGACGGCCACCAACGATACGTTCTGGCTCTCGCAGGGCCTGACGGTGCGCGGCAACGAGTTAACGGTGAACGCGCAATCGTACAGCCAGCTCGATAAACCCACGCTGACGCCCTACGCCAAGAACAAGTTTGAGGTGACCCTGCCGGCCACCAACGTACGGACGGTCAACGTGGCGATCTACAACCAGCAGAACGACCTGGTTTTTCAGGATGACGTGAAGGCGACCAATACCCGCCGGTTCGACCTGAACACGCTGCCCGCCGGTGACTACACGTTTGTGGTGGGTCCCGAGCAGAAGAAGTTTGCCGAACACATTCAGATTCAGCACTAAGCAACGCTTTCTTTACCAACAGCAGCCAGTCCCTATGCGGGGGCTGGCTGTGTTTTTTTAGGGGTTACCATCGTCACTGGCGGGCATTTGGAAATACACTAAATGACTACTTGATGACCACCTGTACCGTTTTCTGTTCGGCGGATAAATCGCCCCGGAGCCGCATGATGGCCAGCTCCTTCATCTTGGATTCAAAAACAATGTCTACTGCTTTGCCGTAGGTATTCACCGGCGAGTAGAGCCAGTCGGCGTGGGCTTCGCGCCTGGCTTTAGGATCTTCCCGCTCCTGCCGCGAATCGGAGTAATGCACCACCGGCCGGACATCCCAGGTGGAATGGGCCATCAGAAAGGCCTCTTCTTCGGTTTGGTCGCCGGGGTTGAGCGAGTGATGAAAATAATCGAAGGTGATGGGCGTCCCGATTTGCTCATGCAGCGTCAACAGGTCCCGAACGGTGTAGAGCGAGGGCCGGTCGTCGTTTTCGACCACTAACCGCGCCCGCAGGTTTTCGGAGAGCAGGCCAAAATTTTGGGCGAAACGGGTCAGTGTGGCCGCTTTATCGCCGTAGGTGCCCCCAGCATGAATGTTTATTTTGTTCCAGTGCGAGGGTTTCAGGCCCATCAGATCGAACACGTCCGACTGATATTCCAGGTCCTTGATCGTATTGTCGAGCACTTTACCCTGCCCGGCGAGGTGATTGAACGGACCGGGGTGCATGGTCAGGCGGATGGGCCGACTACCGATCTCTTCGAGGGTGACCCGGATATCCGTGAAGTCGGGCAAATCAGCGATTCGATACTCCGATGCCCACGGAAACAGGTCCGACGAGACTCGGAAAATCCGAAAGCCATGACTCAGGTTCCAGTCGACTACCGTCAGCAGATCGCGCACGTTTTGCAGGGCGAGTTGGGAGGCATAGGGCAGGCCGCGCTCGACAAAGGTTTTTTTAACCATACCCCGGTTGGTAATCACCTTATCGGCGGGTCGACCGGCCTGCAGGCTTAAATTGATGCAGGCGTACCCCACATTGACGGCTGTTTCTTCCATGGAGTAATAACCACACGTAAGCCGGTGCGGTTTTCGACCGTTCGTTCAATATACGGGGTTCCTGTTTGATTGCCTTAACCAGCACCCTATCTTACGACTCCACACCGTTCCGCTTCTGCTTCCGCCATTGTATTCCATGGAAAGTTTTACCGACGACCAGCTTACGTCACTCGCGCAGCAGTGGCGCACCGTTGCCCGACTGCTGAACGCCTACCAGGCCCTGCACTGGGCGGAGTTTTCGGTGGAACAGCACTTAGACATGAATGCCTGTCAGAACAGTCTGCTCAACCGGGCGAACGACCTCGAAACGGGACAGACGCGGGCAATCCTCAACGAAGCATTGCCTGCCTACGACCAAATCATGCGTGCCGTAAACAAAGCGGCAAATACCCTCAGCAATGCTAAAAATCTGACAGTCAGCCTGAATATCGGTGCCATGACGGTAGCTTTGGCCGCAGCCACCGCCCGCGGCCACCTGAAAAGCATCGACATCGCCCTGCGCGAACTGGCCGGGCTACAGGCAATGGAGGAATAATCAGGGAGTAGTGTTAAGTGGTTGGGGGTTAGTAGCAAATACTTCATTGACTTACTATTACCCCTAACCACTTAACACTAACCACTAACTTCTTACATAATCCCCACCAGTTCGACCTCAAAAACCAGGTCCTGCCCGGCCAGGGGATGATTGGCGTCGAGGGTGACGCTGGTATCGGTCACCTGCCGGATAATCACGGGAATGGGCTGGGGACTGCCATCTTCGTGCATGTTCAGGGTCATGCCTTCTTCGAGCGGAATGTCGGCCGGAATCTCATCGCGGCCCAGGGTAAAGACCATCTCTTCGTGCGCCGGTCCGTAGGCATCTTCTACCGGAATGTTTACCGTTTTGGAATCACCCACGGCCATACCCGAAATACCGTCGTCGAAGCCTTTGATGACCTGCCCGCCACCGAGCGTAAATTCGAGCGGTTCGCGCCCCTTCGAGGAGTCAAAAATGGTTCCATCGGTCAGAGTGCCGGTATAATGCACCTGAACGGTGTCGCCGGTTTTTGCTTGTGCCATAACTCAAAATCGTTTTTTTGATGGCAACAAAGGTACAGAACCCGCTCCGAACGGCCCGATTCTTCGGCCGTTTTCCGCGCCAGTGGCTGTGGAGTCTTCGGCGGTATTTGTATATTTCCCCACACTCCTGCCCCACCCGCCCATGTTTTACCGTTACCGCGTACTGACGTTCCTGTTTTTTCTGTCGGTCATCACCTACCTCGACCGGGTGTGTATTTCGGTGGTGGGTGTGCGCATGAAAACCGATCTGGGGCTAAGCAATCAGCAGTTTGGCTACGTGTTGGGGGCTTTCGCGCTGGCCTACGCCCTTTTTGAGATTCCGACCGGTGCCCTCGGCGACCGCGTGGGTCCCCGGCGGGTGCTCACCCGGATTGTGGTCTGGTGGTCGGGCTTTACGGCCCTGACCGGGGCGGCAACCGGGTTTGGTTCGCTGATAATCACGCGGTTTCTGTTCGGTATTGGCGAGGCCGGGGCGTATCCCAACAGTTCCATTGTGGTGTCGCGGTGGTTTCCGGCCGTCGAAACGGGGCGGGCGCAGGCGTTCATCTGGGGAGCCGGGCGGCTGGGCGGGGCACTGTCGCCGTTGATCGTCGTTCCGGTGTCCATTGCCTTCGGCTGGCGGGCATCGTTTCTGGTCATGGGCGCGCTGGGACTCCTGTGGGCACTGGTCTGGTACATCTGGTTCCGTGATTTTCCGCATCAGCAGCCAGGCGTGTCACCGGCGGAGTTGACAACCATCGAAACCGGTCGTCGGTACCGGGCTGATGGGCACGGGGCGGGCGCACACCGGTTTCCGTGGCGGGCCATGCTGCGCAGCCGTAACCTGTGGGCGTTGATGCTGATGTTTCACTTCTTTATGTACGGGGCGTATTTCTTCTCGGCCTGGCTGCCCACGTATTTGCAGGAAGGGCGGCACTTTTCGGAGCAGCAGATGAAACTCTTCACCACACTGCCGTTTGTGCTGGGGGCCGTGGGTTGCTTCACCGGCGGCTACCTCAGCGACTGGTTAGCCAAACGCTATGGGCTGACGTTTGGACGACGCGTGGTGGGCTTAGTGGGCATGGGCCTGTCGAGCGCGGTGATGCTGACGGCTTCGCTCACGGCCGATAACCAGACGGCGGCTTATCTGCTGGCGATCGGGATGCTGTTCAAGGACCTGACGCTGCCGGTAGCCTTTGCCGTTTGCGTGGACATTGGCCGCAGCCGGGCCGGAACGGTGTCGGGCGCGATGAACACCGCCGGGCAATTGGGCGCATTTTTTCTGGCCATTGTGTTCGGCGAGATCGTCAGCCGCACCGGCGACTACAACATGCCGCTGTATTTCATTGCGTTTCTGCTCCTGTGCAGCAGTTTGCTCTGGTTAGTGATCGACCCCACCCAAAGCGTTGAAAGCATGATGACCGAAACCGAAGCTCCTCAACCCGCCTGAATCAGACTGCTGACCACGCCTGAATCAATTGCAGCAACTCCGCCTGTACGGCCTGCGTCCGGTCTTTGGCGTACCAGCCGTGTACGTGTTCCAGCAGATCATCGAGGGCTATCCCTTCGGCTTTCCAGGCATTCATCAGTGTTTGCAGCACGGCCGGGCGCGGCCCCCAGGTGCCCAACTCCGTGCGGGTATCGGTGGTCAGGCAAATTAGTTTTGGAATGGAGCGGCCCCCGTTGGTGCGGTAGGCATCGATCACGTCTACATTTTTATCGCGCAGCAGCAGTTTCAGCTCGATCACCGGGTTCAGGTCGGCGATCTGTTTAATCACCGGCAGACACTGCGCTACGTCACCACACCACGATTCCACCAGCACCAACCACGTCCACGGCCCGGAAACGGCCTTTGCGGCTTCGATCAGGTCCGGGTTCAGCGTGGTCGTGCGGTCCAAGCGGCTGATGCGGTGCAGGTTCAGATCGGTCAGTTCGAGAATCCGGTCGGTATTGTAATGCGGATCGTCGGAGGTGGTTTTCCGGTCGGCCAGCAGGGCTTTCGAGAGGGTAATAAACTCGGTATAGGTCATCGCCGACGCAAGCAGATCGGGTGTAATGGCAGACGAAGCGGTCATGAAAAACGGCGTTTTACCGAGCAACAAGGATTCATTGGTATTGGTTGGCCCTAAGCGGTCATTTAGAATCATTGCCGGTCCACGCGATAATTGCCCGACAATGACTCTAAATGACCACTGAATGCCACTGTAGTTTAGTACGCCCGCGCAAAGACGACGCGCTGATGCGACGGCTTGCCCGAATAGATACAGTGGCCTTCTTCGGGTTCCGCGTTCAGGGGGATGCAACGTATAGTGGCTTTCGTTGCTTCTTTGATGGCTTCTTCCGTCTCGGAGGTGCCATCCCAGTGCGCCAGCAGAAATCCGCCTTTTTCGATCTGCTCCTCAAACTGCGCCATCGTATCCACCGGGAACATATTTTCCTGCCGGAAGGCGTGGGCTTTGTTATAAATGTTCTCCTGAATAGCATCCAGCAAGGCCTGAATGTGATCAGCAATACCGGCGAAGGCAACGGTCTCTTTGGTTTTCAGGTCGCGCCGGGCGACTTCAACGGTGCCGGATTCGAGGTCGCGGGCACCCATCGCCAGCCGGACCGGAACGCCCCGCAGTTCGTATTCGGCGAATTTCCAGCCGGGTTTGTTCGCATCCGAATCGTCGAATTTCACGGAGATGCCCCGTTTGCGCAGGTCCTGCATCAGCGGTTTCACGACGGCGGCAAGGGCGTCGAGTTGTTCCTCGTTCCGGAAAATGGGTACGATCACCACCTGAATCGGGGCCAGTTTGGGCGGCAGCACCAGCCCCTGATCGTCGGAGTGGGCCATGATGAGGGCACCCATCAGCCGGGTGCTCACGCCCCAGGATGTGCCCCAGACGTATTCCAACTGGTTCTGCTTCGTGAGAAACTGCACGTCGAACGCTTTCGCAAAGTTCTGCCCTAAGTAGTGCGACGTACCTGCCTGCAGGGCCTTTCCGTCCTGCATCATGGCTTCGATGCAGAATGTTTCGTCGGCCCCGGCAAAGCGTTCGTTGGCGGTTTTGATGCCTTTAATTACGGGCATGGCCATCCATTCTTCGGCAAAACGGGCGTAGACCTCCAGCATCTGCCGGGTTTCGGCCATGGCTTCGTCGGCGGTGGCGTGGGCGGTGTGGCCCTCCTGCCAAAGAAATTCGGACGTACGCAGAAAAATCCGGGTCCGCATTTCCCAGCGGACCACGTTGGCCCACTGATTGATGAGCAAGGGCAGATCCCGGTACGACTGAATCCAGTTTTTGTAGCTGCTCCAGATCACCGTTTCCGACGTGGGCCGTACGATCAGTTCCTCTTCTAATTTAGCGTCGGGATCGACAATGACGCCGGAGCCATCTTCGGCGTTTTTAAGCCGGTAATGCGTTACCACGGCGCATTCCTTGGCGAATCCTGCTACGTGAGAGGCTTCTTTGCTGAGAAACGATTTGGGGATAAACAGCGGGAAATAGGCATTCTGGTGGCCGGTTTCCTTGAACATATCGTCGAGGGCGCGCTGCATTTTCTCCCAGATGGCAAAGCCGTAGGGTTTAATGACCATGCAGCCCCGCACGGCGGAGTTCTCGGCTAAGTCGGCGCGTTTGACCAGTTCGTTATACCATTCAGAATAATTTTCGCTGCGTGAGGGAATCGTGTTAGCCATAAAATGAGTGAGTAGTGGCTGGCTGGCAGTGGATAGTGGCACTATTGGGATCCAGAACACTACTAACCACTAAATACGAACCACCAGCCACTACCGTATTAAACTTTGATTAACGGGCGGTTTCTAACCGGAAAAATGACTTGCAAAGATAGGTTTTTCTACTATGTTTGTAATCAAAGTGGGTCGCTATGTGTTATTGCTGCAAACGGTTCCACGTATGAAACCCCATCTATTTAAACTCCTTTGCCAGATGAAAACGCAACGCACATGGCAATACCTGACGCTGGCCGGTGTGCTGACGCTTGGTGGCTGTACAACCAGCCGTCAGACGGCCCAAACCGGCGAAGCCGATGACCTCTACGGATCGTCGAGCAATGCGGCTGTGTATGCCAGTAATTCATCCGACTACCAGCCGCAACGGCAGTCGTCGCAGGTTTATCGCCGGAACAATCAATACGCTGCCCGCAACGGCAATCAGTATTCGCGTAATACGAACCCGGATTATTCGGATGACCAAACCGGTACGCAGGCTGACTACTACACCGATTCACTGACGACCCGCAAGATTCAGCGCGGTCTGTCGCCCGATCCGGGTTGGGGTAATGCCTACGGTCAGGGGTACAGCAACGGCTATAACTCCGCTTTGGCTTACAACAATCCGTACTACAACTCGTCCCGCTGGAATTCGTGGGGTGGCTTTGGTTCCAACTCGTTCTACGGCGGGTTGGGCTTAGGCGTCGGTATCGGCTCTGCATTTGGCTACGGTTACAGCCCGTTTGGCTACAGTCCCTTTGGCTACAGCAGTTTTTACAGCCCGTTCGGGTATAGTCCGTTTGGGTATAGCAGCTTCGCCTACAGTCCGTTTGGGTACGGCGGGTTTGGCGGCTACGGTTACAGTCCGTTTGGATACGGCGGTTACGGTTACAGCCCATTCAATTCCGGCTATGGTAGCTACTACGGCGGAGCAACAGCCTACAACAACGTAATTACCGGGGCCGATCCGTACCGGAACAACCGGTCGTTCGGACCACGCAATACGGTATCGAGCAATCGCTACAATGGTGATTTTGTAAATTCGGCTCCCCGCAACCCCAACACGGGTGGCCGCCGGTCGGGTGACTACAGTGGCGGCTACAACAATTCCGGTACGGGCAACAATGCCAGCAGTGGAAACAGCGCGTACTACTCGCGACCAAGCAGTGGTGGCAGTGGCCGGGGTAGCTACTACGCGGCACCAGACAATGGTGGTGCGCGCAGCAGTGCCGGTGACAATACGTATTATTCGCGGCCCAGCAGCGGCAGCAGCCGGGGTAGCTATACCCCACCGGCCAGCAGTGGCAACAGCTACGGCGGCAGCAGCCGGGGTAGCTATAGTCAGCCAAGCTATCAGCAGCAATCACAGTCGCGGTCTTACTCGCAGCCGTCCTATTCTCAACCCTCCTACTCGGCTCCGTCTAATTCGGGTAGCCGCGGCAGTTATTCGGCTCCGTCCGGCGGTGGTTTCTCGGGCGGGGGTAGTAGCGGTGGTGGTGGCCACAGCAGTGGCGGTGGTGGCCGTGGTCCCCGTTAATCAGATTTTAATTGATTTTTTTATCCGAAAATCCCGCCTGTTGAGACAACAGGCGGGATTTTTCGTTTACTACGTAACAGGCTGTAGCAACGCCGGACCAACCGTTAAACCTTTGGGTCTGTAAAGCGTCTACACCACAAAACGGTCTGTTTATACTCTCTTTCACAGCTATCTGCCATGAAACACCTATTTTTCCCCATCGCACTGGTATTCGTAACTACCGTCAGTTTTGGGCAGTCGACCGGGTACGCTGATTACGCCGATGATGCGTTTCGCTATTCTAATTTTAACCAGAACAACGGCACGGCCCGCTTCCGTAGCTTAGGGGGCAACCAGACGGCTCTGGGTGGCGACGCCAGCAACGTATTTGGTAACCCCGCCGGATTGGGCTTCTACAACAGGTCGGAACTGAGCATCAGCCCGTCACTTAATCTGACGAGCAACAAAAGCACGTATCTCGGTGGCATCACAACCGCTACGAATTCAAATGTGAACATTGCGCAGGCCGGTATTATTTTCGCCGGGGGCAGCAACAGCGGCAACACCACCCTGCGCCGGTCGAACTTCGGGATTACGTATTCGCAGTCGACCAACTTCAGCGAACAGGTGATTGGGGCGGGCACGAACCGCAATACAAACTCGTCCATCGTTCAGCCGTTCATTAATGGAGCTAACTACGGCACCAATGGGAAGGGTTACAGTGAAGCCGACCTCGATAACGGCTATAACCCAACGACGGGACAGGCCGATTTCACTGAAGCGGCTGCTTATCGGTTATTTCTGATTAACCCCACGGATTTAGGGGCAAACGGTTCGGGTCCGCCATACACACGGTACGATGCCAATGTTCCCCTCAGTCAGCGGGCGGTCATCAATCGCAGTGGTGCAAACTCTCAATTCACTCTGGCGTATGCGGGAAACTTCAACGATAAGTTTTACATCGGTGGTGCTCTGGCCCTGACGCACCTGAAATACACGTCTGATTTTACCCTGACCGAAGCGCCAATTGGCGGAGTGACGTTTAACAGTTATGGGCAGAACAACTATTTCACCGTTACGGGAAACGGTATCAATCTGTCGGTGGGCGCGATTTATAAGATTGATCCAAGTCTCCAGGTCGGTGCTACAGTGATTTCGCCTACGTTGTTCACTGGTATCAACGAAACCTTCGATCAGTCTGTGTTCGCTTCGCCTAAAGACCATAAATTGGCTCAGTTGTATGCTACCAATAAGATAAGCAACACTATTCCTATTGCGGGAAATGATTTCACGTACAACCTGACCACCCCCCTGCGGGCCTCGGCCGGGGCAACGTATTTTCTCAACAACGGCAAGATTGGTTTCCTTACTGCCACGGCTGAGTTCGTGGGCTACGGCGGCATGCGGAGCAATACAACGGCTTTCAGCAATTCGGCCGACAACCAGGATTTCCACGACGGGGTGAAGTACAACGTTGGCCAAACGTACCAAAACACAGTCAACTTCCGGGCGGGTGCCGAAATCAGGGCGGGACTGTTGCGGTTACGAGCCGGAGCCGCGTATATGCCATCGGCGTATAAATTAGACCTCGACCGGGTGGCTAAAACCGACCGCTCTACGCTGCTGCTATCGGCAGGTCTGGGTATCCGTAACCAGCGTTTCTTTGCGGATGCTTCCGGGTCTTACACAACCACAAAGAATGGCTTTGGCCCTTATGTGCTGCCCAACGATGCTGATTCGCCAACGGTAGCCACCACGCAGAACCGAACGAATGTAACACTGTCGTTTGGGGTGTTCTTCTGAGCGGTTAGACGTAAAAAGGGGTTAGGGGTTAGTAGTCAGGCAGATTGTTTCCTGACTACTAATCCCTAACCCCTTTTTACTATCGGCTAAACTATAGCCAGTCGCCGAGTCGCTCCAGCACGGCCTGCTCGTTGGTTTCGCCGGTAATGATGATGTCGGCCTGCTGATAAAACGGGAGCCGCAGTTCGTACCGCTGGCGCAGGGTATCGAGTAAAGCTGGGTCGGCATGGTCGTACAGCGGCCGGTCGGCGGTGGCGTGCGACAGCATCCGCTGGTACAGCATCTCCACCGGCACATCCAGAAATACCGAGATGCCGGTAGCTCTGATATACGTCATGTTGTTGTGAAAGCAGGGCATTCCGCCCCCCGTCGATACGACCAAGCTGTTGCCCGGCTTCACCGTATGCAACACCCGGCTTTCGACCGCCCGGAAATACGCTTCGCCGTGCCGGGCAAAAATAGTGCTGATGGGCAGCCCTTCTTCGCGCACAATGATCCGGTCCGTATCCACAAACCGGTAGTGCAGTGCCCGCGCCAGCCGCTTGCCCAGCGTACTCTTGCCCGACGACGGCATCCCGATGAGGAAGATGTTTTTCATACTCAATGGGTGAATGAGCGATTGAGCGAATGTTTAATTATCCAAGCTATTCACTCAACCGCTCATTCACCTATTCACTAATTTAGTAACCTCAGCCGCAGTGGGCGTAGTGTTGTAGTGCCACTTACCCCGCACAACGCCGTTGCTGAGCAACCACGTACCCGGATTGGCTCGCAGAATGGTTTTCAGCACCGTCGCATCGGCCTGATAGGCGGGCAAATCGAGCTGGTATTCGGTCTGGAAGCGTTTGATTTCATCGGTGCTGACGGAGGTCAGAATGATGGGGGTAATGCCGGTCTTTTTCAGACTATTCACCAGCGTACGAATGGCCGGAATACTGCCCGCGTCAATGTCGGTAGTGTTCTTAACGATCACAAACAGTTTGTTGCCGACGAAGGTCTGCGGGGTAAAATCACCGGCATTGTTCCAGACGCGATAATCCGTAATCTTGGGTTTGGCGTTTTCATTCACCAGCACCATTTCCTTGAATTTGTACGTGGTATCGGTTGGATACGTCGCAAACGTCGATGCTTTGCCGTCCTTTTCCATGATGTACTTATACCGCAGGGGTTCGGAGGATTTCATCTGCGTCGGAATGCTTTTACCAACAGCGTAGGCCAGCATGTCAATCGGCGGCAGGAACTGAATGGCATATACACCCAGCCCCACCGACAGAATAGCCGAGAGCATTACGATCCAGCCCGTTTTGCGGGGTGTAATGCGGTTGCGATGACCGATGATAAACAGGATCAGCACCATCAGTACGACGTCTTTCGAGAACGA
Organism: Cytophagales bacterium; assembly: GCA_038327655.1. GTDB lineage: Bacteria > Bacteroidota > Bacteroidia > Cytophagales > Spirosomataceae > JBBQLG01. The sequence continues at coordinate 39,418 of JBBQLG010000035.1, forward strand.
AGTCCAGGGCTTCAGTTTGATGGCTTCACCGAAACAGCCGCAGTCCGTCACCCGGTTAAAATAGGCCGAGTAGAACGTCAGGAAGGTAAAAAACGTGATCAGTAACAGCAGTACCCACGACGTCACTTTGGGCCGGTAGCCCGCCAGCAGAGCCACACCCAGTACGATTTCGCTGGCGCAGAACAGTACCGACATCACGAGCGTAAGGGGCACCAGTGCCATAAAAAAGCCGTGCAGCAGAGGCACATCCTGCGCAAATACCTCGAAATACTCCTCAAATTTGATCTGTGTACCTACCGGGTCATTGATCTTGATGAGTCCCGACAGGATAAACACCGTCCCCACCAGCAGGCGGGCAATGCGGGCGGCAGTGGTCATGGCCGGCGTACCGGTTTTGATTTTGGGTTGGGGCGTTGCGGTTTGCATACGGGTACTAACGAAGGATTTTTAATACTGAGTCACAGCGTGAAGGCACAGAGCGCACGGAGAAATAATAAGGCTGTTTAGGATTTTGATTTTCGGGAATTTTTCTCTCTTGCTTTCTTCTCTGTTTACTCCGTGCAACCTCCATTCCTCTGTGTTTATTGCATTTGAATTTCACCGAGTTTTATCAGGCAGAAAACGGCGTAGTTAATCATATCTATGTAGTTGGCATCGACGCCCTCCGATACCAGCGTGGCCCCGAGATTGTCTTCAATCTGCTTGGTGCGCAGTAATTTCATCAGAATAATATCCGTCATGGAGGACACCCGCATCTGTCGCCAGGCTTCGCCGTAGTCGTGGTTTTTGGCGAACAGCAAATTCATCACCCGCTGCACTTCGCCTTCGTAAAGAGACTCCAGTTCGGCAGCAGGAATATCCAGCCGGGTAGCATCGGCGGGTAACTGCAACTGGATCAGGGCCATGACGCAGTAGTTGATGATGCCGACAAATTCCGGTTCGATGCCCTCCCCTACCTTGCTGACGCCCGTTTCCTGTAGTGTACGGATGCGCTGCGCCTTGATAAAGATCTGATCGGTAATGCTCGGCAGCCGCAGGATACGCCAGGAAGTGCCGTAGTCCTGATTTTTTTTCAGAAACAACGCCTTGCAGCGATCAATTACCTGCCGATATTGGGATGCTGTATCTTGCATGGTGGTTGGCCGGTAGTGATTGGTGATCAGTCAGAGAAAAGGCCACTACCAACAACGACTGGCCACTAACCCCTGTTTTGATGGTCAAAGTTACAAAAAAAACGCTTGGGCGGCATTCCGTTGGGCGGCACTCCCTGAACTGCCGTGGGCGGCTGGTTGACCTGACCCGCCCCGCTGTAATGGGTATTCTGAACCTGACACCCGACTCATTCTTCGGCGGTAGCCGCGTCGGCCCCGAAAACAGTCAGGAACTAACCGACCGCGCCGGGCAGATGCTGACCGACGGGGCCACGTTTCTGGACCTCGGCGGCTACTCGACCCGACCGGGTGCCGCGTTGGTGTCGGCCACCGAAGAAGCCGACCGTGTCCTGCCCGCGATCGAACAGATTTTGCGGGCCTTTCCCGACGCCCTGCTCTCGGTCGATACGTTTCGGGCATCGGTGGCGCGGCAGGCCGTGGCAGCGGGTGCCGTATTGGTAAACGATGTATCAGGCGGACTGCTCGACCCTGACATGTTTGCTACCGTCGCCGGGCTGGGCGTTCCTTACGTGCTGATGCACCTGCGCGGAGACCCGCAAACGATGCAGTCACTGGCGCAGTACACCAACCTGATAACAGAAGTAATCGATGAATTAGGCGTACAACTGGCCCGGCTGCGGGCCCTGGGGCAGGTCGACGTGATTCTTGATCCCGGCTTTGGGTTCGCCAAAACACCGGCACACAATTTTCAACTGCTGAACGACCTGGCCGCTTTTCGGGTATTCGACGAGCCCCTATTGGTGGGGCTTTCCCGAAAATCGACCATCTGGAAAACGCTGAACACCACCCCCGACGAAGCACTCAACGGCTCCACGGTTCTCAATACGGTAGCCCTGCTTCGGGGTGCCTCTATTTTGCGGGTCCACGATGTGCGCGAAGCCGTCGAAGCCATTACGTTAGTGGCCCACCTGTCGGCATAACCTATTTTACCTATGGCTGAGTACCATCCCATCGGCGTATTCGATTCGGGCTACGGCGGGTTGACCGTCTTGCGCGAAATTGTGCAGAAACTACCGCAGTACGATTACCTCTACCTCGGCGACAACGCCCGGTCGCCCTATGGGCCCCGCTCGTTCGAGACGGTTTATCAGTACACCCGGCAGTGCGTCGAGTACCTGTTTGTGCAAGGATGCCGGTTGGTTATCGTGGCGTGCAACACGGCCTCGGCCAAAGCACTGCGCAACATTCAGCAGTTGGATTTACCCCACATGGAACCGGGGCTGCGGGTACTGGGCGTGATCCGGCCCACCACGGAAGTGATCGGCCGGTACTCGCAAACCGGCGAAGTGGGCATTTTGGCCACGCGCGGCACCGTTACCTCCGAATCGTATCCCATCGAAATCGCCCGTTTTTTTCCAGGTCTGCTCGTTTTTCAGGAAGCCTGCCCAATGTGGGTACCCCTGGTCGAGAACGGCGAAGCCAACTCGCCCGGCACCGACTATTTCATTGAGCAGCACCTGCAGCGGTTACTGGCGCGGTCATCCAACATAGACACGTTGCTACTGGCCTGCACGCATTACCCGCTGCTACTCCCTAAAATCCGACAACTGGCCCCGCCCGACATTACGATCCTGAGTCAGGGAGCCATCGTGGCCGATAGCCTGCTGGATTACCTCACGCGGCATCCTGAACGGGCGGCCCAATGCAGTCAGGCAGGGACGCGAAACTTTCTCACTACCGATTCAACCGAGGAATTTAACCGACAGGGCAGCTTGTTTTTTGGGGCACCGATACAGTCCGGGCAGGCTACTGGACTGGCATAAAAAAGCCGCCCGGAGTGGGGCGGCTTTTTTCATTATCATTGGTGTTTATCGGATCATCATCATTGTTATCAGGAGCAATGACCCAATGACTGTCGACTAACCCTGCAATCAGAAGGGCAGGTCGTTGCTTTCTTCCTCGAAGGTCATGCCGAACGGCGTAGCGGCCGGGGATGCGGGCGATGACGCACCCGTCGAGCGGGTTGGCGCAGCATCGGAGCGGATGCTGCCGCCACTTTCGCCATCACCGGCTTCGATGCGCCAGGCACGGGCCTCGGTGTACCAGCGGTCGTTGTATTCCCGCGATTCGAGGTTGAGGGTTACCTTCAGGGTATCGCCGGGGGCATACTGTTTCAGGTCATTGGCTTTTTCGCCCCAAGCCGTCAGGCACACTTTTTTAGGGAACTGATCGATGGTTTCGACCACGAAATCCTGCTTATTCCAGGGTCCTTTCTGGCTTTGTCCCGATACTTCGGGTAAGACTTTAATGAGTTTTCCGGTCAATTCCAGTGCCATGCGTCTGCGTGTTAATTGCTGCGTTTAGTACGTGAAGTTACGCATTTTGGCGGGAAGAACCGCGCTGAACAGGCATTTTTTCGTGTTGAGGTAC
>JBBQLG010000036.1:0-42759 GCA_038327655.1 Cytophagales bacterium
CCGAATAAAGCGAACGCGGTCACGGTGGATGGCCAGCCGCTGGCGGGCTTCGAGTTGAGTCAGTTGCTCAACTGTTTCGGGAATCAATACGGCGTAGTTCATAGTCAAAAATACGTCATCCTAAATTTAATTTAGTATAAGCAGCTTTTTGTCGATGGCTACGGGCCGGGGTGTACCCTGCTCCCGGACCTGGATGCTTCGCCCCTTCAACTGTCCGCCAAAAACCGTTTCGATCAGTTCCTCCACAAACGCCCGGGCATCACAGGGTTGCGGACTAAAAGTCAGTTTACCGGCATCCATCTGTCCCACCAGCAGCACATCGGCTAACAGGTCCGTAAATTTATGGACTTGCTCCTCAATCGTAGTCAACTGCCTGGATACCCTGGATTTCCAGGTTTCTACCTGATCGGTCAGATACAATCGGGCCAGTTCCACGCTTAACTGAATGGTGGTTAAGGGCGTTCGAAATTCATGGGAAACCATGGCCATCAGCTGGACTTTGCGTTCGCCCACTTCTTTTTCCTGAACCAGCAGGTGCTGCAGGTGCTGCTCGGTCTGGCCCCGCAACTGAAGTTCCTCGTTGAGCAGCATCAACTGGTCATTGGCCGCCTGCAGTAAAGCCTGACTCCGGTGCAATTGAATCTGAGCCACCACCTGTCGACCCAGGGCCTGCAACGTTTCGGTCTGCTCGGCGGTGAGGTGTCGGGGCTGGTGATCAATCACACACAGGGTACCCAAAGCCAGCCCATCCGCATCGACTAAGGGAGTACCGGCGTAAAATACCACGTGCGGATTGCCGGTAATCAGAGGGCTATGGGCAAACCGCTGATCCTGACGGGCATCATGCACCTCCATAACCTGATCGGGTGTTTGAATGGCATGGGCACACAGTGCGTGTTCGCGGGGCGTCTGGCGGACGGTCATGCCATGCGCCGACTTGAACCATTGCCGATGCTCATCCACTAATGAAATCAGGGAAATAGGCGTTTGACAGATGCGGGCGGCTAATTGCGTAATGGAATCGTACTCCTCCTGCGGTAAAGTATCCAGAATGTTGTAACTGGCCAGTACCTTCAGGCGGTTAAATTCATGGTCCGGTAATGAATCAGCCATTCGATATAAAGACGAGATGTAGGTAAACGGTATAGCAATAACAAACAACCGGACAAACCAATGCGAACTGAACAAATTCCTCCGTTCAATTCGCATTGGTTTGACTTGTTTCCCCATCCGTTAACAGACCAGGACAACTTTAACACGCCCACCAAGCTACAATTCACGGAAGAAGTCCCTTAACACTGTCCCGCGCCGAAGCCGGCTGAAACAGCCGTAGCACTCGGTGGATAGTCCGGAATCTCCTTTTTGTTTATGGTTACAGCTTTTGGAAGGCTGATAAAGTTACATAAAATTAGGTTTACGAATCACATAATTAATAGAGTTTATTCGGACTAATTGATTAATCTTCATGCCTAAGCGCGACCTTTGCCGTATGGCCTGCCAAATCTGTAAACAAAATTCGATGAATTCCTTAGCCCTGACCAGCCTGACAATCATGGAGTTTGACGACCTGCTTACCCACTTCGAGCCGCGTTGGCAACAGCACACGACCTGTCTCCTGCCGAACCCGGCAGTGTCTACGATAAGGCCGCACCGACACAGCGGCTGGCTGAGGTTTACCCGCTGAGTCTGCCGACGGGTGCGGTACTCAAATAAGACTTGGCGGGCCATCATCCAGTAAAAGTTGAGGTCGAGATGCCCTGTAGAAAGCCCCAAAAAGGACTTTCCTTTTCGCCAATACCTCTACAATCAACTCTTGAGTGCTACCCGTGTTGTAGCCGGGCAACGCCAATAGGGGTGTGACGCGTTTGTGGATGCTGATACAGGCGTATATCTGCCCTAAATCCGATAAACCCCGTTCCAAGTCCAGTAATCCTGGCTACGCCACAACCCTGAAGGGCGTCCCTGTCGCCTGTTCGCTCAGTCAAAACGAGAGGGGTTTGTTCTGGAAGTAATCTAAAATTTTGATGCGGAACACGTAATCGTATTTGGCCTGCACTAAGCTCGCCCGCGACCGGTCCAGGTTCGTCTTGGCGATGCCGTACTCGAACGAACCCAGCGCCCCCGCATTAAACCGGCTCTCGGCCACCCGAAACGCCTGCTCCAACGCCGTTACCTGCGCCTGCGTGGCCCGGTACCGGTTGGCCCCCGCCCGCATGTTGGCATACGCCGTTTCGATCTGCTGCCGTAGTTGCAGCCGGATGTTCTGGCCGTTGAGTTCGCTGTTCTGCTGCGTAATCTTAGCCGTCGTGATCCGGTTGCGCGACACGTACCCCCCAAAAATAGGCACCCGCAGAATCAGCGAGACTGACCGGTTGAAGTTGTTTTTAATCTGATTGAGGTAGCCTATGCTCGCAATATCGTAGCCCGGTGTGTTGGTATAAACCGGTTGCAGGCCACCGTTGGCGTCGGGAATAAAGTAGGGCGTTTGCGTTTGCGTGGATTTGCCATTGGGTTGTAACGCCTGACTGGCACTCGAAAACAGGCTCGACAGGTTCCCGCTGATGGACAGCGTCGGGTACAAGGCCCCCCGGGCGACTTCGACTCCCAGGGCGGCACTGCGCACCCGCAAATCGGCTCCCCGGGCATCGGGCAGGTTGGTTAGGGCCGCACTGTACAACTGCTGTACGGTTTCGGTGTAGGGTACCAAACCCGGATCGGGCACCTCGATGGGCGCAATATCGAAACCGGTCCCTTCCACCGGCACGTTCATGTTTTGCAGCAGCGATACTTTGGCCAGATCGAGCGAGTTCTGGGCCGTCACGATGTCCAATTCATTGCTGGCCAGCGTCGCCCGCAAATCGTACAGGTTCGATTCGGGAGCGGAACCGGCGTTGACGAGTCGCTGCGTACGGTCCAACTGGGCGCTGGCTACTTCGGCCTGCCGCCGGGCAATCACGAGTTGTTCGGTGGCCGTCAGCGCATTCAGATACGCCTGAATGACATTCAGCGAGACGGTATTGCGGGTGGCCTTGAGTTCTTCTTCGGATGCCTGGCGGGTCAGGTCATTCTGGCGGATGGTATTTTGCAGGGCGTAACCGTTGAAAAGCGTAGCCGAGGCATTGATCTGGTAGTTACCCGAGTTGATGGTACGCTGCTCGAACTGGTTGCTGGTGACGTTGATGCTGCGCCCCCCGTTGAGCGACTGACTGGCCTGAAAATTGGCGACGGGCAGCAGGTTCAGCCTGGATTGTTTAAGCTGAAGGGTGCTGTTCTGAACCGTGAGCTGCCCCTGCCGGATGGTGATGTTATTTTGCAGGGCCAGGTCGATGCATTGTTGCAGAGTTAACTGGTTGCGGGTTGATGCCGCGTTCTGGGCCATTGCCGGTTGCCCCAGCAAACCAACAGCGAGCATTGCCGCCATCGTCAACCGCCGCATTAAAGGGTATTGCGTTTTCATACCGTAGTCGGGACTGATTTTTCCGGTTCGAGCCAGCCATCTTTCAGGCGGATGATTCGTTTGCCATAGGCCGCGTTGGCTTCTGAGTGGGTCACCTGTACGATGGTGATGCCGTCTTTCTGATTCAATTCCCGAAACAGTTCCATGATGTCGCGGGCCTGGTCGGAATGCAGATTACCGGTCGGCTCATCGGCAAAAATGACCGTCGGCTGAGCCGCCAGTGCCCGCGCAATACCCACCAACTGCTGCTGTCCGCCCGACAATTGACTCGGGAACAGGTCTTTCTTCGCCACCATGTTGAACCGGTCCAGCAGTTCGGCCACGCGGCTTTTTCGTTCGCTGCCCGACGTGCCTTTATAAAGTAGCGGGGTTTCGATGTTTTCGTACACCGTCAGTTCGTCGATGAGGTGATACGCCTGAAATACGAAGCCGATTTTGTGGCGATGCAACTCCGTTCGCTGCTTCTCGGTGAATTTCTGAACCGGCTCGTTGTCAAACCGGTATTCGCCCTCGGAGGGCAGTTCGAGCAGGCCCAGGATGTGCAGCAACGTGGACTTCCCCGAACCGGACGGCCCCATGATGGATACGAACTCACCCGCAGCAATGTCGAGGCTGATGTTCCGCAGGACATAGGTACGGCCAAAACCGGCGGGATAGTACCGGGCAACGTTTTGAAGCTGAATCATGTCGATTTCGGTTATCTTTTTAAACTAAAAACAAATTGTATGCGCATCGACGCCCTGGCACCTAACGTACTGGAACGGCTGAAAAAAAGCCACCTGGGATCACATCAGCGACTACGACCCGGAAACCAGGCAACGGTTCGGGGGGGCGTCCTGACCGAGTCGGTCAGTCGCTCCGTAATGATTTCACCGGGTTCATCAGAGCGGCTTTAATACTCTGGAAACTCACCGTCAGCAGGGCGACTAAAATTGCCCCAACACCCGATCTAATCAACAGCCACCACGGGAATGCGATATGGTATGGGAAAGCCTGGAGCCACTGGTTCATCACCCACCATGCCATCGGCAAAGCAATCAACACGGCCACCGTCACCCATTTCAACACTGACCGTGTTAGTAGCAGCAGCACTCCAGCAACGCTTGCCCCAAGCACCTTGCGAATACCAATCTCTTTGGTCCGTTGCCGCGCCGTGAAAACAGACATCCCGAACAGGCCCGCGCAGGCCAATAACACCGTCACGCCCGACATCCAGCCCATGTATGCCTGCGACTTGTCAACGATCCAATACTGCTTGTCGAACTCGTCGCTCAGAGCATAGGCCCGCAACGCCCGGCGCGTCGGTAATTGGCGGACCGATGTCAGTACGTCGGCCAACACGCGCTTTTCCTGACCGGGCCGCAGGTTCATCACCAGATAAAGCCCGCCCCGCACGTTCGGCTGATTGTCGTTGAATAAAATCAGCGGCTTCTGCCCGGCCTGCGGACTAATCCGGTAGTTGAAATCCCGGACGACGCCCACCACCGGAAACACCCCGTCGTTAGCGGTTAACCGTCGGCCCGCGATGGACGACCAACCCAGGGCTTTCAAGGCGGTCTGGTTAATGAGCACAGCCCGGTTTTGGCTGTCGGCGATTCCGCCGGTAAAGCCGCGTCCGGCAACGAGTTGAACGCCGTATGTTTTCAAGAAGTCGGCGTCTACCGTCATCTGAGCCATCAGCGTTTTTTGGTCGGAGCCTTCAGATGCGAAGCTATTCTGGGAGTTGCCGTAATCGCCCATCAGTTGGTTTGTCAGGCTGTGGCTCACCACGTTCGGGTTGTCACTCAACCGGTTCGAGAGGACGTTGATTTGGGCAGCGGCCACGGCTGGGTTACGAAAATCACGCAGTTCTACCGCGTACAGCGAACTGAGGTCGAAACCCATATCGCGCCCGCGCAGGTAGCGATTCTGGACGGGCATGATTAGTGCCCCAGCGATCATCACCGTCGCCAGCGTAAACTGCACGACCAGCAGCCCATTCCGCAGGGGCATCTTAGTGACCGTTGTGGTTGCTTTGCCCTGCAAGGCGGTCACCACCTTTTGCTTAGTCAGAAACCAGGCCGGATACAGCCCGGCCAGCAGCGTTTCAACCAAAATGATTCCCAGTAGCCAGCCAATGACATGCCCCGCAACGGCCATACTAAATACAGCGTTCGGGTCGAGCAGGTTGCCAATCTCAAAATAGCCTACGAATCGTGGAAACACGGCTTGAAGTAACCCCAATCCGCCCAGCGACCCCAGCCCGGCAACGATACCGGCTTCCAGTAGAAACGGAGTGGCAACCTGCCATCGACTCGCTCCGATGGCCGTTTTCAGGGCAACTTCGGCACTTCGCGCCAGCGATACGGCCGTAGAAATAGTTAGGAAGTTGATACTGACGATCAGCAGGACAAATAAGATCAGCGTCGCATTTCCCACCTTCATCACCGTAAAAATAGCCCCGGCCTGTGTGCCAAATAACTGATCGTAGCGCAGCAGTGAAAGCCGCCGGTCCTGCGCATTGGGGTCATAGTACTGACGAACGAAAGCCGGTAGTTGCTTGGTGAGCGCAGCTATTGACGCATCGGGCCGCAAAAGCAGGATGGTGGTGCAGTCGCCATTGTACCAGTTGCTCACCGTACCCGGATTACGCGCTTCGAGGTCAGCAACGGGGGCGATCACATCGGGTTGGTACGACGAATTTTTGGGGATAGGCATCAAAACGCCCCGCACTACGCCCGTCCGGTTGCTATCGATACGGACTAATTTACCCATTGGATTCTCCGAGCCAAATAGGGCGTCGGCGGTTGGTTGGGACAGAATCAGGCCGGTGCGGTAGCTCAGGGCCGTGCGGGCATCGCCGAGCCGCAGGGGAAACGTCAGCACGTTAAAAAATCCGGTGTCCACATGCATGACCGTCTTGCGCACGTCGCGGTCGCGGTAGGCAATCCAGTTCGTTTCGCGAAACAGCAGCCGTGTACCGTTTTCGATGGCCGGATAATTGCGGAGCAGTATGGGCAGGGCCGGGGCCACCGACGACGCATTAGCCCTCATGTTGGCTGACTCCTGCCGAAGGACGTAGAGCCGGTCGGCGTTGGCGTGAAAGCGGTCGAAATTGACGAACAACAGGTCTACTATGAGGAACACCAGTGTCATAGCGGCAATACCAACGGCTAAACTGACGATATTGATAGCCGAATAAACCCGATTGCGCCAGAGCGTTCGACAGGCGATTTTGAGATAGTTTGTGAACATGGTTGTAGCTGTTTATTCGCTTCGTAATGAGTTGACCGGATTCATCAGGGCCGCTTTCACGCTCTGGAAACTCACCGTCAGCAACGTAATGGCCAACGCCCCCGCGCCCGATACGGCGAAAATCCACCACGAAATCTCGGTGCGGTATTCATATTTCTGGAGCCAGTTCGAGAGAAGATAATACGCCAGGGGCGTGGCGATGCCGAAAGCAATGGCCACCAGCACCACGAAGTCTTTCGAGAGCAATCCCCACAGATTCAGTACGCTGGCTCCCAATACTTTACGGACACCAATTTCTTTCGTCCGCTGTTCGGCCATGAACGAGGCCAGTCCAAAAATACCGAGGCAGGAAATAAAAACGGCGAGCACCGCAAAGACCGACGCTAATTGGCTGATCCGTTCTTCATCCGAAAACTTCCGGGCGTATTCGGCGTCGACAAATTTGTAATCGAACGGCGATGCCGGGTTGTATTTCCTGAAAACGGGTTCGATACCGGCTACCGCATCGCGCACGGGAAGGTCAGGATTCAGCCGCACCAAAATGAAATTATCCTGGCTATAATCCAGCACAAACAGGCAGGGCTGCACCGGCTGGTAGGGCGACTCCATCACTAAGTCTTTTACCACCCCCACGATCCGGTGCGCTTTTCCGTCCCAGCGGATCAGTTCACCCACCGGCTGCCGCAACCCGGTGAGTTTTGCCGCTGTTTCGTTGAGCACCAGCGAGCCCGAATCGGTCGGAAAACTCCGCGAAAAATCCCGGCCGGCCACCAGTTTCCAACCCATCGTGCGGCCATAATCGTACGTTACGCCCACCGTTTGCAGCAATGCTGATAAACCGGCCGCTTTTCCTTTCCAGGTAAAATCCCGGATGCCCGCCGGTGTTTCGGTAGCCGGAACCGAGGAACAGGCCATATCGGTGACGGCCCGTGTTTGAATCAGTTCGGCGCGGAGGGCATTGTAGGGCGCCTGAAACAGTTCCGGGGTATTTTTCTGGATCGCAATCAGACCCGCCCGCGTGTAGCCCACCGGACGATTTTGGGCATATTTTATCTGCCGAAACACGATAACGGTCCCCAGAATCAGGGTGATCGACACCGTGAATTGCAGCACCACCAGCACCTGCCGGGGCCTGACCGCTAATCCGCCGGATGATTTGCCTGAAACCGGTCCTTTCAGGACCCGTACGGGGTTGAAACCAGATAAATACAGGGCCGGATAACTGCCCGCCAATAGCCCTGTGAGCAGGGTGAACCCCAGCACCGCCAGCCAGAACAGGGCATTTGACCAGGGAACGACAACAGCCTTATCCGTCAATTGGTTGAAAAATGGCAGCGATGCCTGTACCAGCAGGAGGGCCAGCAAAAACGCCAGTAACGTCACCAGCAGCGATTCACTGAAGAACTGCCCGATCAACTGGCCCCGCAACGAACCAACCGCTTTTCGGATGCCTACTTCCTTAGCCCGTTTTTCACTCCGGGCCGGACTCAGGTTCATAAAATTGATGCAGGCCAGCAGCAGCACAAACACCCCGATGATGCCGAACAGCCAGACAATATTGACCCGTCCGCCCGCTACGGTTCCGTTTTTAAATTCGTTAAACAAGTGCCAGTTATTCATGGCATGCAGTTGTACGCCGGGCTTGTTTTGCGGTAAAAACGGCCGCTGAACAGCGCGGATGCGGGCAGATAACTGAGCCATATCAACCCGGTCATTTAACTCGACAAACAGGTGCCAGAACTGTGTATCCCATTGCTGCTGCGCGTCTTTCATCCAGCTCATGCTGCTGACGGCGGTTGCCCAGGGCAGAAAAAGGCGGGTGTCGTAAAAAGTGGTGTTGCGCGGAAAATCCTGAAATACCCCGGCAACCTTAAAGTAGGTCCGGTTATCCAGCTTAATGGTCCTGCCCATTGGGTCGGCCGTGCCAAATAAAGCGGTCGCCAGCGATTGAGCCAGCAATGCCGACGATGGATCTTTGAGCGCGTTCCGCTGGCCCTTCAGCATCCTGAAACTGAGCATTTCGGGCAGGTCCGGCTGTGCCCATACGCCCGGCTGGGTTATTTTTTTGTCGCCGACAGCCAGCACGTGCGGAAAGCTGGGAAAAACGAGGGCCATCCGTTTTATGTCGCTGCCGTAGTTGGTACGCAGCGCGTCGGCTAATGGAATGGCAACGGCCTGGCTGGTCGAGGTTTCGTTGGCGAAGGTTTGCGTCACCAGCACCTGTGCCAGCCGGTCGTGGTTTTGAAACGAGTAGTCGAATGTCACTTCATCCCACACCCATAGCCCGATAAGCATCGCCACGGCCATACCAACGGCCAGTCCACCAATATTGATGGCCGAATAAACCTTATTGCGGACCAGATTCCGCCAGGCGATTTTGAGGTAATTGCGGAGCATAATGGAGGGGCGTTTATTCGGCACTGAAACAGTCCGTGAAACCGACACGACCGGCGGCCGGGTGATCAGACAACCCTTTGCTGCCCGTCGTACACCCTGAGTCAAGTCCCGTGCCACACTCAAAAAGAGCCTTTCCGGCGCGTCAGGCCATTCGTCCCCTCCTGTACTGTCCACTATCGGACAGCCCATGTCCGCCTGCGAACACCCCAATCCGGCTTATCTTACCATGAACGTCACCCGCCGGTTCCTGGCCCGGCCAGCCTCGGTGTCGTTGCCAGCCACGGGCCGCGATCCGCCGTAACCCGCAGCCTCCACCCGATTGTCGGCAATGCCATGCTGAGTCAGGTAATTTTTCACGACCCGCGCCCGGTACTCCGACAAAGACTGGTTCAGGCGGGGGTCGCCCACGTTGTCGGTATGCCCGGCAATGTCAATACGCACCGCCGGGTTTTGACGAAGGGTCCGCACCAATTTATCCAGTTCGGCGAACGACTCCGGCAGGAGTACGTAGTTGCTCTGCTCGAAAAAGACGTTCTCCAGCACCAGTGTTTTACCCGTTTCGACCGACCCGAACGTTTCCGTTTCGGGCTTTTTTTCCGGCGCAGCCACCACGACCGGGGGAATAACCGCAGCCACCACCGGCCGGGGTTTGGGCGGCAGGGCAACGGGTTTGGGCAGTGGCTTTTCGACGGAAACTGCGGCTGAGACGGGTTTAGGTGCGGGTTTAGGCGGAGCAACAACCGGTTTGACCGTAACCGGCACTTTCTGATACAGATATTGCCCGCCAATGGCGATGCCGTTGCTGAAGGGCCGTTTGGGTTCGTTGGGAAGCTGCCAGAATAACTCGATCACGCCCCCCAGCATATCGTTAAAATAATCGACCCGCAGGTCGTAATACTGCCCGGCCTGTAAGACCACACTGCCCGTAAACCGTTTGTAATCATTCAGTTGCCATACGTCCATTACCTTCTGGTTGCCCACCCAGATGCGGATACCATCGTCTACTTTGGCGTTGAAAACGTACCGTCCCGATGCGGGTGCCAGCAGTTTACCCGTCCACCGCACCGAATAGTACGACTCGCCAATACCGTTCACCGGACTGCGGCCGGTCCAGTCAAAGGCGATCTGTGGGTCGGTCCGTGTCAGCACTTTTGTCTCGAAACTGGTGCCGTTGTAGTATTCGCCTTTCAGGCCCGGCTGCGCCAGTAGCTGACCCGCCAGTAGCCCGGTGACTACACCCGAAATGAGCTGTATCTTCCTCATCGCTATATCCGTTTATCCGCGCTAAAGATGCCGTTTTCGGCAGGCTGGTTGCCTAACTAAATGCTGAACGGTGCAGCCTTTAGAATTTCACGAACCGCCCGGTGCCGAGTACAACACCGGTTTCGTCGTGAACGGTAAGCACATACTCCCCCGCTGGCAGCGAAGCAACATCGACCTCGGTACCGGTCAGGCCGACCCGGCGGACGAGTTTCCCCGCCACATCCGTGATGCGTACCGATGTGGCCGCCCGCCCGGTCGATTCGACATGCAGGGTATGCAAAACGGGGTTTGGATACAGCCGAATCTCGCTGCCCGGTGGCGGCTCGGCACCCAGCACGAGTAGCTGACCCGTGGTGTAGACGTTCAGAGCCGCTTTCATGCACGGCATAATCTGCATGGTTCCTTTGTCGAACAGGGAGAAACCCCCGTCCCACTCCCACCAGGCCGAGGGTATCCGAAATTTACCCAGGGCTACATAGATGGCTTCGGCGTGACGGCAGCGGCTGGCGGGGTCGGCGTTGAGGTTATACGAGCCAAATTCACCCAGAAAAATCGGTACGCCGTTAGCTACCGACCAGTTTTTGGCCGCTTCAATCCGCTGGTACATCACCTCGTACGTGGCTTCGCTGGCATAACCGGCAATGGCGCTTTCTACCCACGTGCCTTTGGCCGACACCGGTATACTGATTTTAGTCGTCGTACTGGCCGGGAAGGGAACCCCTTTCAGATCGGGCAGACCCGCTCCGGCCCAGCTCGCCCCCTGGTGCGTGAACACAAAGGGGTCATAAAAATGAAACGTGTAGATAAGGTTCGGGTCGGGAAACGGGTCGGATTTAAGCAGCGCGTCGCGGCCGTTCCAGTCCTGAAAACCGACGATAAGCGTGTGGCCGGGCGCAACGGCCCGAACCGCCCGGATAAGCTGGGTAGCCTGCGTTCGCCAAACTGCGGCCGTCATGTCGTGCGGCTCGTTGCGGAGTTCGAACAGTACCCGGTCGGGATCGGTGTTTTTGTAGCGTTCGGCAATCTGCTGCCACAGCCACACTAAGCGGGCGGTGCTGTCGGCGCCTTTGATGCTGCCATCGAACTCGACATGGTGCAGGTCAATAATAGCCGTCAGGTTATTGGCTACTGCCCAGCGCACGAGGGAATCGGGCGCGGCCAAGAATTCCGGCGTCTCCCAGTGGTAGGGCGCGTCGAGACTGGCCCACGCGCCGAAACAGACCGGAATGCGCACCGTCTTAAAACCTGCCTGCGCAATATCGGCCAGGCGCTGTTTACGGATCGGCACCTCACTGAGTTTCACGAAATCGCTGAAATGACGGGCTTTGCTGCCGTTCCAATAGCCTTCTAAGTACGACAGATTCATGCCCAGACCCAGGCGGTCGGCCCGCAGTTGTGCCGCATTCTGGGCCTGTAGCGACGCAGCAGCCAGCAGCAGAGAAAACGTGAAAAGTAAGCGCATGAAAAGATCCGGTTAACTACCCCTTTGAAACACCGGATGGCCGTGAATTTACTGTTCACGGGCGCTTTTGCGACAATGATATGGGCACAATGGCTCTCACTCGCTGCGCAATGATTTCACCGGGTTCATCAATGCGGCTTTGATGCTTTGGAAACTCACTGTCAGCAGCGCAATGCCCATCGCCAGCCCGCCTGCCAGGGCAATGACCCACCACGACATATCGATTTTATAGGCAAAGTTTTGCAGCCATTTGGTCATGGCGTACCAGGCAACGGGCGAGGCAATGACAATGGCAATCAGTACCGGTTTCAGGAAGTCGCGGGAGAGCAGGGCAACGATGCTGTCGACTGAGGCACCGAGTACTTTGCGGACGCCGATTTCTTTGGTGCGCTGCTCGGCCGTAAACGTAGCCAGCCCAAACAGGCCCAGGCAGGCGACGAAAATGGTTAGTCCGGCAAACAGGCCCAGTACAAATCCCGTTTTCTGCTCCACCCGGTAGGTGTCGTTAAATCGCTCATCCAGAAACGAGTACGTAAAGGGGGCGTCGGTTGTGAGTTGGTTCCAGTGGGTTTTCAGGGTCGCCAGCAACCCGCCAATGTCTTTCGCCTTCACCTTTACAATAACGGAGCCTCCCGTTTGCCCCAGCATCATTACCAGCGGAGAGATCCGTTCGTGCAGTGACTTGAAGTGGAAATCTTTTACGACACCAATGACCCTGTACGTGTGCTGGGCCCCCTGATTATCGCCATGGGTGATGGTATGGCCGATGGCATTGGTTGCCCAGCCCAGCGTTTGGGCGGCTGTCTCGTTCAGAATGACACCCGTTGAGTCGGTGCCGTAGGTTCGGGAGAAATTCCGCCCGACTGCCAGTTGCATTCCCAGGGTTGGGATGTAGTTGTAATCGACATCGTAGCGCAGTGCTTTTACTAACTGGGTCGAACTGGTTTCGGGATAGATCGTGTAGTTGTTATTGCCGCTCGGTCCGGCGGGCAGAAAACCAGACGTGCTCACATTCACGACACGGGAGTCCTGCATGAGCTGACTGCGGAACACGGCTTCGTTTTTGCCCAGCAGCCAGGGTTCGGGCAGCACCAGCACCTGATCTTTGTCGTAACCCAGCTTTTTGGTCTGGATGTAGTGGAGCTGCTGGTAAACAACGGTCGTGCCAATCATCAGGGCAATCGAGATGCAGAACTGGAAAACGACCAGCCCATTGCGCAGGCTGCCACTGGCTTTGCTGGATACAAACCGACCTTTCAGCACCGCAATTGGGGTGAAGGACGACAGGAAAAAGGCGGGGTAGCTACCCGCCAGGAGCCCGACCAGCAACCAGAATGCCAGCAGACCCGGCAGCAGCCAGGGCATTGTTACGAAGTTCAGGACTAACTTTTTCCCGATCAGCCCGTTGAAGGCCGGCAGGAGCAGGTACACCAGCCCGACCGCCAGTACTAAAGCAATGGCCGTCAGGAGCAGTGATTCAATCAGAAACTGATTCGTCAGGGCCAGTTTCGCCGAGCCCATCACTTTCCGAACTCCAACTTCTTTGGCCCGCTTTGCCGACCCCGCCGTAGCGAGGGTCATGAAGTTGATGCAGGCAATCAGGAGCATAAACAGTGCCACCACCCCAAACAGGTACACGTACTGAATATTTCCGTTGGGACTCAGGTCGTAGGCGAAGTCGGAGTGCAGGTGGATGTCGGTCAGGGGTTGCAATACCAGGCTGATGTTGTTGCCTTTCCGGCGAAACTCGTCCAGATTCATGCCCATGGCCTGTTTCAGTTGGGGGGCCATGTATTTCGCCACCGCCTGCGGGAGTTTGGCTTCCAGTTGCCGGTAGTCGTAGCCCGCCGGCAGTACCAGGTAGGTGAAATATTCGGAGGTCATCCAGCTGGTCGATTTGCTGTCCGGAAAACTGGCCATCGACAGTAGCAGGTCGAAATGGAGGTGCGAATTGGTCGGAATTGGGGCAGCCACGCCTGTTATCTGATACGTTGCAGGCCAGCTTTTCATGGTAATTACCTTGCCGATGGGGTTTTCGCGGCCAAAATACCGACTCGCCATCTCCTCCGAAATTACAGCCGTATTAGGCCGGATAAGGGCCGTTTGGGCGTTTCCCCGGCGCAATGGCAGCGTGAATACCCGGAAAAAACTGGGATCGACAAACGCAGTGCTGGCATCTCGGAACGACTTGTTGGCAACCGTAATGATCGGGAAACCGGCCATGCGAATCCGGGCAGCCTCCTGCACTTCCGGGTAATCGGCTTTCAGGGCCTGCGCCGTGGGGGGCATCACGTGAGCCTCGTTCATTTTCTCGCCCTGTATCGAACCCCGGAAAACGACCCGCACAATACGGTCGGCCTTTTCATTGAACCGGTCGTAACTGAACTCATCCAATATGAACAGACTGATGAGCAGGCATGTAGCCAGCCCGAGGGCCAGCCCCACGATATTGATCGCCGAAAAAACTTTGTTGCGAATCAGATTTCGCCAGGCGATTTTAAGGTAGTTTCGGAACATAGTTATAAGAGTTTATTCACTTCGTAATGACTTGACCGGGTTCATCAGCGCGGCTTTGATGCTCTGAAAACTCACCGTTACTAAGGCGATGCCCACCGCCAGCAACCCCGCCAGCGCAAACACCCACCAGGCAACGTCAATCTTGTAGGCAAATCCCTGTAGCCATCGGTTCATCACATACCAGCCAATGGGCGAGGCAATAGCAATGGCAATACCGACCAGCTTCAGGAAGTCTTTCGATAACAGAGTGATAATGCTGACGATACTGGCTCCCAGCACTTTACGGACGCCAATTTCTTTCGTACGGGCTTCGGCCGTGAACGCGGCTAAACCGAACAGCCCGAGGCACGCAATCAGAATAGCCAGCACTGAAAACACCAGTGTGAGCGTACCTACACGCTGCTCGGCACGGTATACATAGTCAAACCGATCATCCATAAACTGATAGCTGAAGGGTTGGCCGGGCATCAACTGCTTCCACTTAGCCTCTATTTGGGTCAGTAGCGCAGGTACATCTGCTTTGTTGAGCCGGAACGAAGCGGAACCGGGGTCTTGCCCCAGAAAAAAAGCCACCGCGCCTACCTGCTGCCGTAACGACTCATAGTTGAAATTCCGCACCACCCCAACAACCGTAAACGTCTTACGCTGGCTGGTACCCTGAAATACGTCAACCCGCTGGCCAATGGGATTCGTAAAGCCGAAAAGCTTAACGGCAGTTTCATTGAGAATAACCCCCGATGAGTCAGTACCAAACGCCCGCGAGAAATTACGCCCCTGCACCAGCTGCATCGCCAGCGTTTTTATGTATTCATAGTCCACCGTCCAGCGCTGGGTCGAAACGGCTTTTTTCTGGTCGGTTTCGCCCGCCGGGAACAACGGGATGTCTGAACGGTCTGACGGGACGGGTAAAAAGCCGGATAGGGTGCCGCTCACGACACCCGGCAGTTTAAGTATGTCCTGCCGAAAGGTCTCATCCTGTTCAGAACCGTTCGTATTGATGGTCAGCACGTGCGAACGGTCGAAACCGAGATTCCGGGTCTGGATGTACGTTAGCTGACGATAAACCACGAGCGTACCAATAATAAGCAGCACCGACGTGGTGAATTGAAATACCACCAGTCCACTCCGCAGACTCAGCCCCTGAATACCCGTAATACGTTTGCCTTTCAAGACCTGTATTGGCTGAAATGCCGATAAAAACAGCGCCGGATAGCTACCCGCCAGCCCACCTACCACGATGGGCACGGCGGCTAAGCCTGCCAACCAGCCGGGAGTGAGTAAGACCTGCCAGCGCAGCGTCTTGGCAGCCATATCGTTAAACAAGGGTAGGGTAACAGCTACCAGCAACAAGGCTACGCCCAAGGCGAACGCTGTTGTCAGGACCGATTCGGTCATGAACTGCCCCATGAGTTGCCCACGCTCTGACCCCAGCACTTTGCGAATTCCTACCTCCGTAGCCCGCTTCGCCGACTGGGCGGTGGCTAAATTCATGAAGTTGACGCAGGCAATCAACAAAATAATCAGTGCCACCAGCGAGAAGATGTAAACATATTGGATATCGCCCGGTGCCGCTATTTCAATGGTTTGTTTCGAGTGAAGATGCAGGTCAGTCAGGGGCATCATCCATAACCGAAACTGATTGCCCGACTGCCGGAATTGGGTCATGGTTACGCCAACTTCCTTCATCAAAACAGGGCTGCCATATTTTTCTACAACTGCGTCGAGATTGCGGCCAAACACATCCGGGTCAGTGCCGGGCTTAAGCACAATGTACGTATAATGGTTGGTGCTTAGCCAGTTACCCCATTGGTAATCGTCGCTGAGCATGGTCGGGAAAATATCGGCCCGGAAATGGGAGTTCGCGGGCATATCCCGCATCAAACCCGTTATCCGGTACGGCTGACTACCCAGTAGCAATGTCTGCCCCATTGGATTCTGATTCCCAAAATGTCGTTTTGCCGCCGATTCGGTGATAACCACAGTGTTTGGCTCGGCCAAAGCCCGCTTCGGATTGCCGGCGACGAATGGCAGCGTGAAAACATCGAACAGCGTCGAATCGGCGAAAATGATGTTATCCTCACTGATCGCCGTGGGCGACCCGGCCCGCCTGACGAGCGACATACCCCGATGGTGGAGCCGTACAAACTGCTCTACCTGCGGATAATCCTGTTTAAGCGTTGGGCCAAGGGGATCGGGAGTCACGGCTAACGCAACGGCCCGGCCGCCAAATTTAGCATCCGTATTTAAGCGGTAAATCCGGTCGGCTTTGGTGTTGTACCGGTCATAGCTGAGTTCGTCGCTTACGTAGAGTACAATGAGCAGACAACAGGCCAGCCCCATGGCCAGACCGAAGACATTGATAAATGCAAAGCCCCGCTGTTTGCGGAGGTTGCGAAAGGCAATTTTGAGGTAGTTACTCAGCATAATGTTGTTGAGTTTATTCGCTTCGTAATGACTTGATCGGGTTCATCAGGGCGGCTTTGATGCTCTGGAAACTCACCGTCAGCAGGGCAATGCCCACCGCCAGCAGACCCGCCAGCGCAAACACCCACCACTCAATGTTGATCTTGTAGGCGAAATTTTGCAGCCACTGATTCATCACATACCAGGCAATGGGGCTGGCTATGAGAATGGCAATGCCGACCGGTTTCAGAAAATCACCGGAAAGCAGGCTCACGATACTGCCCACTGAGGCACCGAGTACTTTGCGGACGCCGATTTCTTTGGTCCGCTGCTGGGCCGAAAAAGAGGATAAGCCGAACAGACCCAGACAAGCGATAAAAATGGCCAGGCCAGCAAAAACGCTCAGAATCGTTTGCTGACGCAGGTCTGCCTGGTACATCTGATCGAACTGCTGGTCCAAAAAATGGTACTCAAACGGATAAGCCGGTCGCGTTTTGGCGTATAACCGCCGGATGGTCTCCACCGAGGCTGTGAGATTGCCGGGTCTCAGCCGAATCAAGGCCGCCCGTCGGTCGTCGCTGGGCGTAACTACCAATGGCTCAATGGCTTCTTTCAGGGAAAGGAAATTAAAATCCTCGACTACGCCAATGATTATGCGGTTCGTGTTGTCCCGCAAGGTATTTTTCAACCACTTGCCAACGGCCTGATTCGGCGTCCAGCCCAGCCGGGCAGCCGCCGTTCGATTGATCAGCGCAGCCTGAGTCGTGTCGGTCGGGTACTGGCCCGAAAAGTCCCGGCCCGCAATCAGTTTCAGCCCCATGGTTTTCACATAATCGAAATCGGCAAATTCCGTTCGGGCTTTCCATCGGTTGGGATGCGCTTCTACGTCAAACATAAGCCCGTCGAAAAAGCCGCCCGGCTCGCCCGACATCATCGAAACGGCCTCCACCCGGCTCTCCGAAAGCAGTTCCGGTTTATGGTTCAGGATAAACTTATAGATGTCGTCATTATCGATGGGGATCACCAGGGTTTGCTCTTTGTTGTACCCAAGCTGTTTGTTTTTGAGGTAGCTCATCTGCTGGGTACCGATGGCGGTTCCGAGCATGAGTAATATCGAAATGCTGAACTGCACTACCACCAGCACCTGCCGCAACGAAATCCCGCCTTTACCCAGCCGTAGTTTACCTTTCAAAGCCTGAATGGGTGAAAAGGCAGCCAGTACAAACGCCGGATAACTGCCCGCCAGGAAACCCACTACCCCAATAATTCCGATCAGAAACAGCCCGATCGGCCCTGCATAAACCGATAAGTTCACCGGGTAACCCAGCCATTGTTTGTAATAAAGTAAAATCAATGTCAGCAAGCCAACCGACAGCACACAGGAGAAGGCGGTCAGCAGGAGCGACTCACCAATGAATTGCCAGACCAGGTGTGCTTTTATGGCCCCCAGTACTTTACGGACGCCAATTTCTTTCGATCGCTCCACCGCCCGAACCGTACTCAGGTTCATGAAATTGATGCAGGCCACCAGCAGAATGAGAATCGCAATCGATAGAAAGATGTAGACCACTCGTTTGTCGCCATGTTTGGCCCCGTCGATGACCCCCTGTTCGAAGTAAATGTCCCGCAATGGGGTGAGTGACAGGGTAAAACGAAAGCCCGACTGCTTCATGATACCGCCCATGTGTTTATCCATGAAGCGTGGAAAACTGCGCTCAACCTGTTCCTCGCTGACCATCGGGGCAAGTTGAACATACGTATAGATGCCGTTATTGATCCAGCCAGTCATATACCCTCGGTCTTTGTAGTTTTCCAGCGGCAGCACCAAATCGAAATCCAGGTGGGAATTAGCGGGCACATCCTGCGCAATCCCCGTGACTTTTACGGGTAGCTTCCTGTCGATTTCGATGATTTTGCCCATGGCGTTGTCGATGCTGCCAAAATATTTCCGGGCCATCGACTCGGTGAGCACCACGCTCGCCGGTTCGCGCAAAACCGTAGCCGGATCGCCTTTGAGCAGCGGGAATGAAAAGAAGGTGAAAAAGGCAGGGTCAACATCAATCACTTTTCGTTCGTGAAACGATTTGTCCCCGGCCGTTATCAACGCACCGGTCGGATTTACCCGTACTGCCTGGTCGATTTGCCCCTTAAAATCGGTCAGCAACGCGGGTGCATATGGACCCGACAGGTAAGAGACGGCTACTTCTTTGCCCTCATTCGGTACGCCACGCATGACGCGATAGATATTTTTTCCGTTTTTATGGAAATTATCGACGCTGAACTCGTTCATGATGAACAGGAAGATCATCAGGCATACCGTAATACCGGTAGACAATCCCAGCAGGTTGATAATCGAATAAACCTTATTGCGGATCAGATTCCGCCAGGCGATTTTGAGGTAATTTCGGAACATGACGGGTTTTGTTAACGACAAACCGGAGTGTCTTTCACTCCCATATCCAAACCCTGTGCCAAATTACTAATCAACTGATTATCAGTATTTATTCTTACTGAAAAGACAAAAAAATGTCCGCAAACGGACGCCGGGCGTACAGTTACGGACACTGAATTTTCGCGGTTGGCCCGCGTTTTAAGATCGAGCGGTTCTCAGTTCGGGATCAGGCCATGTGGGTCGGTTAAAAACACCACTAATCCGGCTTATTTCACTGTAAACGTTACCCGCCGGTTTCTGGCCCGACCAGCCTCGGTGTCGTTACCAGCCACGGGCCGTGAACCACCATAACCCGCAGACTCTACCCGCTCGTCGGTGATGCCGTGCTGGGTCAGGTAATTTTTCACGACCCGCGCCCGGTACTCCGACAAAGACTGGTTCAGGCGGGGGTCGCCCACGTTATCGGTGTGCCCGGCAATGTCAATACGCACCGCCGGGTTTTGACGAAGGGTCCGCACCAGCTTATCTAATTCGGCGAACGACTCCGGCAGGAGTACGTAGTTGCTCTGCTCGAAAAAGACGTTCTCCAGCACCAGCGTTTTACCCGTTTCGACGGACCCGAACGTTTCCGTTTCGGGCTTTTTTTCCGGCGCGGTAACCACTGCCGGGGGGCTAACCGCAGCCACCACGGGCGTTGGTTTAGGTGGCAGGGCAGCGGGTTTGGGCAGTGGTTTAGGCGTTGGCTTAGCAACAGCGATGGGTTTGATCACCGGCTTAGGCGGAGTAACCACTGGCTTTGGTGGAAATGGAACCGTTCGGTACAGATACCGGGCGTCGATAGATTGGTAAATTGGAGGGCCGGGAACAGACCTGCCATACCGTTCTATAACGGGAGAGCGTTTATTTACCTCGTCGGGGCGGTGCCACTGCAACTCAATTTTACCCTCCAGCATGTCGTTGAAATAATCAACCCGGAGGTCGTAGTACTTCCCGGCTTCGAGGATGACACTTCCTACAAAGTTTTCATCATCGTGCAAGGCCCAGGCGTCGATGACTTTTCGGTTGCCGACCCAAACCCGGATGCCATCGTCGACTAAGGCCGAAAAAGTGTATTTACCCGACACAGGTGCCAGTAGTTTACCCGTCCACCGTACCGAGAAATAAGACACACCCATACCCGCTCCCGGACTGCGCCCCGCCCAGTTGAAGTTAATTTGCGGGTCGATGCGCGTCAGGACTTTTGTCTCAAAGTTGGTTCCGTTGTAGTATTCCGCGATCATACCCGGCTGCGCCAAAACGGCCGGACAAATCAGCCCGATCAGCATACTGGTAACTACCCATGCCGTTTTCATGGCTCCGCTGGGTTTGGCAATGACGCGTTCGTGTAATCCCTGGCTATTCTTATCTGCGTTTACTTCCCCTTTCGGGGTTTCGCTTTAGTGGCTGTCTGGGTCACGCCCAACTGTACCAGCGCGGCTTCGAGTACGGTATCACGACCAATCTGGAAATCGGCCGCGGTGGGTTTGACCGGAATCGTTGGCAAAATACCGATGCCGTTCCATTCGGTACCGTCGGGATACATGTCACGCTTGGTGCAGACGCGCGCCCCCACCCCACCCGGCAGCGTAAAGTTCAGCGGTTGACCCGTGCTCCCGCCCGTTGGTTCGCCCATCAGGGTGCCGCGCTTCATGGCATCGAATACGACCGCGAAATCCTCGGCCGCCGAAAAGGTTTGGCCACCGATAAGCACCACAACGGGTTTGGTATACAGTTGTTTACCGTTGGCGGGCCAGCCGCCACCATCTGTTTCGACCGGCTCAAACACCACGCCTTCGCCCCGCGCCCGGCGCAACGGACTGTACAAGCGGGATGCGTACGAACCGGTTTTCATGGGTTTGTCGGTCAGGTAGCCCAGGATGTTCCAGCCGTAGTCGCTGTTGCCCCCGCCGTTTTGCCGCACGTCGAGAATCAGGGCGTTGGTGGCGGCAATGGAGTCAAAGGCCGCTTTGAACCCATTTTGCGCCCGGTCGCTATCGAAACTATTCAGTTGCACATACGCTACGTTGCCCGGCAGTAGTTTAAACTGAAAGTCGGGCGTGGGGCGCAGTTTGGAATAGCCCGACCGGGGCAGCGTCCGGCTGAACGTCGCCCCGGTTTTGTCGCGAAACACCAGCGTGACCGGCCTGTCTTTGGGTCCCCGCAGCAAATCATACACGTAGGTATCGACGGCAAGATTCTGGGGCGATGAAGCACTGACATAGGGGCGCACATACCGGTCGGCGTAGTCGCGGACGGATAGCCCATCGACGCTGACAATTTCGAGATTCGGGCGGATACCCGTGCGTTCGAGACTGTCGTGCTGCACTTCCTGCACAAATACCTGCTCACCAATCAGCACGGCGCGGATGGGTGGCCGACGGTTCAGCGAGTCGGCCAGGGCAGCATCGGTGGGATAGACATCGGTATGGCCGTCGTGCAACTGAGCGCAGAACCGTTTGAGCACCCGCACATAGTCGGCGGTGGAGCGTGTAGCCCGGATTTTGGGCAGGTAGTCGAGGTACAATTTATCCCAGTCTAAGTCGGGAACGTGGTCGAAGTAAGCAAAGTTATACTTGGCTTCCGACCAGAGTTTAGAGAGTCCGGCTACTTTCTCATCGTCGCTGATATTGACCTGATACGCCGTTTCCAGCCCCGTCGAGTTAAACAACCGCCCTGCTGACTGCACCTTTTTTACTAACGTGATTAAAACCGGGTCCTGTAGCACCTGATTATAAATCGAATCTTTCAGAATGTAGTCGATATAGTACGGAGCGAATTTACCGGACAAAATCGGTGTCAGCGATTGAATGACTCCCGGCTGATCGCCCATTTTGACCTGAATCGCCGACAGGTCTAACAGTATATTACTTTCGCGGGACAACAATTGGACATTAGTTTTGGCCAGTTCCTGAACGTCGGGGCGGTGATAATAGGCCAGGGCATTGAGCATGATCTGCTTTCCTTTTTTGAGACTGTCGGGGGATGGTTTAGCGGCATCACCCACGATCTTATTAGCCCGGTGGCGTTCATCCTGCAAGTATCCATCGGCCTGGTTACTGGTCAGCGTCGATTGGCCGTTGGCGGTTTTGTGACCCACAGTAACCAGCAGAAGAATACCCCAAAGTACTCGTTTCATATAAAGGCTGTTTTTACCGGTAAGATGCGAAAAATAGCGATTGCGTTGCGTTGCCGGTTGTAATACTTACTTCCGGGCTACAATATAAAAAGCCGTAAACGCACGGCGAACGCGCATTTACGGCTACTGTATTCATTGATGATTAATCAACCGGTTATCAGTTCGGAATCAGGCCGTGGGGGTCGATAACGAACTTCTTGGCGGCTCCTTTGTCGAAATCCTGGTAGCCTTTCGGGGCTTTGTCTAAGCTGATCACCTCGACGTTTACCGCTTTGGCAATCTGCACTTTGTCGTATAGAATGGCATTCATCAACTGCCGGTGGTACTTCATCACCGGCGTCTGACCCGTGTAGAACGAGTGCGACTTGGCCCAGCCCAGACCGATGCGGATGCTCAGACTACCCTCCTGCGCGGCCTTGTCTTTGGCCCCCGGATCGCCGGTGACGTACAGACCCGGAATGCCGATGGCTCCGCCCGCGCGGGTGATTGTCATGGCCGCATTCAGAACGTTGGCGGGCTGTTCCGTGTCGGCCCTGGCCCCGTGGCCTTTGGCTTCAAAACCCACGCAGTCCACCGCCGAATCGACTTCGGGTACGCCGATGATCTGGGCAATCTGATCGGCCAGCGGGGTTTCGCTCCGCAAATCAATCACTTCGCAGCCGAAGCTTTTTGCCTGCGCCAACCGTTCGGGAATCATGTCGCCCACGATTACCACGGCGGCACCCAGCAAATGACAGGAAGCCGCACAGGCTAAACCCACCGGACCGGCACCGGCTACATAGACAATAGAACCCGGTCCCACACCCGCCATGACCGCCCCGTGATAACCCGTCGGGAAAATGTCGGAAAGTAGCGTCAGGTCGCGGATTTTGGCCATCGCCTGGTCTTTATCCGGGAATTTCAGCAGGTTGAAATCAGCATACGGCACCATCACGTATTCGGCCTGTCCGCCAATCCAGCCGCCCATATCGACGTAGCCATAAGCAGCCCCGGCCCGGCCAGGGTTGACGTTCAGGCAAATACCCGTTTGACCGGCTTTGCAGTTTCGGCAGCGTCCGCAGGCGATGTTGAACGGCACCGACACCAGGTCACCTTCTTTAATAAACTCAACGTCGCGCCCGGCTTCGATCACCAGGCCGGTGATTTCGTGGCCCAGCACCAGACCCGCCGGGGCGGTGGTGCGGCCCCGGACCATGTGCTGATCGCTGCCGCAGATGTTGGTCGACACGATTTGCAGAATAACCCCGTGTTCGCATTTACGGTCGCCGAGGGCCAGTTTGGGGTAATCAGTCTCCTGCACTTCAACCACGCCGGGGCTGATGTAGGCAACGCCATGATTCTGACACATATTTGTAGGGGTTAGGGTATTGTCATTAGGTAGTCATTCATTGTCGTTAATTGACAGATAACCAATGACAATGAATGACTTCTTTTTTAACTGAGTGCGTCGACACCCGCCTGCGCAACGGTATTGTCGTTTTCGACCGTACTGCCCGACACGCCGATGGCACCGATGACTACTCCTTCGGCGTTCTTGATGGGAATGCCACCGGGAAACGTAATTAAACCGCCGTTGGAATGCTCGATGTTATAGAGCGACCCACCGGGCTGCGACAAACTGCCGATCACGCCCGTTGGCATATCGAAATAGCGGGCGGTACGGGCTTTTTTCATCGAAATATCGAGCGAACCCAGCCACGCGTCATCCATACGGGCAAAGGCGACTAAGTTGGCTCCCGCATCAACGACCGAGATGTTCATCAGTGTGTTGATTTCAACGGCTTTGGCTTTGGCGGCTTTAATGGCGGCTTCGGCCTGTTCTAAGGTGATACCCATAAGGCAATTGATTCGGTTTAATGGAAAGTGGCTGTGTGCCGATGTTAATTCCGGGCCAAAGCTACCGTTCCTACGGGCGAAGGTGGTTGCATTATAATGCCAATAAATACTACGATTGTCCAGTTCTACTCTGCGGTACGCCCGGCAACACGAGCGACGCCGTACCTTAGCTATCCGAAAACAACATAGCCATGCCCGGTAAATACGCTTTAGCACCCGTTAATCTCTCGGACACGAAAACCCTGACATCGCTGATCGAGAACCGCCGGGTGTACAGCCTGAACCAATGTGAGTTAAATATTTTCGAGACCTATCGGCAGTGTTCCGACGTGGTGCTGTCGTACGATGGCCTGGTGATTACCAGTATGTTGCGGGGCCGCAAAGTGATGTATCTGTCCCAGAACCCCGGCTTCGATTTTCTGCCCGGCGAAACCGTTATTCTGCCCGAAGGTGTGTCGATGAAGGTCGATTTCCCCGAGGCCGACGCGAAACACCCGGTGCAGTGCGCTACCCTCGCGCTGGACTGGCCGGTGGTTATCCAGACGCTGGCTTTCCTGAATGAGCAGTACCCCCGCCGGGACGACGTGACCGAGTGGAAACTGAACTTCAGCCAGTACCATTTTTACAACAACCGGGAACTGGCCAACGTGATGAACAAGCTCATCAGCATCAGCATGGAAGACGATCCGGCCAAAGACGCGCTGGCCGACCTGACGCTCAAATCCCTGCTGATCCGGGTGATACAGACGCAGAACATGGCTTCAATCCAGGATGGGCTGCCAGCCAATAACCGGTTCACCGCCGTTGTCGACTACATCCGCGAACACCTGACGGAAAAGATCGGGATCGACGTGCTTTGTCAGAAAGCCTGCATGAGCAAGTCCGGCTTTTTTCGCTCCTTCAAAGAAGTATTCGGCCTGTCGCCGGTCGAGTTTATCATCCGGGAGCGGATCAGTCTGGCCAAGCGGCTGCTGACCAATCCAACGACGACGGTGGCCGAGGTGTGCTACCAGGCCGGGTTCAACAACCCGCACTATTTTTCGCGGCTGTTCAAACTGCTGGAAGGCGTAACGCCCACGTCGTACCGGCAGCACCACCTGGAAGGCCGTGGCGTATAAACCGGGCGATAGACAGGCCGTTACTCACTCCGCAGGCTCTTCACCGGATTCATCAGCGCGGCTTTTACGCTCTGGAAACTGACTGTCAGTGCGGCCACCAACACCGTTGCCAGCAGGGCGATCAGAAAAATGCCAGGCCCAAGCGTGATCTTATATTGAAAGTTGCTTAACCAGCCATTCATTACCCACCACGCCAGCGGAACGGCCAGCACAAATGCGAGTAGAATCAGTTGCGCGAACTCCCGGCTGAACAACCACAGTATGTTGCCCACGCTGGCTCCCAGCACCTTACGTACGCCAATTTCTTTGGTTTTCTGTACCACCATGAATAGCACCAGGCCATATAGCCCCATGCACCCAATCAGCAGGGCCACCCCGGCGAAAAAGTTGATGAGATTACCCATTGTTTGTTCCTGCTGGTAGCTGCGCTCGATCTGATCGCCGACAAACTGCGTGGCAAAGAAACTGTCGGGGTATACCTGGCTATAGGCGGCCTCTAACTGCCTGATGGCCCGCTGATAGTTGGTGGATCGTAGTTGTACGTTGGCTGAGTAATACCCATTAGCAAACGTCGTGAGGAACATCGGACCGATACTCTGTTTAAGATCTGACTGGTTATAGTCTTTTAATACGCCTACCACTTCCATAGGGGCGAAGCCCCCCTTGTGCAGAAACTTACCTACCACGTCCGTTGGCTTCAGTCCCAGTTTTCGGACGAAGGCTTCGTTCAGCAGGGCCTCGCGGGCCGTGTCGGACCGTTGCAGATTCCGCCCGGCCACGAGTTTTAGTCCGTACAGCCCTACGTAGTCGGCGTCGATCCACGTTTGTTGTGGGCCAAATTTTTCTTCTTCGGTACGGGTGTCGAAACGAACCTTGGTCTGACTTGTCCAGCCCGACTGCGGTGGACCACCCATGGAATAGCTGAGTTTATCGACGTCGGGCAGGGCAGCAGCCAGATTACGGAACGTATTCAGCTTTGTTACGTCCTGACTCGGCAGATCCGGCAGCGATATTGTCAGGATAGCGTCTTTGCGGAATCCTAAATCCTTTTCCCGAACATAGCGCAGTTGACTGGCCACAACAACCAGCCCGATGATGAGCACCTGCGAAATGGCAAACTGCGTCACGACCAACCCCCGCCGGATCGAGATACCGCCCGCCTGCCGTGTCGTTAGCCGCCCCGCCAATGTCACTACAGGCCGGAAGCCAGCCAGCACCAATGCCGGATACAGCCCCGACAATGCGATAACGCCCACGACCAGCAACAGCACCCACCCGATAACCAGGGGCGAGAAATAGAACGTGAACCGGAAAACGCCGTGTAGGTAGGTCTGCGCCAGCGACTGCCCGTACTGAAACAGGCCAACGGCCAGACCCGTAGCCGCCAGCACAATGAGGGCTGTTTCGCCCATAAACTGCCAGAAGAGTTGCGGACGTGTACTGCCCAATACCTTCCGCACACCTACCTCCCGCGCCCGGTTGAGTGCCTGCGCCGTCGCCAGATTAACGAAGTTGATACTGGCTGTTCCGATCAGCAGCAGACCAATCGCAAACAGAGATAGCAGCAGACTCTGGCTAACACCACCGAAGTCGGGGGATAAGTGCATGGTGCTGAACGGCAGAGCCGGATACCCGGTTTTTTTGACGTTTTCGGGGTTGTTCTTCGTTACAAACGCCAGCATCTGCCGATTCCAGTCGGCGGCCGTATAGTGGTTGTTGAATGTAGCGAAACAGTGGGTACTGCCATTGGTGTTGTCGAACCGTTCGCCTTCCGGGCGGGTGCCGAGCTTGTCTTTTAAGGTAGACCACGAGGCCATTACTGAGTAAGCCAGATCGGTGTTGTCTTTGTAGTCAGCAAATACACCCACCACCCGCGCCGGGGTACGGGCATCGAGCCGAATCGTACGGCCCACTACGTTGTTGATCGTACCAAAATAGGTACGGGCCCTGTCGGCACTGATAACGACCGTGCCGGGTTGCTTCAGATCGTCGGGACCGCCAGCCAGCCAGCTATAGTCGAATATCTGGAAGAAGGCGGGTTCCACAAAAGCCCCGGCGTGCTCGGTATCCTTGATTTTCTTACCTGGCCCATTGGCAGCGGGCACCAGTACCATCGGCCCATACCATTCTTCCAGCATCGCCACGTGTTCGATCTCCGGATGATCGTTACGGAGTGCGTTACCAAACGGATAGGGTACACCCCGTATACTGAACTCGCCTTCGGGTGAGGTAAATTTGGACGTGAACTGATAAACGCGGTCGTAGTTGTGGTGGTGCCGGTCGATCTGGTAGTGGTAGCGGACGAGGGCAAAAATCAGTAGCGCACAACCAATTCCCAGCCCCATACCGGCTACGTTGATGAGCGCATAGGTACGGTTCTTAACCAGATTCCGCCAGGCGATTTTAAGATAGTTTCGGAACATAACAATTGAGAGTTTATTCGGAACGGAGTGATTTGACGGGATTCATCAGGGCGGCTTTCACGCTCTGAAAGCTCACAGTCAAGAGTGCAATGCCCACTGCCAGCAAACCCGCCAGTGCGAGCATCCACCACTCGATGTCTATCTTGTAGGCAAAGCCCTGCAACCAGCGGTTCATGGCATACCACGCAATGGGTGAGGCAATGACAATCGCGATCAAAACCAGTTTAAGGAAATCTTTTGAGAGCAGCGCGACGATGCCGGATACACTGGCCCCCAGCACTTTACGAACCCCGATTTCTTTGGTGCGCTGCTCGGCTGTGAACGTAGCGAGACCGAACAACCCGAGGCAGGAAATCAGCACGGCCAGCCCGGCAAACCAGCCAAACACCTGCCCCGTGCGTGTTTCGGCCTGGTAGGTGCGGTTGAACGTATCGTCCAGAAACGCGTAGGTGAATGGCTTGTCGGGAAACTGCTCGTGCCACAGGCGTTGTACCTGACCAACCGTTGCGGGGAGATTGCCCCGGCGCAGGCGCACCGCCAACTGCCCTTCCCACCCGTCGTTGAGCGAGATCAGCAGCGGGGCGACGGTTTGTTTCAGGTCGGCGTAATTGTAGTCCTCGACTACGCCGACCACATCGCCCTGCTGCGGCACTTCCCGGTAGGCCCCTGGTTTGGCCGGGTCGTAGGCATAGGTGTAGTAGCCGGTCCGTTTGCCGACGATGGTTGTCCAGCCAAAAAATTTCATTGCTGCCCGATTCACTAAGAACGCGCTTTTATCGGCGGGGCGGTTTGGGTCAAGGTTCCGGCCTGCGCTGAGTTTGATGCCGAACGTTTTCAGGTAGTCGCCATCCACCGTCAGCCGGTTGATACCGCCCGTTTGTGCCCCTTTGGGTACGTACTCGCTCACTAACTTATTGCCCATCGCCGAGCCACTGCCGGGTAAACCAAACGCCCGCGTGGCCGCTTCGACGCCCGGCAGTGCCGTTATCCGTTGCCTGAACAGTTCTTTGACTTCGTTGGACGCATCGCCCAGGTCCGTCGTCAGCACCTGTTCGCGCTGGTAGCCCACGTCTTTAGTGCGAACAAACGCTAACTGACTGTACACGACTACCGTCGCCACAATCATCACCACCGAAACGGCAAACTGCCCCACCACCAGCGCCTGCCGCAGCCACGAGCGCCCACCGGCCGACCGGTTCCCGCCTTTCAGCACGGCGGCCGGTCGGAACGACGACAGCACAAAGGCCGGATAACTCCCCGCCAGCAATGCCGTAATGCATAACCCGGCGGCCAACCCGGCCAGACGGGTCGGCGTAGCCAGATCCGGAGCGGATAGCTGCTTGTCGGCCAGAACGTTGAACGCAGGCAGCAGTAATCCCGCAGCTACCAGCGCCAGACTCACGGCTACCAGCAGCAACACCGTCGTTTCGCCTATGAATTGCCGCCACAACTGCCCAAACGACGATCCCAGCACTTTCCGAATGCCCACTTCTTTGGCTCGCCCGCGCCGTGGCTAAATTTACGTAGTTGAAAAGAGCCAGCCCCAGAATCAGCAGGGCAACGAGGGTGAAGACGTACACGTAGGTCAACCGGTTGGTCGCCACCAGATTCGTGCGCAGGTAAATATCCGTCAGCGGCACCAGGTTCAGTTTCCAGACGGCGGCATTGGGATCGTTCAACTGTTTCACGTACGTCGGCAGTTGGACCAGTAACTCCGCCGATGACGCGCCGGAAGCCAGCAGCAGGTACGTCCACGTATCGCCCCCGCCCCAATAGTTGGTTGTTACGTCGTAGCCCACCAGTTCGTTGGCGTTGGCATAGGGCACCAGAAAGTCAATCTTCAAATGCGAATGGCCCGGCATATCCCGCAGGACACCCGTTACGTGCAGTGTAGCCTTGTTGAGCCGCACCAATTGCCCCAGCGGATTGGCATTGCCAAAGTATTTGCGGGCCATCGTCTCCGAAAGTACCACGCTGTATTGCCCGGCCAGTGCCGTTTGCGCATTGCCTACTGCGAATGGCAGCGTAAACACCCGGAACACGCTGCTGTCGGCGAACCAGACGTTCGGCTCGTAAAAGGCAGTCTTGCCATGCGTAATCAATGGTTTGATGCGGGTAAGTCGCACGGCGTCAACCACCGACGAGAACCGGCTTTTCAGGTCCGTGGCAAACTTACCTCCGCTGTCGGGTGCGTTCTCGAATTGCTGAAACAGCACGATCCGGTCGGCGTTGCGGTGAAACCGGTCGTAGTCCAGTTCATCGAGTACATAGGCCGTGATGAGCAGACAACCCGTCAGGCCGAGGGTCAGGCCCGCTACGTTGATGAACGCCGAAAGCCTGTTTTTGCGGACGTTGCGCCAGGCGATTTTGAGGTAGTTGCGAAGCATGGTTTGTGGTATTTGGTTATCTTTGAGAAAACGGACTGTGTTATGGAAACGGAAATCGAATACTCCCTCACCGACGAATCACAAGACGAAAAAAGGTCGAGTTTCAATCATTCCGAATTGCAGAGCCATCTGTCATTTCTATTTCGTGCTGCCTACCGGACCCAGTACAGCATTCTGACCGAGTTGGATTTCAGTTTTGCGTCCGGCAAGACCCGCCCCGACCTCTGCATCATGCCCAAACGCAAAGTCGATTGGTTAGCCGATGAGATCGTTATGCAGGACGTGCCGCTAACCACCATCGAAATTTTATCGCCGTGCGACGGACCGCCGGAGCAGAGCCTCAGCAACCTCACCGACCGGATTTGTAAAAAGCACTTTCCGGCCGGTGTCAAGTCGGTTTGGTTAGTCGTACCAACCATCCAGACCGTTTCCATTCTCCTCCCCGACCGTCGGCAGGTCAACGTTGCCAGCGGTACCGTCGTGGACCCCGTTACTGGCATTCAGCTTGAACTGAGCGACATCTTTGAGGGCTGATTACTCGCTTCTCAACGATTTCACCGGATTCATCAGGGCGGCTTTCACGCTCTGGAAACTCACCGTCAGCAGTGTGATTACCAACGCACCTGTACCCGCCCCGGCAAAAATCCACCACGAAATCTCAGTGCGGTATTCGTATTTCTGGAGCCAGTTATTCAAGAAATAGTAAGCAGTCGGGGTAGCAATACCACAGGCAATCAGCACTAAAAATACGAAGTCTTTGGAGAGTAAGCCCCACAGGTTCAGCACACTGGCGCCCAGCACTTTACGAACGCCAATTTCTTTGGTGCGCTGCTCAGCCACAAACGAAGCTAACCCGAATAAACCCAGACAGCTAATTAGAATAGCCAACCCGGTGAAAACACCCGCCAGGTTGCCGATGCGTTCTTCGCCCGCGAATTTGGCCGCGTATTCCCGGTCTACGAATTGATACTCGAAGGGTAGGTTGGGAAAATTCTTTCTGAACACTGCCCCGACCGTGGCAACACTTTTACTGGCAGGCTGGTCGGGATTGAGCCGGAGGTTATAATAGCTGGCGTTGTTGTATCTATCAAATACATACATCGACGGCTTTACGGGTTCGTAAGGCGACTGCATGAGCATGTCGTCGATGACACCGATGACGGTCCTTGGTGGCGAAGGGTCTTTGTCGTCTTCGCGGATAATGGTGCCAATGGGACTTTTCAGCCCCATGTACGTCACGGCGGTTTTGTTCAGGAGGACGGCGTTGGAATCAGAAGCAAACTCCCGCGAGAAGTCGCGTCCGGCAATGATTTTCAGCCCCAGCGAGTTGACGTATTCGGGCGATACCGCCGTGAAGGCCAGGTCTTCCTGAAATCCGTCGGGCTTGCCTTCCCACAGATAGCCCGACCGATTGGAAGACACCTGCGTCGTTGGGCTGCTGGCCGAAGACATCTCGACCACCGCGCCTGAATTAATAAATTCCTGCCGCATAAAGTCATATTTTCCGATGAAATCAAATTGCGTCAGTGGTATCTGAATCAACCCCTCGCGGTTGTAGCCAATGGGTCGGTTTCGGGAATGCTGAATCTGCCGAAAGACAATGGTTGTGCCAATAATCAACACCACCGACACTGTGAATTGCAGTACTACCAGCACCTTACGCGGCAGGGCGGCATATCGCCCCACCCGAAAGGTGCCTTTCAGGACTTTAACGGGTTGGAAAGAAGAAAGGTACAGGGCGGGGTAGCTGCCGGAAAGCAGGGCAGTGAGCAGAATGAATACCAACGACTCCCCCCAGAAATAGCCGTTAGTCCAGGGAAATTCTATCTTCTTGTCGGCTAATGTGTTGAAAGCGGGTAAGGCAATCAGCACCAGCGTTGTAGCTGCCACAAAAGCCAGCCCGACCACCAGGAACGATTCGCTCAGAAACTGGCTGATGAGTTGTGCCCGCACCGACCCTACCGACTTACGTATACCTACTTCCTTAGCCCGTTTCTCGGACCGGGCGGTGCTGAGATTCATGAAGTTAATGCAGGCCAGCAACAGCACAAACGCTCCGATGATGCCAAACAACAAGACGTTTTCGATGCGCCCGCCCACCTGTACGCCGTTTTCAAAAGCAGACCGCAGGTGCCAGTCGTTCATGGGATGCAGGAAGAGCAACGGCTTATGCTGCGTGACATCTTCGGGGGCGGCTTTCATCTTGGCATCCCTGATGTTGGCCGACACCTGCTCCATCGTGGTGTTATCGGCAATCTGAACGAATAGCTGCCAGGAGTTGTCGCCCCAGTTAGTCGCCGAGTTTTTGACCCATTCCGTATTGTTTACATACTGTTCCCAGGGGGCAATGTAGGTCGCGGCACTGAACTCATTATTGGGCGGTATGTCGGTGTACACGCCGGTTACTTTCAGGTTATACTTGTTATTGAGCCTGACGATTTTGCCCAGTGCCTGCTCATTGCCAAACAGGGCCTGAGCCGTAGAAGCCGCCAGAAGAATAGAATTGGGGTCCTTTAATCCATCCTTTTTTCCCGAAAGCATGTCCAGACTCAGCATCTCGGGGGCGGCCTGCTGCATAAAATTGCCCTGTTTCACCAGTTTCTTATCGCCGTAGGTCAGGATGCTGCGAAACCGCTGGCTACTCATCATGATATGCCTGAAATTTTCGCCGTATTTGTCGCGCAGGGCCATTTCCAGTGGCCGGGGAATGGAATTTACGGTACCGATTTGGCCGTTGAACGTTTGGTTTTGCCAAACCTGGGCAATACGGTCATGATTTTTGTGATACTGGTCGAAGGTTAGTTCATCCCAGACCCAGAAGCCAATCAGCACCGCTACTGCCATGCCAACGGCCAGTCCGCCAATGTTGATGGCCGAATACACTTTGTTGCGGACCAGATTCCGCCACGCAATTTTGAGGTAGTTGCTGAACATGATCGTTGAGGGTTTATTCGCTTCTCAATGATTTTACCGGATTCATCAGGGCCGCTTTCACGCTCTGAAAACTCACCGTCAGGAACGCAATACCGATGGCCAGTACACCCGCCCCGGCAAAGACCCACCACTCCAGATCAGTTTTATAGGCGAAGTCCTGGAGCCACTGATGCATGGCGTACCAGGCCAGCGGGGTCGCAATCACGATAGCCACCAAAACTAATTTCAGAAAATCGCCGGAGAGCAGCGTCACAATGCTGGTCACACTGGCACCCAGCACTTTGCGAACCCCGATTTCTTTGGTGCGCTGCTCGATGGTCAGTAACGCAATGGCGAACAGGCCCAGGCACGAGAGCAGGATCGCGATGCCCGATGCCAAACTAAACATCTGCGACAGCCGCTCTTCCTTCCGGTACCACCGGTCAGTGTTCTCGTCCAGAAAACTGCCCTGAAAGTCGGATTTGGGCGCAATCTGCCGCCAGTCGCGTTTTAGCGTTTCAAGCATCGCCACCATATTCCGGGGCATCACCCGCACCATCAGATACTGCACGTCGTCGGTCTGGTGCAGGTGCATGACGATGGGTGCAATCTTATCGCGGAGGGCATAGAGGTGAAAATCGGGAACAAGGCCGACAATCTGGTATTTCGTCCCGGCAGAATCCGTCTGAAAAAACGTACCGACCGGCTCTTTTTCGCCCAGTTCTTTGGCAAAGCTGGCTGTCACAATCACGGCTGTCGAGGAGTCGGTGGCACACTGGCGACTGAAATCACGGCCCCGCAGGAGTTTGATGCCCAGCGTTTGCAGGTAGTCATAATCGACCCGCAGCCAGTTGCTCGAAATTTCCCGATCCTTGTACGTAAATCCGACCTGGCTCCGGCTGCTGCCGCCGTCCAGCCCCCGGCCAATGTTGATGCTGGTGCCGGTAACAGACACTACGCCGGGATTATTGGCCAGCCGGTTGCGGAGTTGGCTCAGGGCGTAATTCCCTGTTACTTCGTTGCCCACCGGAATGCTGATGATCTGTTCTTTGTTGAAGCCAAGCGACGCATTGCGCAGGTAATTGATTTGCCGAAGCACCACGAACGTACTACTGATGAGCAGACAGGCAATGGCAAACTGGGTGATGATGAGTCCATTCCGCAACAGCCCCGATTTACCGGTCTTTACGGTTCCCTTTAGCACCTGGACGGTCTGGAAGCGGGTCATGACCCAGGCCGGGTAGCCTCCCGCAAGGAGCGTCATGACCAGAAAGGCCACGAGTGTCACTACGAGCGTAGCAGGCTGGAGCAGGCTCGATAGTGCTAATTTAGTACTGAAGAGTACATTGAAAGGCCCTCTCAACACGGCCGTGAGTACCAGACCAATGGTTAGCCCCAGCCCGCAGGTAAGCAACGTTTCGCCCCAAAGCTGGGTAAATAATTGCCCGCGTACCGCGCCCAGCGATTTCCGGACGCCCACTTCCCGTGCCCTGGTAAACGACCGGGCCAGGGTCAGATTAACGAAGTTGATGGCGGCAATAGCCAGAATAAACAGCCCGATCAGGAGCAGCGTATACACGTACATCCGGCTGCTGCCGGCTCCCTGAGCGGCTCCGGTATCGAAATGCACATCGACTAATGGCTGCAGCCGGATGCTGAACAACTCACCGCGCTCGTCGGGGCGGGCACCCATCTTTTTCAGGTCGTCGATAGCCGTTCGGAAATACGTTTGGCTGAAGGGTTTCAGCCGCTGTTCGGCCGTTTGCTGGCTCCCGGTGGCCGCTATTTTCACGAATACGGTATGATTGGTATTATCCCAGCGGTCTTTACTATCCTGATAGGCTGGCTGGTTTTCGATGCGCACAAAGGCATCGAACCGGAGCGTCGAGTTTAGGGGAGCATCAGCAATAATACCCGTCACGATGTAGGCTTTCAGCCCACCCGAGCCGTTAACCCGGAGTGTTTTGCCCATTGGAGCATCCTGGCCAAAAACATCTTTCGCCATCTTTTCGGTGATGATGATGCTGCTCAGGCTGTTCAGCGCGGTTTTAGCATTTCCCTCCCGCATCGGAAACGAAAACATAGTGAGCATATCGGGATCAACCCCATCAATCTCTTTTTCCAGTTGCCGGTCGCCGTATTGCACCGATCCATTGCCTTCCTGATAGCGGGTAATCGACTCAAATTCAGGGTAGGCCTGTTTCAGCGTCGGGGCCAGCGGATACGGCATCGACGTAGACCGTTCAGGACCTTTCGGGTCCTGAATGAGAAAATTGGTCCGGTAAATACGGTCGGCATCGGCGTGAAAACGGTCGAAACTCCACTCGAAATAAGCAGTCAGAAACAGCAGCGTCGCCGATGCAAAGGCTACCGATAAGCCCAGTACATTGATGAGCGAATGGGTACGGTGTTTCCAGAGCGTACGGAGGGCGATTTTGAGGTAATTGCGGAACATAAGAGCCGTGTTTTGTTATCTTTGATTTGTAGCAGTGCTTAACAGTCAATTCAAATGATGAATTACCCTGATCTCATTCCGCAAAAGTTTATGGTTTTTGACGATGGCAGTAATGCACCCGTTTTGCACCAGCGAACGATTGCCCGCCTGACGGCCGGTCTCTATCCACTTTTCCGCGCCGGAGCCATCTCCCTCGAACCGCTCCCCGAAATGATGGTTGGTGAATACAACAGCCGTTACGACGGACCGCCCACTCCGGACATTGTCCTCTACGACAATGCCGCCGAAGTAACACCGGTGATTATTGAGATTTGCCACCTGAAGGGTCAGAAAAATGACCTAAAGAAAGTAATCCGGCTCATGGAAGAAGACGATTACGGCATTCTGGAAGGCTTCGTCTTCAACTACAAAACCAGCCAGTGGCTCCGCTACCGCAAAGGTGACGGTGGAGTAGCTACCGAATCATCATTCTCTGACCTGCTTCAACTGGATTTGAGTCAGTTTTTATAACCGTCACTACTTCACCTTCACGGTATTCACTTCACCGGCTTTCACCGTGAAGGGCAGTTGCATCTGCTCCACCCCGTTCTGCCGGTAGGTGTACCGGTAGTCGCCGGGCGGCATATCCAAATCGAACGGGAAACCCGATTTCCCCTTGTCAATTACCACTTCCCGGTCCGCCGAAAACCCGTTGCCGTTTACCGATAGTTTGGTTTTCCCTGTACAGGTGGCGCAGGTAAACGTTACCGTTTCGACACCGGCGGGTGTTTTGGTGATTGTTTTCATAGCCGGGCGGGGCAACGACGGGGGAGTCTCGCCCAGGCCCAGCGAATCCAGCACCCGGTTCTTCAGTGACTCTTTCTGTCCGGTGCTCATTCCCACCACGTTAAACGTCCGGTTGTAATGAATTTCCTTCCCGTTGCGGTCCCCGTCGATGCGGATGGAATACGTCTTGTCGTCGTCGTTGATGGACGTACTCAGGTTGGAGTGTACAGTAGTTTGGGCTACGGCTGTAGCACTTATGGCCAGCAGCAGGCTACAAAGAATAGTTTTCATACGGATCATGGGTTGGTTATTCACTTCTTAGTGCGTTTACCGGATTTAGCAGCGCGGCTTTAATGCTTTGGAAACTCACCGTCAGCAGCGCAATCGTTACAGCCAGCAGGCCCGCCAGCACGAACACCCACCATTCGATGCTGATTTTATAAGCGAAATCCTGTAGCCAGCGGTGCATGGCATACCAGGCCAAAGGTGAGGCAATGACAATGGCGATCAGAACCAGTTTGAGGAAGTCTTTCGATAACAGCGTTACAATACTGGCGACCGACGCGCCGAGGACTTTCCGAACCCCGATTTCTTTAGTCCGCTGCTCGGCCGTAAAAGCAGCCAGACCGAACAGACCGAGGCAGGCAATAAACAGGGCAAACGCAGTGAAGACCCCAAACAGCATAGATAGCCGTGCTTCTGACTTGTATAGGCTGTTAAACGTATCGTCCAGAAAATAATACTCGAACGGTTTCTCGGCGTTCAGTCGTTGATAGGCTTTCCCAATCCGGTCGACCGTCTGGGGCAGATCAGCGCCGGGTTGAATACGGATGTACAGGCTCCCGCCATTGGTGGCCATCGCGGTGGCCGTGTCTTTGGCGACAAACAGGGCCAGCGGTGCGTCAGAATCGCCAATACTCGTGAAGTAAAAATTGCGCATCACACCCACCACCTCACTTTTCCCGTCACCAAACGATAATTTCTGACCCAGCGGCTGACCGTCTAAGCCCAATTGCCGAACGGCTATCTCGTTCAATACGACCGTATTGGGTGCGGCCAACTGTGTCGGTGCCGGTTTGATTTTCCAGGGAATTTGCAGCGTTTCGGCAAACTGATCATCTACCGCCAATACGTGGACATTAACATCTTTTTTGGTTGTCGGCGACTGAATAAAGAAGATACTGCCCCCTTCTTTGTAAAGCACATGCGATGCCGCGGCCACCCGTTCGACGCCCGGCACCTGCCGCAGGTCATGTTTAAAACCAGCATATTGCCGCGCCAGGGATGCATCGACCGGTACGGCCAGCACCCGGTCTTTATAAAGTCCCAGTTTCCGGGTTTGCAGATGCTGTACCTGCTGGTAAATCAGCACGCTGCAGCCAATCAGCCCAATCGACACGGCAAACTGAATTACGGTGAAAACCCGCCGTACAGCAGCACCGCCGGTACCGGGCGTCAGATTACCCTTCAGCACATCAACCGGGCTGAACGACGACAGCAACAGTGCCGGATAACTACCTGAAATAAGCACACAACCAACCAACAATATCCCGGCTGCCTGTGCAAAAGAGGGGCTGTAGACAAAAGATGAATCAATATTAAGGTGTAATAGCTGATAGAAAGCGGGACGCAGCAACTGGATCAATCCCAACGCCAGCCCAAAAGCCAGCCCGGTAATGAGTATCGATTCGCCGTAGAACTGAGCCGCCAGTTCGCGCCGGGCGGCTCCCATCACCTTGCGTACGCCTACCTCACGGGCGCGTTGGGTGGCGCGGGCCGTTGTCAGGCTCATGTAATTAATCAGTGCCAGCAACAGCGTTAACAGCGCAATGCCCAGGAAAATGGTGATGTACCGCGCGTTGGCCGTATCGCCGAAATTCATGCCCAGATGGACGCTCGTGAGCGGATCAATAATGTACTTTGTGTCCTTCGCTTTTGCTCCTGATGCGGCTATCAGCGCGGGTAATGTGCGGAGAATGCTGACGGTGTCGGCGGGTGAACGAAGCAAGAAGAACGTCTGAAAACTGCCAGCCTGAATTCGCTGATTGTTCAGGGCCACATCATCGTCGTCGATGATACCCTCCCGCAGGCGCTCTACGGCGGAGTAACTCCCAAGGGAAGCCACAAAATCGAACTGTATGGTCGAATTGGTCGGCGGATTTTTCAGGACGCCCGTCACGTCAAACCGGAGTTTGTTATTAAACAGTATGGTTTTGCCGATGGGATCAGTGCGACCAAAATACCGCTCAGCGGTCCGTTCCGTCAGTAGCACGGTCATTGGCCGAATCAGGGCGGTTTTAGCCGATCCGGCAAGGAGTGGAAAGGAGAAGACGGTCAGGAACGACGGATCAGCCATGATGAATTTCTCTTCAAAGAATGTCCGCTCCGGGCTGGTTTTAATCAACACCCGACCCTGCGGATGCCCGATACGCACCACATCGAGCACCCCCGCGTTGGCCTCCCGAATGGCTGGCCCGAACCGCGCCGACATCCGTTCTGTCTGCATTTCCTGTTCACCGAACCGTACTTTGGCGTACACCCGAAAAATCTGGTCGGCCCTGGCGTGGAAGCGGTCATAGGTGCGTTCGTGGATGACAAACAAAAGGATCAACAAACTAACGGCCATGCCCAGTGCCAGCCCGAAAATATTGATACCCGCGTAGAGTTTCTGCTTCAGCAGGCTCCTAACGGCGATTTTGAGGTAGTTGCGGAACATATAATCGTGGTTTTGCTATCTTCCAGAAAGAACATTCGCTGTGAGACGCTATCCCTAAAGATGCGCCTACCAATGGCATTGAACCCGGCTAATCAAAACACCCGAACGGTTAGCCAATGCCATCAGGAGCTATTACGTTAGAAACGGTGTCAAATCAGCCTGGGTAATTGTGCCCAATCAGCGAATGATTTACCTTCTTTATCCCGACCAACCTGCTCACCCGTTTACCAGTGGTTTAATTCATGATTCCGTT
Source organism: Cytophagales bacterium (assembly GCA_038327655.1). Lineage (GTDB taxonomy): Bacteria > Bacteroidota > Bacteroidia > Cytophagales > Spirosomataceae > JBBQLG01. Next base: position 39,167 of record JBBQLG010000036.1, read on the forward strand.
ACCGGAATTGAAATACCGCTAAGCGAACTGTTTTCGTAGTCAGACGTGAAAGTTCTCCGTCACGATCTTCCCGTCGAACAGGTTCACGATGCGGTGCGCAAACCCGGCGTCGTACGGAGAGTGCGTTACCATGATAATCGTCGTGCCTTCGTTGTTGAGTTCGGCCAGCAGTTTCATCACAGCCTCGCCATTGCTGGAATCCAGGTTTCCTGTCGGTTCATCGGCCAGAATCAGCTTTGGTTTGGCCACTACCGCCCGCGCAATGGCCACGCGCTGCTGCTGACCGCCCGATAGCTGCTGCGGAAAGTGATTGCGCCGGTGCATGATAGCCATCCGGTTCAGGCTCTCTTCCACCCGGATTTTGCGTTCGTCGGCGGGTGTTTTCAGGTACAGCAAAGGCAGTTCCACGTTTTCGTATACCGTCAGTTCGTCGATCAGGTTGAAACTCTGAAACACGAAGCCAATGGCTCCTTTGCGGAGCTGCGCCCGCTGCCGTTCGGTCATCCGGGCCACTTCGGTGCCGTAAAAATGGTAGTCGCCGTCGCTGGGGTTGTCCAGCAGCCCCAGAATGTTGAGCAGCGTCGATTTACCGCAGCCCGACGGCCCCATGATGGCGACAAATTCTCCGTCTTTCACATCCATTGAGATGCCGTTCAGCGCGGTGGTTTCTACCTCTTCCGTAGCGAAGAGTTTTTGGAGGTTAGTGGTTTGGATCATGGTGTATAAGGTTGGACCACAGAGATGCACAGAGAAAAAAGGAGGTTCACAGAGAAGGAAGGAAAAATAGTTCTCCGTGTATCTCTTTTACTCTCCGTGCGTCTCTGTGGCATAATTTTTCAGAATTCTAAGATTTCATTATCACCGAAGTTCTCGTACGAACTCGTAAGCACCTGTTCGCCGGGTTGCAGGCCGGTCAGCACCTCGAAATATTCGGGGTTTTTGCGACCCAGCGTGATGCTTCGTTTCACGGCCCGTTTACCGGAGCGGTCGACCACATAAATCCAGTTGCCGCCCGTATCGGAGAAGAAACCACCCACCGGAATCAGCGTGGCCTTGGCCGCCTTACCCAACTCCAATTGAATCGGCGACGATTGGCCCCGCTTAATCCCGGTGGGCGCGCCCTTCACAAACGTCATGTCTACATCGAACCGACCGCTTTTTACTTCCGGGTAGACCCGCTTGATTTCGAGTTGATGCTGCTGCCCGTTGAACTCGAACGACCCCTGCAAACCCGGAAAAATGCGGTTCAGGTAATGTTCATCTACGCCAACGCGCATCTTGAAACCGTTCACATCGTCGATCTGACCAATGTTCTGCCCCCGGTTGATGTTCGACCCCACCTCCACGTCGATGCTCGATAGCTGTCCCGAAACAGGGGCTTTCACTACTAAGTTATCCAGGGTTTGCTGCCAGAGCGACACGTTTTTCTGGGTTCGTTGCAGGGTGCCTTCGAGCTGTTTGATCTGAAGTTTCGCGTTTTCGTCCTGGTACTTTTGCGACTCGATCTCAATTTTTCGTTGCCCGGCCAGGCGTTCGTACGTGCGTTTCGCCTTCAGGTAATCTTCTTCCGAAACCACCTTATCTTTGTAAAGCGTAACCTGCCGGTCGTAGGAGTCCTTGGCCTGATCGATCTGACTTTCCAGATCGGCCAGCGTTTTGCGAAGCGTAAATCGTTCGACCTGTAACCGCTGCCGGGTGTTTTGCAGGTCGTTGACGAGTCGGTTGGCTTCGGTTTCGGATTGCAGGAAACTCAGTTTCAGGCTTTGGTTTTCCAGTTTTAACAAAATATCGCCCTGCTTCACCATGCCCCCGCCTTCGACCAGTTTCTGCGTTACGTAGCCGCCTTCGATGGCGTCGAGCCGGATGGTTTTCAGCGGCTGCACCACGCCCGTCACGGCAATAAAATCCTCGAACGGGCCAGTGGTGACGGATGAAACGGTTATCTTGTCTTTTTCGACGTTCAGTTTCGAGCGGTGGTCGGCGAAGATAAAACTGTACGCCAGCAGCGACGACAACACGATACCCCCGCCAATGAGGGCGGAGCGTTGTGGCGTCCAGAAGCGTTTGGGTAAGGCGCGGTCCATAATTGCTAAATGATCGATTGGTATGTTTCGGGGTCGTTACCCGACGACAGGGATATGCCAAGTAATGTGCCAGAAAACGGGTTGATTGATTATCAGCCGGTTACCGTATCAGGTGTCTGTTTGGCTGTCCGAATACGGACGGTAGTTGTGCGAAACCGGACACAAATCCGACAATCACCCTACCTAACACGCTGACAATGAACCGACCCGCGAATTGGGTACGGCGTTTGCTGATTACGAAGACTATATGTCAAAAGTATTAATTGTCGACGATGATCCTGATGTGTTGATGGCGGCAAGGTTGCTGCTCAAACGCCATTTTCAGCAGGTCGATATCGAGAAAAACCCGGAACGTCTGCCGTTTTTGGTCACCAACGGACGGTACGATGTCATTCTGCTCGACATGAACTTCACCCGCGACGTAAACTCCGGAAAAGAAGGTTTCGACTGGTTGGACCGCATTTTAGACATCGACCCCTCGGCGACGGTGGTGCTCTTCACGGCGTACGGCGACGTCGAAATGGCCGTGCGGGCGATCAAGGCGGGCGCGACCGATTTTGTGCTCAAACCCTGGGAGAATGACAAACTACTGACCACACTCCACACCGCCGTCGACAGCCGGACGCAGCCAACAGCAAACCCGCCCGACGACGCGCGACGGCCCGATGAGTCAGCGGGGCAGACCGGTGCCTTTAAGGGATTGATTGGTCAGAGCCGGGCCATGCAGCAGGTTTTCGACACCATCGAGCGCGTGGCCGATACGGACGCCAACATTCTGATTCTGGGCGAAAACGGCACCGGGAAAGACCTCGTGGCACGGGCCATTCACCAGCGGTCGGGACGGCGCAGCAAGCCGTTTGTGCCGGTCGATCTGGGTGCGCTGAGCGAAAGCCTGTTCGAGAGCGAATTGTTCGGCCACGTCAAAGGGGCCTTCACCGACGCCCGCGACGACCGGGCGGGGCGGTTTGAAGAAGCGCAGGGCGGCACTATTTTCTTAGATGAAATCGGCAACATCACCCTGCCGCAGCAGGCCCGGCTGCTCACGGTGCTGCAACAGCGCACCGTTACGCGAGTCGGCAGCAACAAGGCCCACCCCGTGGACGTGCGGTTAATCTGCGCCACCAACGCCCCCATTTACGAGCAGGTAGCCGGCAAATTATTCAGGCAGGATTTGCTGTACCGCATCAACACCATCGAGATTACCCTGCCACCCCTGCGCGACCGACCGGACGATGTTCAACCCTTAGCCGGGCATTTCCTCAATCTGTACCGCAGGCAGCACAACCGGCCCGTTACCGGCATCAGTCCGGCCCTACTGAAACAGTGGCAGCAGTACGCCTGGCCGGGCAACGTGCGCGAGTTGCAGCACACCATCGAGCGGGCGGTTATTCTGGCGCGGGGTACGGTCCTTGACGTGAGCGATGCACCCGCTGGTCAAGATCGGGTGGGGAGCACATCGGTATCCCCAGTTCGGGAAACGCTGCAACTCGAAGACATGGAAAAACGCCT
>JBBQLG010000037.1:0-42280 GCA_038327655.1 Cytophagales bacterium
CAGACCGTAGCGGCCGGATTGGTCAGGCAGATCGTACCGTCTACCGCGTCGGCCGGAATAGTCACCAGCAGACTGGTCGCCGATTTTTTCACGAATACGGCCGGAGCCGACTTGCCACCGTTGAACCGGATCTCCGTCACATCGGCAATGTTTTGCCCCGTAATGGTAATATCGGTACCGGCTTTACCGGTTTTGGGGGTAAAGTCGAGCAGCGAGGGCGGCAACTGCACGTTAAACGTTGCGGATGAGCAAACCTGGCCGCTGGCGTTGGTCAGGCAGATGGTGCCGTCGACGGCACCCACCGGCACTGTTGCAATCAGCGTACTGCCGCTCCGCCGGAATACGGCCGCAGCCGACTTGCCACTGCTGAACCGAACGTCAGTCACATCGGACAAACTCTGTCCCGTAATGGTGACCTCCGCGCCAATTTTAGCCATTTTGGGTGTGAAGTCCAGGCCTGTAATAGAGCGTACCACTGTGAATGACTCTACCGTTGAGGTTTCGCCGGCTTCGTTTACCAACCGGATCGGCCCGGTCTGCGCGTCGCTGGTCACGGTTACCCATCGTTCCGTATCTTCATTTTTGCCATCGTCTACCGCCGGATAACTGTTACCGGCAAAGTAAATCAACGCATCGGCCAAGTAGTTGCCTTTGATAATGACGCGGGTGCTTACCTGGCCTTTTTTCGTAAAGTCAGTGACGACCGGTTTAATGACGACCGTTAGATTTTTGGTGGCATTGGCCGCACCGGCCCGGTTTACGACCGTAATGCCCCCGCTACTGGCGTCGGCGGGCAGCGTAATGCGCACACTGGACCCTTCGGTGCGGCCCACGATGGGGACTGTTTGTCCGTTTACACTCACTGCGGTAATCCGGTACAGGTTCTGACCCCGAATGGTAATGTCCTGACCACGCAACTGCCGGGCCGGATCAAACGTCAGCGCGGTAGGGGCCAGAATCACTAAAAATAATTGCGTACTGGACGTAGTGCCGCCGAGACCGGTGATGGTAATCGGAACCTCGCCCGATGTGTTTCGTTCCGGGACGGTAACTTCTATCGAGGAGTTGTTCAGCACCCTGAACTGGGCGGGCGTAGTGCCAAACGAAACCGCCGACACGTCGAGCAGTGCCGCACCCGTCAGCAGTACCTTGTCACCTTTGATGCCCTCCGTAACGCTCAGGCCATTGGCCGCAATCACGGGGGCGCCTACAACAATCAGACTATCGGTACTGGTGGCGATCAGTTTCTCAAATACCGTCACGGTTATTTTTCCGGACGTGACTGCGGTTGGCACTATCGTACGGATCTCCGTATCGCGGAAGGTAGTCTGGGTTTTATCGGTCAGCAGGCCGTTGATCCGCACGACGCCATCGGTAAAGTTACGTCCCTGAATGACGATCTCGGTCCCTGCCTTAACGCGTTTTGGCGCGATGCCGGTAATCTCGGGTGTGCCCGATACAATGAATTCGCCTTTGGCAATACCCCCTACCGTCTCGATAGAAACGGCCTGTAAACCCCGCTGAATGCCATCGGGAAGGATCACATCAATGGTTTGCGGACTAACTAAGGTAACGGAGTTGATGCCGGGATAAAAAGCATTAATTCCGAATTTGACATTGTTGAGTTGATCCAGAAAATCGCCGGTCAGCCTGACTTTCGAGCCGGGCAGGGCATTGCCCGGTGAAATGCTGGTGAGCACCGGAGCGGGCTGCAACACCGAAAACGAAACCGGGTCGGTACTGCCCTGCCCGTTGCTGACCCGCACCTGCACACTACCGACCGGCAAACGAGGGACAGTAACGGTGATGGAGGCATCGGTTTTGGTTTTGACCGTTGCCGGAACGGTAATAACCATCGCCGTTGCGGATTTAGGGTCTGACGACGTAAAGGTCACGGATGGATTGTCGCCAAACTGCGCACCCTCCAGCGTAATGTCCTGCCCGATGGCCCCTGTTGCCGGGTTGGGTCTCCAGAGTTCGGGTGGAAATTTATGGACCTGACACCCCACTAAGCACACAGCAATCAGCCCGATCAGGCAACGTAAACGTACAGATTTCATAGACGGCTTGGCAACGAAGACCCGTAAAATTAGCCATTTTTTACCGTCGTTGGGCTTAAAATTGCAGGTGGTATTCGGCAGGTTAGCGGTGCCTGGTTACGCCAATCTGTTCGCACCACGGCAACACCGGGCAGGTAGAGCAATGGGGCAGGCTGCCGGTGCAGACGTGTTTGCCAAAGGGCATCAGCAGCCGGTTAATGTCGATCCAGCGGTCGGGGGCTACCGTTTTCTCCAGCACGTTCAGCGTCTGCTCAGGCTGATTGGTCTGCACAAGTCCCCAGCGGTTAACCACCCGGTGAACGTGAACATCCACGCTGATGGCGGCCTGACCGGTAGCCACGCCCAACGCCAGATTCGCGCATTTAGGCCCAACGCCTTTAAACGCAGTCAAGGCATCGAAGCTTGTCGGCGTAATGCCCTTGTATTTTTCCAGAATGTCGCGGGCTATGCCCAGCATCGTATAGGCTTTCTGCTCCGGGTAAGTGGTACCGTACAGCAGCGGTATTAGTTCGTCGGGGCTGAGTTCGGCCAGTTCGGCGGGCGTACGGGCTACCCCAAACAGGCGCAGCGAAACGGGAATGGTGGTTTCGTCGAGCGTACGGATGGATACGATGCACGAAATCAACTGCTCGAAAACAGAGCCGTAGCCCCGTTCGGCCAGATCGAACATGGCGGCTTTGGGGAACGGGGCTATGGCATCGGCAACATGAGCCAGTACCGTATCGAGATTAAAATCGGGTTTCATTGGGTTAGGGGTTGTTAGTACGTAGTTTGTGGTTTGTAGTTGCTTGCCGAAGCAACTACAAACCACAAACTTCTTTTTAACTCACGACTGGGTGATGACCAACTCGACGCGCCGGTTCTGTTCGGCACTTTTATTGACCAGCGGGCGGGAGGCTCCGTAGCCGATGGTGTCGATGCGGCCCGCGTCGATGCCCTTTTTGACTAAATAGCCCTTTACCTCCTTTACCCGGCTGCGCGACAGCGTAAGATTCGCGTCGAACTCACCAACTACATCGGTATGCCCTTCGAGCCGGATTTTCAGCGTTGGGTTCGTGCGTAAAAGCTGTACCAACTGATTCAGTTCGGGATAGGACTGTGGCCGCAGGGCGAATTGGCCGGCGTCGAACTCAATGTTTTGCAGGGTCAGTTTGGCACCCGTTTCAATAGGCGTCAGCAGTAGGTCGCGTTGGATGTCCGTGCGGTTGGTGGTAAGCGTATCGGTTTGGGAAAAATAGCCCTTTGCCGAAACCGTCAGGGTATACACCGTTGCCGGATTGACGACAGCCCGGTAAAGGCCAGTTTGTGCATCGGTGCGAATGATTTCGGGGGCACCGGGGGTTTTGCCGGAAATGCGCTGGCAGGAGAATGTAGCCCCAACGGGTTTGCTGGTTTTGCTGTCGCGTACTGTTCCCTGAATGGCAATGGTGGCGGTTGGTACCACGGCCGACGCGGTATTGGGCCGGGTTGGTGTGGGAGTGGCGGGGACTGGTTTGGCGGGTAGCACCGGAACGGGTGTCGCCGGAACAGGCTTTCTGGGTAAAGGTGTAGCCGGAACGGGTTTAACGGGCTTTTTGGCTATACGCGGATTGGTCACGTGAACACCGTAGAAATTGAAGCAGATGTTGCCTTCGCGGTCGTTGCATTCAAATAGATCGAAGACGGTAACACCGGGGTCGAGCCGCTCGAAGTAGGCCACAAAGTCGACCCGTTGTCCCTGGCTGACGTCGATGCGCTGGCGGGTAGGAATGTTTTCCGCCCGGATGAATTTATAGGATTTGTCGCCCCGGTTGGCGTAAAGCCGGGCGGTAGGATCGAACTGAATGGTACTGGTCATTTCGTTCGGTGGAAACTCAAACGGAACCGGCCGGGGCGGTGAGTTGGGGGATTTGCCGGACGTCCGATGCTGAAACGTCATGTACATCACGGTGTTGGTCGCCGTCAGTTCAACGCGCCGGATGCGTACATCGGCGTCGTGTACTTCATCCACCGGGGGCTGAATGGTAACGTACGCTACCTGCGCCCAGCTGGCGAACGATAGCAGGCATAGGAAAAGAACACAAACGAGTCGTTTTGCTTTCATGAATCGAACGGGCATGGGTATCATTCGATAAACGATTGATTCACCTCAGTAGTTTACTGATTTCAGTGCCGATCATTCAGCGGCCCCCTCTCTCAACGATGCGTACTATTGGCCTGCTGTTTCTGTCCAACCTGTTCATGACTACCGCCTGGTACTGGCACCTTAAATTCCGCGACGAATCCATCTGGAAGGTGATTCTCATTAGCTGGTTCATCGCCCTGTTCGAGTACTGTCTGGCCGTGCCTGGCAACCGCGTTGTGCTAACCGCATCGGCTCCTACGAATTCAATGCATTTCAGTTAAAAACCATCCAGGAAGTGGTTAGCCTGACCGTCTTCGTTATTTTCGCAGTGCTGTACCTGAAGGAGGAAATTCGCTGGAACTACATCGTTGGCTTCGCTCTGATCGTCCTGGCCGTGTTTTTTGTGTTCAAGAAGTGGTAAAAAACGCCGGGATAAAACCCGGTGCTGACCCATCTCAATAAAAACGCCGGTAGCTCCGAAAAGCGCACCGGCGGTATAGTGTAATAACCCGTTTAACTTAATAACCCGTATTCTGTACCAAAGCGGGGTTCGAGTTGATTTCCCGCAGGGGGATGGGGTAAACCAGCCGGGGCGAGTTCCAGGCAAATACCGTTGCGCTGTACTGGGTGCTGCTCCGGGTCCGCTTCAGGTCATGAATCAGGGTGCCTTCGAAGGCCAGCTCGAGTCGACGCTCCCGCAGGATGCTCGTTACCGATAACTGTGCCGTGGTAAGCGCGGGTAGCCCGGCCCGTACCCGAATTACGTTAACATCGGCCAATGGCGTGGCTCCGGTGGTGGTACCGGCCCGGAAGTTGGCCTCAGCCCGTGTCAGGTACATCTCGGCCAGCCGGAAAACCTGTACGTTGCCGTAGACATTCACGAACTTAATGGTACGGACGTAATTGTTTTCATCCTGATAAAACAGATTACCCCGGTCGTCGGCCGCGTCATAAATAGCTAAGTGCTTGTTCGTGATCGTGATATCCGAGCCTCGGCCACCATACTGCGCCGACGTATAAAATGTGTTGAGGTTGTTCACCCCATCCTGATCCGTCACCTGAATGGCAAAGATCGTTTCGGCGGTGTTTGACCCGTTTATAAACGTCCGCAGGTCGAATGCCTGATCGACGGTTGGGGCCAGGGTATACTGACCACCGGCAATTACCCGGCTGGCAGCCGCAGCCGCGTTGGGGTAATCCAGTTTTTGCAAATACACCCGTGACAACTGGGCGGCAGCGGCTCCTTTAGTGGCAAAGAAACCGTTGGTAGCCGGTAGCTTGCCTTCTGCCTCGGTTAAGTCCTTAATCACCTGGTCGTAGACGGTAGCTATCGGACTGCGCGCTACGTTAGCCGTTACATCAATGAGTGTGGTCCCTTTCAGCACAATCGGAATACCAAGGTTTGCCGCATTGTCGCCATCACCCCAGGTTTTGGCGTAAAACCGCACGAGTTCAAAAAACAGTGATCCCCGGATAAATTTGGCTTCACCTTCCACACGGGCACGTTTGGCGGCATCCACCGTGGCGAGATTATCCAGCACCGTGTTGGCAATGTTGATGGCCCGGTAGGCATCCAGCCAGGTGCGGGATACCTGTGCATTGTCGTTAATAATATTCCGGCGGTAAATGGCCCGAACATCCGTGAAGGTTCCCTGCCAGAGCAGTTCGCCATTGTCACCCACCAACTCGCCATCGCGCAGCAAATTGCCCCCGTATAGTTCACCGCTGCCCAAGCCGTCGTACGCGCCAACGAGAGTTGCTTCTACGTCGGAGGATGTCGCCAGGGCGGTTGTGTTCGAAATATCATTGACGGGCTGTACGTCAAGTTTACTGCTACATCCCGCCAGCAGCATACCGGCGGTGAGACTGGTCAGCAGAAACGAAGTTTTTATGAATTGCATAGGTAGATGTCGTTTGAGTTAGAAACCAATCGTGAGGCCACCGGTGATGGTCCGTGCCTGCGGAGCCGAGTAAAAGTCATTACCCAGGCTGATGTTACCCGATGCGCCTGCCGCCAAGTAATCGGCATTTACTTCCGGGTCCCAGCCCGTGTACTTGGTAAACGTCAGCAGGTTTACGCCGGAAGCATACACCCGGACGCGGGTCAGGCCAATCTTGCTCACCAGCGTTTTAGGCAGCGAATAGCCCAGCGTTACGCTTTTCAGGCGAACAAAATCACCCTTTTGGAGGTAACGCGATGAGTTGGCCGTACCGTTGCCGCCGTAGAGACGGGCCTGGGGCACACTCGTAATGTCGCCCGGTTTTTTCCAGCTATTCAACTGGTCGCGCGTCTGATTGTCGAAATAATCGCCGTTGGCCGACATGTACTGACCGCCACCATTGAAAATCTGGTTGCCAAACTGCCCCTGGAACAGCACCGAAAGGTCGATGCCTTTGTAGGCAAACGTATTGGTCACCCCGCCAATGTACGTAGGGTTGGGGGTGCCCACTACTACCTGTTGCGCCTGGTTGATGTTGTCGGCATTTACCGTGGTGCGGTCGATGGTACCGTCTGCTTTGGTCGTATTTTTGTAGTAGAGCGCGTCCCCGTTGGCGGGATCAACCCCGGCATATTCGCGCGTAAAGAACACCCCGATGGGTTGCCCTTCGATGGCGCGGTTGACAAAGCCCCCCTGAATCACCTGCTTGTTCAGGTTGGTGATTTTGTTGGTGTTGTGCGCAATGTTCAGGCTGGTAGTCCACTGGAACGCACCCGTAGTATTTTGGGTGTTCAGGACAAACTCAATTCCTTTGTTTTCCAAAGCACCAATGTTGCGCAACTGCGTACGGAATCCGGTCGAACCCGGTACGTTTACATTCAGCAGCAGGTCGCTGGTTTTCTTGATGTAATAATCGACTTCACCCGAAATCCGGTTGTTCAGAAAGCCGAACTCAAGGCCGAAGTCCGACTGAGCTGTTTTCTCCCATTTCAGGTCTGGGTTGGCAATCTGCGACGGCACCTGCCCCGGTACGCCCGCCACACCGGCTTGGCCCAAGGCTCCGGCATAGCTGGCCAAACCGGAGTATAAACCACGCGACGAGAAATTGCCGATCTCGGCGTTACCCGTGATGCCGTAACTGGCCCGCAGTTTCAGCAAACTCAGCGCAGGTATATTTTTCAGGAACGATTCCTCCGTCAGAATCCAGCCTGCCGAAGCCGCCGGGAAGAAGCCGTATCGGTTGTTGGCCCCAAACCGGCTCGATCCGTCGACCCGGCCCGATACGCCGAGCAGATACCGGTTATTGAACCGGTAGTTGGCGCGGGCGAAGTAGGACAGAAAACTAAACGTCGACAGGTTTCCATTGCCCCCCGTTACCTTGGCCGCCGACGATATTTGTTTGTAGGCATCGCTGGGGTACTGCTGCGCCGTCAGGTCGTTGTAAGTACGGGTCGATTCCTGGTATGACACCCCAACCGTGGCGTCAACATCGTGTTTTTGCTTGAACGTCTGGCCAAACGTCAGGAAGTTATTGGTCGTGTAGTTGGAAACCTGCGTCCAGCTATCGAAACCCTGACCGTTTGGCGTACTGATGTTTCGGGCCGTTTCGCGACCGTAGTACTGATTTTCGCGCTGAATCAACTGATCGGTACCCAGTTCGGTGCGGAACGACAAACCCGGCACGATTTTATAATCGGCGTACACGTTGCCAAACAGGCGGTTCACCGTCGTGACGTTCGATGAGAAATCGCGGTTCAGCAGCGGGTTGTAATACAGGGTGTAATCGCTGCTTATGTTGCCCGCTGCATCCGTCAGCGGGGTAAAGAAGGGCAGGGCCACGATCTGCATCGGCGTTGAGAACGCGTTGTCATTCGACAGCCGGTTGTTGGTCGTGCGGGCCACGTTCAGGTTTACCCCAATGGTGAGCTTGTCGGTAGCCGAATGGTCGAGGTTTACCCGGCCGCTAAGCCGCTGAAAACGGTTTTTGATCAGAATACCGTTTTGGTCGCTGTACCCGCCCGATATAAAAAAACGTGTTTTGGCATCGCCCCCCCGGGCACTCAGGTCATACTGCTGAATGGGTGCCTTCTGGTAAATCTGATCCTGCCAGTTGGTATTTACTTTGGCCTGCTCCCAGGCGGCCCGGTCGCCCCCGGTTAACTGCGTAAAAATGCCGGCTAAGTCTGCCTGGCTGAACGGGTCCTGCCCCAAAGCGGCCGAATTGGCCAGCGCACCCTGTACGTAGCTCACGTACTCCTGGGTGTTCAGAAACTCGCGTTTGTGCGTCGGGGTGCTGCCGCCGTAAAAACCCGATAATTCAAATTGGGTTTTGCCGGCACGACCTTTCTTGGTGGTAATCAGTACCACCCCGTTCGAGGCCCGCGACCCGTAGATGGCCGACGCCGAAGCATCTTTCAGGATTTGCAGCGACTCGATGTCGTTGAAGTTCAGATCGGCAATCGGGTTAGTCGGGGCCGTTGAGGACGACTGATCCTGTGACGTAACCGGAATACCGTCGATCACGTATAGCGGCTGGTTCGAGGCCGTTACCGACGAGGAACCGCGCACCCGTATTTGCAATCCTTGGCCCAGCTTACCGTTCAGCGAGGTGATCTGCACCCCGGCGACTTTACCCTGGAGGGCCTGCTCGACGCTTGGCACGGGTACGTTCTGAATATCCCGCGACGATACTGAGGCAATATTACCGGTTAAATTTCGCTTGGATTCGCTGCCGTATCCAACCACGACTACTTCGTCGAGGGAGCGCGAATCATTGGTCATCACCACGTTGAGTGTCGACTGGCTGCCAACCGAAAGTTCTTTCGTGTTGGTACCGACAAAACTGAAAACCAATGAGCCGGCGTTTTTGGGCAGACTAATGGTGTAGCCACCATTGGCGTCGGTTTGGGTACCGCGCGCTGTGCCTTTGACAACCACCGATACGCCCGGCAGGGCCTGGCCGTCTTCGGCCGAGGTGACTTTGCCGGTCACCTGACGATCCTGGGCAGTGGCAGACTGCGTCAGCAATCCGAGTACACCCAGCAGGAGCAATAGAATTTTACGCATGAAGTGAGTTTGGGTTAATTAAAAATTGAGTGTATAAAAATGAATCCACCCAGTCGGAACAAAGCCTCTTTACTCGAAAAAGCCTCTTTACGATAGAATGGATAGACAAATTAGGGGTTATTCGCTCGTTTTCCAACCATTTGCTAAATAATTCGGTCATAAACCAAACAACAGTCTATAGAACCAAAAAAGGCTACCCCACAATGAGGGCAGCCTTTTTGCATGCTGGTCAGCCGATTTTAGGAACCAGAATGAATTTTACTCAATAATTCGGGTTCACGACAACCCCGCCCGCAGCAGCCGGGTTAAGCACCGACTCATCGGCCGGCACATCCCAGAAATCCATGAAGTTGTAGTTGATTGTCGCCTTAGTGTTGATGGCACCCGTGCGTGTCACGACAGTATTGTTGTAGCTGCCACCGCCTTTCGAGATGTCGTAAATCCAGCCCCACCGGCGTGCATTGTAATAATTGATACCCCGGTTGAACAGCGCGACCCGGTCTTCTTTAGTCAACTCGGTCATGGCCTGAGAAGCCGTCAGACCGGCCCCGGCTACTTTGGCTACACCGGCACCCTGATAAGCCCGAACGGCATCAACCAGGGCCAGAGCCGCTTCCGTGCTGCCTTGACGAATATTGGCCTCCGCCAGCATCAGCGCGTTTTCTTCGTAACTACCCGCGATAATCTGCTCGTACACACCGGCCACTTTCGATCCCAGGATGGCAACGCCGACCGGCGCTTTGCTGCCGTCGACTAAGTTATACCGCGTCGAGTAAATGTAGTCGTCACCATAGAGCGGGCTGCTGAGCGCGAAATTAGCCGCAAACCGTTTGTCACCGGCGTTGTAATTCTGAATGAACCGCTCGGTTATCTTGAACGTCGTTGATGCGTTCGGCCCCACCGTCAGAGCACCCACCGTTCCGGTCGAGGGCGAGAAAATGTAGTTGACCGCCGTTGAGCGGGCCGTAAATACAAAGTCGCCATTTTTAACGCCATTAGCCGTGTAGGCCGCTACCTGTGTCCAGTCGGCTGCCGTCATCGCCGTTGTTGATGACTTACTAATGGCGGCACTCAGGTTGCCGTTCACAAAGGGAGCCAGCTTGGAGGCTACAAGGTTACGTGCCAGCATGGTATTGATGTTGCGCAGCCACATGGCGGTTGTGGGCACCAGACCCAGCCCAACCTGGTTGACGGCCGGAATCAACTTACCCAGCATAGCCGTGTAATCACCGGTTGATGTTGCCCCGTTCAGTGCTGTAATCGCCAGGGTATAGTTTTTGTTCGACTCGGCAATAATGGCAGTGCTCGGCAGGTACGTATTATTCGTACTGGATGGGGTGTCGATAATCAGCCCGGAGTAGTACATCGAGCCAATAGATGCATAGGCAAAACCCTTCCAGAAATACGCCCAGGCTCTGATGGTGCTCTTCTTGGTAGCCGCATCGCCACTGTATGTAATCCCATCGGCTAAGCTCAACACCGTATTCATGGCGTTGTTAAGCGCGTACATGTTGGTCCACTGGTAATAAAGGGCGTTGTTGCCCGCACCCGTGGAAGCCCGGTTGTTGTACGAACGGATGATGCCCGCCTGCGGAGATGTGTTGGTCAGTTTACTGGCATTATCCAGAATCGCGTAGTCGGGCACACCCATTGTACTAACCTGATTGTTAGAGGCCTGTGCCGAAACGTGGTCGGCCATGATCTCGTGGTAGCCCAGCGGCAGCGAGAAGTAGCTGTCACCCAACCAGGCGTCAGCTCCGTTGGCGGCAAAGCCATTTACGTAAACGCCCCCCTGCGCAAAGGCAATTAGACCAATTTCACTGTTTACGTTGCCCGACAGCGTTGGCGCGTTGGGGTTACCCACATCTAACTGACTCTTACAACTCGCTCCCACCAGCAGGACAGCCGTAATCACAAGGGTACTAATGAATGAATTATGTTTCATTTTATTTTTTCTTAGACGAATGGAAGATGTTTAAAACCCAATGTTCAGACCTATCTGATACGACTTGAGGTTAGGCAACGTGCTGTTGTCAACACCCCGGTCGAAGGCCGAGCCTGCCTGCCCCGACGAAACTTCAGGATCGAACCCTGTGTACTTGGTGACAGTCAGCAGGTTGCGGCCGGTCAGCACCAACTGAGCACGGTTCAGCAGCGGAAGACGGAACACTTTTGCCAGGTCAAGCCCCAGTGAAACGTTCCGCAAGCGCAGGAAAGAGGCATCTTCTACGTAGAAATCTTTGGTAGCGTTATTTCCCGCTCCGCGCAGACTGCCGAATAGACCGTAGTAGGCACTCGACCAGTAGGCCGAATAAGCACCGGTATTGCCGTTGATGGTAACAGGCTTCGTGAAATCACCACTGATTCCGTCGCGGTACAGCCATTCTTTAGTCTGATTGTACAATTTGCTGCCATTGACCCAATCCACCTGGAAGTTTAGCGTCAGGAAATTCTTGAACGAGAAGCCATTAATGAACGACATGTTGAACTTTGGGTTCGGATTCATCAGGGGGTATTTCTCGTTGGTGAACTGAATCTGGTAGGTTGCATTATTAACCACCCGCCCATTCACAATACTGTATTTGCTTTCGTCGCCCGGTTGAATGTAACGCTGACCTTCCTGATTTACGTAATCAAGACTGGTCAGAGCTTTGTAGCCGTACACCTGTCCAATGGGCGCACCGGGCGTTAACACCAGGGCAGCACTACCGGCAGTCGACGTCAGGATAATGTCGGCACCACCCGAAATAGACGTAATTTTAGAAATCTGGTGACCAAAGTTCGCCGTAAAGTCCCACTTCAGGTTCCGTGACGCAAAAACAGGGGTCGAAAGCGAGAACTGAAACCCGTTCGAGCCGATGCCAATGGCGTTGGTCAGCAGGTTCGTCGAACCGGACGAGGGGGCAACCGGAGCCTGATAAATGGCACCGGCGGTGTTGCGCGTCCAGTAGGAGAAGCTACCATTGATGGTGCGGAACCACGAACGGGCACCGAGGTTCAGGCCCAGGTCCGTGCCGACTTCCGTTTCGGTCGATACTTCTACGTTCAGGTTTGCATTATTGCTCGTTTGCTGAATGCTGTAAGTCTGGAATGAACCAATACTATTGTTGTCCAATACGGGAAACCGGTTGAAGGGACTCGGCTGAATACCGGCCTTCCCGTAAGCGGCCCGAATTTTGAAGTACGGCAGGGTATTATGAATGCGGGAGTCTTTGATAAATGCCAGCGGGTTAAAATAAGCATTGGCGTGCGGGAACGTAAACGCTTTGGAACCACCCCCGAAAGCCGACGAATAATCGCTGCGGAAGCCGGCCGTGACACCACCAAAGTCACCCACGTCAATTCGCTGATCGATCAGGTAGCCGTAGGTAATAAACGGTTGCCGATAATCGAGGGCCACATTTTTGTTATTGGCCGCCAGAATGTTAAACGGTGGCGACAGGCCAATACCGGTTCCGTACGTATCGACTTCCTTGTACTGCTGACTCCGATAATCGACAAGGGCCAGCGTTGAGGTTTGAATCGGCAGCTTCAGACCAAAGTCCTTCTGAAAATCGGTTTTGAAGTTAGCCCGGCCAATCAGGTTCTGATTGGTATTATTGTACTGGTAGTTATCAATCTCACCCGTATTATCCTGCGCGTAGTTCCCCGCCCACACGTTGAAATTATTACTGGTAGTGTTCAGTGACTGGTTGAAGTACGTCCAGCGGGCGTTTTCGTTGCGGTAGTTGATACCGTACTTGACGTTGAAATCCAGAAAATGGTTGGGCTTGTAGTCGGCCTCCAAACTCTGCACGATTTCTACCTTATTGTCCAGTCCGTCGGTGTACTGAAGCGCATAGAAAGGGTCAGCCGCGTTGATACTGACAAAGTTGGCCCGCTGATAGTATGGATAATTGCCATCGGCAGTTTTGGCCGTCAGGTCGAAAAAAGGCGACGTATTCAAAAAAGTATAAACCCGGCCGATAGACCCCGCACTATTACCTAACCCGAAGTAGGTACCACCCGGTGCGCCCAAACCCGGCTTCATGGTGTTTTTGGTATAGATCAACTGCGTGGTCGAGCGAAACGTTAAACCCTTCGCCAGTTCAAAGCCAAGGTTTACCCCCACATTGGTACGGTCTAAGTAGCCGTTTTTCAGAATGGCCGTCAGCGTGTGGTTATTCGCTACTGAAATGTTGTAGTCGCTTTTATCACCACCGCCCGAAATATTGAGGGACGCGTTGGTGGTGCTGCCCGTCTGGAACACCTGCTTGAAGTGATCGTTGTACTGAATATTTCCGACGTAGGGCTTATCGGCTACGTTCCGAATGTCCTGGATGGCGTACCGGGTGGCCCCGCCGTACTGATACGAAATGCCGGGTAAGCTGCCGTACTGATCGAAATTCAGCACATTGCCTTTTGTGTCGGTCAGGTTGCCACTGGCATCGGTCAGGTACGGGTGCAGGTTTGCTTTGGAAACGCCCCCGTTGTTGAGGAATTGGTTTTCGGCGTAGCTGGCCGAGAAGTTAACCTGGGCTTTCCCTTTTTTGCCGCGCTTGGTAAAGACCTGGATAACCCCGTTGGCACCCTGTGCTCCGTACTGGGAAGCCGAGGCCGCTCCCTGTACCACTTCGATCCGGTCAACGTTGGTCAGGTCGAGGGAGTTAATGTCGGTAGCGGCTACCTGCACGCCATCGACCATAATCAGCGGCCGGGTACCATTTTGTACGGTATTAATCCCGCGTAGCACAATATTGACCGGGTCACCAGGGTTGCCACTGACACTCGAAATCTGCGCACCGGCAATTTTACCGACTAATGCCTGGTCGATGGATGCGGATGGCGTTGCCGGCAGGTTCTTGGCGGAGATGCTTTCAACGGCTATCCCCAGTTTGGCTTTGGTGGTTTCCACCCCCGTGCCCGTCACCACAATCTCCGTTAACTGCCGGGTGTCCGAAACCAGACTGACATTTAATTCGGATTCGTTGCCAAGCCGAATCTCTTGGGAAGTAGTACCCACAAAACTAAAAACGAGACTGGCTCCTTTTGCATTCTGCAACGTCAGGTCGTATAAACCGGCTGCATTCGTAACGGTCCCTTTACTGGTACCTTTCACGATAACCGAAACTCCCGGCAGGGGCGAACCGTCTTCAGAAGATGTTACCTTGCCAACAATTTTTCTGTCCTGGGCCATCGCCGTGGTCCAGACTGAGCCTACGAATAGTAAACTCATCAATAGAAATTTCCTCATTTATAGTTTGTTTTTAGGTTAAGAAAACGTGTTTCTTACCACAAACTTAAACAAATCAAAAAACTTTTCAAACGGTAGGCTCTTTTTTTAATGATATACATAAAATTTGCCTTAGGACATCTATAGGCAAATAATGTTTTGTTGATCAGTATCCATTACTTAGTTTTTTTACTCAAGACTAACGCGGTTTTCACATTTAGATAACACTATTTTGTACTCAATGCCTAAAATTTTGGATGTGGGCAGGAAATCAGCCGAACAAAGAGTTGGCACAGCATGCTGCCTAAACCGGGAATTGTGCAATTCCTGTAGTTTGGTAGACAGGTGTGAGGGGGATTAAAATAAACGTTCGCGCAAAACAATTTTTGGCATACCATTCAGAAACTGAAACGGGTTCCTGACCCGGTGCAGCTATGAACTACACCCCGGCAGGAACCCGCTTGCGCTGAATAATATACGTCGTTAAACGTTGATCGTCTTTTCGATGCGGATGGTTAGGCCTTTGGCATACTGGTAGCCAATACGGAATAATTCCCGCGACCGGCGCAGATCCCGCACATCGTAATCGGCCAACTGAGGTGGCTCAATCAGCAAGTCACACCGCGAAAAGCGTTCTTTCGTTTTGGCCTGCACCGCCAGAATCAGACTCCGCTCTACTACGCCCCGCATGGAGGTGATGGGCCGTGTAATGCCGAACGGATTACAGTGTGACCCGATCATAAAATCGACTTTATGCTCGAGCGGCTCAACGGGCAGGTTATTCAGTACCCCCCCGTCGACAAACTGCCGTTTATGAAGCAGAAAAGGTTCAAAAATGCCGGGTAAACAACAGGAGGCCAGTACCGGGCGAATCAACTCACCCGAATCGAAGAATTCCTGCTCTCCCTCGTTCAGGTCGACCGCTACTACGTGCAACGGAATGGCCAACTCCTCGAAACGGTCGTGAGGAA
Organism: Cytophagales bacterium; assembly: GCA_038327655.1. Classification (GTDB taxonomy): domain Bacteria; phylum Bacteroidota; class Bacteroidia; order Cytophagales; family Spirosomataceae; genus JBBQLG01. The sequence goes on from JBBQLG010000037.1 coordinate 15,354, forward strand.
TGAAGCTACGAAACAAATCGACCACCGTATTCAGACTAAGGAGTCCCATGCGGCTCCAGGCCGGGCGCAGGTGGCGCATAAACCCGGCCGTTTCAATGATTTTCAGGATCTCGTCGGGCGGGTAGCCGTGCGCGAACAGGGCACCCACAATGGCTCCGGCACTGGTACCGGAGATTCGGTCGATCTGAATACCCTGTTCAAGCAGGGCTTTGATGACGCCGATGTGCGCAATGCCACGCGCACCCCCGCCGGATAAAACCAATCCTACTTTCATCGTCTGTTCTGTGCTAATGAATGGGCCATACTTCCCCGAAAAGAACGCCGGGCCAGCCGGTTTGGTTTGTTCCAGCAGCGGTACGGTACCCCGGATGCCTAAGTCTGGTTACCGGTGTAAAACCAAACGTGGGTGTCTGGGGTACCTACAAAAAATCCGCCAACCTGCCCTTTTCGCGTACACGAATGCCTTTATCGGTCATCTCGACGGTGGCGGCTTCGGTAACGGGGTCGTGCTGGAAGACCAATATCCAGTCTTCGGCGGCTGCCTGAGTGAGTAAGCGGGTCTTTTCATCCATCGTCGTTAATGGTCGCATGTCGAAACCCATCACATAAGGAACAGGAACGTGTGCTGCCGACGGAATCAGATCGGCCATAAACGCCACCGTGCGCCCGTTGACGGTAAAAATGGGCAGCATCATTTTTTCGGTATGCCCATCCACAGTCTGAACGGTTAGCTTCTCAACCGGCATATTTCCCTGGTCGAGGTAGCGCAACTGGCCGCTTTCGGACAGCGGCAGCATGTTTTCGGCACGGAACGAAGCCCGTTCGCGGGGATTGGGGTTTGTTGCCCACGCCCAGTGCTGGCTGTTACTCCAGTACGTGGCCTGGGCAAAGGTGGGCCGCAGGGCATCGCCCACCCGGCTGACAGCACCACCCACGTGATCGAAATGCAGGTGTGTCAGCAAGACATCGGTCACATCATTTTCGGAGTAGCCAGCCGTCCGAATGGCGTCGGTAAGGCCGGTATTATCGGGGTCGATGTCGTAGTAGCCAAAAAATTTAGCGTCCTGTTTATTGCCCGCGCCGGTATCAACCAGAAGCACTTTACCGTCGGTTTCGACCAGCAGGCAGCGCATTGCCCAGGTACACAAGTTGCGGTCGTCGGCGGGGTTCAGCGACTGCCAGATGGACTTCGGTACAACGCCAAACATGGCTCCCCCGTCGAGTTTAATGAAGCCAGTATTAATGATCTGAATAGTCATGGGGCAAAGGGTTCTGGTTGAGTAAGTGAAAGTACCGTAATTTTAGCCACGCTTAACCTGTTCTGCCCGTGCCTGCATTCCGAATCTCCCTCTTCCTGATTGGCTGTCTTATGTCATTTGCTGTTCCTGCGCAATCGCTGTCTGACCAACTGACGGCTTACCTGAGTACGTTGCCCGCTTCGGCTACAGTCAGCATGGCCGTTGAGTCCCTGTCTGGCACTGCACCAACGGGGAATACATCATTTTTTCGGCGGGCCGATGCGCTTATTCCGTCGGCGAGTGTCATTAAGCTGCCCATTCTGGTCGAAGCGATGGCGCAGGTACAGGCCGGTACCCTCGACCCCGACGAAATTCATATTCTGGTCGATTCGGAAAAAGCGGGTGGTTCGGGAACGCTGAACACCTATCCGCACCGGAGCCGCATTGCCTACCGCGATCTGATGACGGCCATGATGATTCAGAGTGATAACACCGCCACCAACATCTTTATCAATGAATTGGGTATGGACGCCATCAACCGGCGCATGCAAACACTGGGACTTACCCAAAGCCGCCTGAACCGGGTGATGATGGACACACTCGCGGCAAAGCAGGGACGCGAGAATGTGGTTACGGCGCGGGAAATGAACGCCCTGCTGATCAAAATATACCGCCACGAACTGCTGACGCCCGCGCTTTGTGAACAGATGCTGGGCATCCTGAAACGCAACGAAGACACCTTGACTATCCCGCACGACCTGCCGCCGGGTACCGTCGTCGCCCACAAAACCGGCGAGTTAACCTACGTCCGGGCCGATGTGGGTATCGTGTACGCAAAATCGGCGCGCCGAACCGAACCATTCGTCCTCTCGGTCCTGGTGCAGGGTATACCCACGCCCGACGCCGAACGGATCATTGCCCGGCTGGCCCGACTGTGTTTTGACTGGTATAGTCAGTAGCCGGTCGCTATACCTTTCGGAGTTCCAGCGTGAAGTTGTAATTAGCCGGTGCCGAACCAGCCGGTATGCTAAACAGGCCCGACCCCTGTAGCTGTACGGTCGATGTGCCGAAGGTGGTGGTATACGTTGATGCGGGTTTATTGCCGGTCGTGATGGTCAGGGTGTTTCCGCTCTGACTCCATTTACTGGTGGCGTCGATGCCCGTGGCAGTCGTGAAGGCGGCCAGGGCCACACCAGAGGAGCAGGACGCCGGGTTGTCGAAACCAACGGTACCACCGGTTTTGAAAGAAAGGGTGATGTCCGTGATGCAGGTGCCGTACGATGCGGTCAGCGACGAGGTGACATCGAGCGTACCACTCAACTTGATGGAGTTTACTTTCCAGTTGCCCTCTACCGTAGTGAGGGTGGTAGGCGCAGGTGTATCACTGCTTTTGCTGCAACCGATAACCACCGACAGCATAATCAGGACCAGGAGCGACGAAAGAAGTTGGCGACTGAGGAGAGGAGATTTCATACACAAGGATCAATTGAAGTTACTGGTATTCGTTTTTAAAACGGCCAAAGATGCACCGTCATTTGACGATTTGCTACGTTTATTGACCAAAAGGAATCTATTTAATGTATCCCAATGCGCCCGATTAAGCCCCCAATAGCCACTGATACCTTCGCCAGCCGTGCCATCGACTATTACCTCAACCTGCGCGAACCGGCTGATTTACCGGCTGGCGTGTCGGCAATGAATCCATACGAAACGCCCGCCGTACAGGCCATCGTCCGGGAATTCTACGGTAAATTCTTTGCCGACAAACAGCCGCGCGTGTTCGTAATGGGCATTAACCCCGGTCGGTTTGGCGCGGGGGTAACGGGTATCTCCTTTACAACGCCCCAAAATTTGACACGGTATTGCGGCATCGAAAATGACCTCAAGCCGACGCCGGAGTTATCGAGCCGGTTTATCTACAGCGTTGTGGAATCGTTGGGCGGTGCCGAAGCGTTTTACAGCCGCTTTTTCCTGACCTCGCTCTACCCGCTGGCCTTAGTGAAAGATAGCCGCAACGGCGGACCGGTCAATTACAACTTCTACGACGACCGGGCGACTACCAACGCGCTTTGGCCAATTATTACGGAAGCCGTTCGTACCCAACTGGCCTTTGGCTACAACCGCCGGGTAGGTATTTGCCTGGGACGAAAAAACGAAGTGTTTCTCAAACGGCTGAACGATGAGCAGGGCTTTTTCGACCGGATCGTTTCCCTCGATCACCCGCGCTACATTCTCCAGTACCGAAGCCGCTATCTGGAGGGATACGTGGACGAATACATCCGTACGCTGGCCGACGCGCTGGATTAACCGGATTAAGTAAGGATGTTGATACCCCTGCTTTTACGGGAAATCGACCTCACTCGCCATGAAACCTACGTCGTTACTGTTGGGGCTGCTCACGCTCAGTTGCCTGTTCATCCCTCACTACACCAGTGCTCAGGCGGGCTATCAGCCGTCGGCGGATAACCTCAAAGCCAGACAGCAGTTTCAGGACGATAAGTTTGGCCTGTTTATTCACTGGGGCGTGTACAGCACCTTAGCCGACGGCGAATGGGTGATGAATCAGCGGCAGATTCCCGTTAATGACTACGAAAAACTCCCTGCTTTTTTCAACCCGACGGCCTTCGACGCGAAAGAGTGGGTAGCGATGGCGAAAAATGCCGGGATGAAATACATCACCATCACCAGCAAACACCACGACGGCTTTGCGATGTACGACTCGAAGGTGTCCAATTATGACATTATGGACCGGACACCCTACAAAAAAGACGTTCTGAAAGCGCTGGCCGACGAGTGCCGGGCGCAGGGCATCAAACTATTCTTTTACCATTCCCACCTCGACTGGCACCATCCCGACTATTACCCGCGCGGCCGGACGGGCAAAACGGCGGGTCGGCCCGAGTCGGGTAACTTCGACAATTACCTGAAATATATGGACAGCCAGCTCACCGAACTACTCACCAATTACGGTCCCGTTGGCGGCATCTGGTTCGATGGCTGGTGGGACCAATCGGCCGATGATGCGGGTCATATCGGGAGTGAGGCCACTAACAAGCCCAAAACGGCCATCGACTGGAAACTCGACCGGACGTATGCGCTGATTCACAAACTGCAACCAGCCGCGCTGATCGGAAATAATCACCACGTGGCTCCGTTTCCCGGCGAAGATTTCCAGATGTTCGAGAAAGACCTGCCCGGCAGTAAAACGTCCGGTTTCAACGCCGAACAGACCGTTGGCCGGTTACCGCTCGAAACCTGTGAGACCATGAACGGCGCGTGGGGCTTCAACATCAAGGACACGCACTATAAATCGACGAAGCAGTTGATCCAGTACTTAGTGAAAGCGGCCGGTCATAATGCTAATTTCCTGCTCAACGTGGGGCCGATGCCCAATGGGAAGATACAGCCGGAATTCGTGAAGACCTTAGCCGAGGTGGGGCAGTGGACGAAGCAGTACGGCGAAACGATTTATGGCACCCGGCAGGGACCCATCGATGCACGAAACTGGGGCGTAACCACCGCGAAGGGCAATAAAGTCTATGTCCATATTCTGGATTGGTCCGACCGTCAGCTTACCCTGCCACCTTTCAGCGGTAACGTGCAAACGGCCCGGCTCTTTGGTGGGGCGGCTGTTAAAATAATACGGTTAGACGGCGGCACGGTGCTCACCCTACCCAATGATCCCGATGCCAGCGTGGCCGATACCATTGTCGAACTGGATGTGCTCTACCCGGTGGGTGGTAAATAAGGGCCGTTTTGTGTAAATCGAAAAAGGGGCGTTCTTTACGGTCATACCGCATCGAAGCCCCTCTTTTATGTTACTGACAACTACCCCCAACATCGAAGGTCAACGCATTACCAAATACCTCGGCATCGTGAACGGCGAGGCCATCATTGGTGCCAATCTGGTAAAAGACTTTTTTGCCAATATTTCCGATATCGTCGGTGGCCGGTCGGGGGCGTACGAGCAGGGTCTGCGCGAAGCCAAAAGCATTGCCCTCAAAGAAATGATGGACCAGGCCCAGCGGCTCGGTGCGAACGCCATCATCGGCATCGACCTCGACTACGAAACCATCGGCGGCAGCGGCTCCATGCTCATGGTGTCCGCCAACGGTACGGCCGTTGTTATTGAATGACTGAGGGATTGAATGATTGAATAAGTCAGGGTACTTATTCAATCATTCAATCCCTCAGTCATTCAATCCCTTAGAACCGGTCATCTTCGTCTTCGTCTTCTTCCCCGAACGACGAGCCGGGGTTGAACATCGATCCCAGCAGGTCTTTAAACTGCTGACCGGTATCCATCGCTTTCTTACCGACTAACGAATGTTCCGCCAAGCCGTGCAGGGCGAACTCCATCATAAATAGTTTCTCGGTCTTGCCCAAGCGCGGCATAAACTGATCGACCACATCATCTAATCCGTCGATGGTTTTCAGCCGGGCTTCGTAGTCACGGTTGGTCAGGTCGTTCAGGATATCCATCGTGTTGCCATCGCCGAACCAGTCCGTGATTTTCTTGTACGGATTGCCCCGCTTGTCTTTCTTGGCTTTTTCGGGATTCGGGAAGTAATTCAGAAACTGGTTCCGAATCGCTTTTCCGATCAGGCTCTGCGCCACAATGACCGGTCCTTCCACTTCGCCTTCGTACACTAATTCGACCTTGCCGCAGATGGCCGGTACCACGCCGTACAGGTCGGCAATGCGCACATACGTCTCTTTTTCGCCGTTAAGCAACGTCCGGCGTTCGGCGGAGGACAGCAGGTTTTCGTAGGCCGAAATGGTCATCCGGGCCGATACGCCCGACTTGGCATCGACGTACTCGCTCTCGCGGGCTTCCATCGCAATCTGCTCGATCAGCGTCGCAATCAGGTCATTGGTTTTCACCATGCCCTTCTGCTCGGTTTTCACGATGGCTTCCTGCTGCGTGATTTTCTTGCCAATCTCAATGGACTTCGGATAGTGCGTCACGATCTGAGAGTCGATCCGGTCTTTCAACGGCGTCACGATGCTGCCCCGGTTCGTATAGTCTTCGGGGTTCGCGGTGAAGACAAACTGAATATCGAGCGGCAAGCGCAGTTTAAAACCACGAATCTGAATGTCACCTTCCTGCAAAATATTGAAAAGCGACACCTGAATCCGGGCCTGCAAATCAGGTAATTCGTTGATGACGAAAATGCCCCGGTGCGAACGCGGAATCAGACCGAAGTGAATCGTCCGCTCATCCGAGTAGGGCAACTTCAGGGTAGCCGCTTTGATGGGGTCCACGTCGCCGATCAGGTCAGCGACCGATACGTCGGGCGTGGCCAGTTTCTCGGTGTAGCGGTCGGCGCGGTGCATCCAGCCAATAGGGGTGTTGTCGCCGTGCTCGGCAATCAGGTCAATGGCAAAACGCGAGAGCGGATCGAGCGGATCGTCGTTCAGTTCCGACCCGTCGACCACCGGAATGTACTCGTCCAACAGGTTCACCATCAGGCGGGCAATCCGGGTTTTAGCCTGTCCGCGCAACCCCAGCAGGTTGATGTGGTGCATGGACAGAATGGCTCGTTCCACGTCGGGGATAACCGTTTCTTCGTAACCCCAGATACCGGGGAAAACCTGTTCTTTCGTTTTGAGTTTTTCGATGAGATTATCGCGGAGTTCCTGTTTGATGGAGCGCGACTGGTACCCGGCGGCCTTCAATGCACCGAGCGTTTTGATAGCCTTTAATTCGTTCGCTTTCAGGTTATGGTAGCTCATTAAAACAGGGGGATTTGATACGAGGTAGCCCTTGTCCGAATAACAGGCTTTTCAGGAAAATGGTTTTTAGGCAGTTAGCAGACGGGGAAAACAGTTGACCAGCCTGAAGAAAAGCCGCACGGGAGCGAACGGTGGTCGGTCGAGCGTTGTAATCCTCCCCTATTCCCAATACATTTGGTTATAGAATACGAATGGTATAAATACCGGAAAAAATTGAAATCTCTTTGTCTTTATCTGCTGACGAGCCTGTTGCTCCTTGCCTGTTCGACCCGGCAGAGTAAGCCGTTTACCATTGGCTTCTCGCAGCGGACCGGGGCCGATACCTGGCGCAAGACCATGCTGGAGAGCATGAACCGGGAGTTATCGTTCAGTCCCGACATCAACTTTGTCATGAAGGATGCGGGCGGCCAAAGTGCCAGACAGGTCCGGCAGATTCAGGAACTCATCGACCAGCACGTCGATCTGCTGATTGTTTCGCCGAACGCGGCCCAGCCCATCACACCCATTGTCGAAAAAGCGTATCAGCAGGGCATTCCGGTCATCGTGGTCGACCGGCGTACGGCCTCCGATCAGTACACGGCCTACGTTGGTGCCGATAATGTGGAGGTTGGCCGGACGGCGGGTATCTACGCCAACGTGCTGCTGAATGGTACGGGTGATGTGGTCGAAATCGGGGAATCGCCCGGCTCGTCGGCCGATATTGACCGGCATCGCGGCTTTATCGAAGCCATTGGTCAGCATCCTAACATCCGGTTAGCCGCTAAACTGGAAGGCGACTGGGACAAACGCTCCTTCGCCGAAACGCTGACCCGTCTGCTGAAAACCCGGCCATCCATAAAACTGATCTTTGCCCAGAACGACCGGACGGCGCTGAAAGCTTTCCGGGTCTGTCAGCAGATGGGCGTTAGTGAGCAGATCAAAATCATTGGCGTGGATGGCTTGCCGGGCAAGAATGAGGGTATCGACCTTGTCGACCGGGGTGTTTTGAGTGGTACGGTGCTGTACCCGACCGGGGGAAAAGAAGCCATCCGAACGGCCCTGGCCATCCTGAAAAAGCAACCCTTCAGCCGCGAAAACCGGTTGCCGATTACCCTCATTGATGCGTCGAACGTCAGGATTATGAAGCTCCAGAACGAGAAGGTGACCGAGCAGCAGGCCGACATCGAGAAACAAAGCCAGCGCATCGCCGAACTCAGCCGCACCTATGCTTCCCAGAAAGACACGCTTTATCTGACGCTGGTCAGCCTGATTGTGGTGATGCTGCTGGGTAGCTGGGCGTTGTACCTGTTCCGGTCCAAACAGGCAGCGTACCGCACGCTGGAACAGCAGAATCAGGAAATACTGGACCAGAAAGACAAAATCGAAACGGTATCGGCGCAGGCCCGCTTAGCGACGGAGGAGAAACTGCGGTTTTACTCCTACATCTCCCACGAATTCAATACGCCCCTGAGCCTGATTTTAACGCCGACGGAAGACCTGCTGAGCCAGAAAACCGTGAACCCCCGCGACCTTAAAAGCAATCTCCTGCTGGTGCAGAAAAACGCGTATCGGCTGCTGCGCTTGGTGGATCAGATGCTGGACCTGCGCAAGACCGATGCCGGTAAACAGCGGCTCCACACGGCGGAACAGAACCTGCCCGACTTTATCCAGGACATTGTGCAGGATTTCCGGCCAAAAGCGAAAAAACAGCGCATCGACATCCAGTTTATCACCACGCAAGCGACGTTGCCGGTGTGGTTCGACGGGGAGAAATTAGATAAAGTCATTGTTAACCTGCTGTCGAACGCGTTCAAATACACGCCCGTTGGCGGGTTGATTCACGTTCGGCTGAATGTGCTCGACGGGCAGGTTCAGCTTCAGGTGGCCGACAATGGCGAGGGCATGACTGCCGACGAACAGGTCCACGCGTTTGACCTGTTTTTCAGTGGTACCAAAACATTTAACCTCTCAAAAGGGCTGGGGCTGGCCCTGTCGCTGGAGTTTATCCAATTGCATCAGGGCGAAATTACCGTGCAATCGGCCGTCGGGCGGGGCACGACGTTTACTATTTTGTTGCCGCTGGGCAATCAGCACCTGACGGCAGCGGAAATGACCGGCCCGGTAACCCGGCAACGCCTGCTGGTCGATGTGGACGATGGGGAGGTAGCGGCATCGGTATCAGTACCCGGCAAACCGGCGGGTACCCTGCTGATTGTGGAGGATAATGATGAACTCCGGGCGTTTCTGACTATGCGGTTAGGCAGCGAATTCGACGTTGCTGCCGAACCGTCCGGGGAAAAGGGGTGGGAGCGGGCATTGGAACTCATTCCCGACCTGATTATCAGCGACATTATGCTGGCCGGGCAGTTTGCCGATGCGATGGATGGTCTGCAATTGACGCAGCGCGTAAAAGCCGACCTCCGCACGTCGCACATCCCGGTTATTCTGCTGACGGCCAAGGGGCAGATGGAGCACCGGATTGAAGGCACCCGCGTCGGGGCCGATGCGTATATTGCCAAACCGTTCAACACGGCGTACCTCCTCGAAACGATACGCACCACCTTAGCCAACCGCGAAAAGTGGCAACGCCGGTACGCGTCGGATTTTCTGGCGCAGCCGGGCACGGGCAATCGACAGGACAAGAAATTCCTGAACGAACTGACCGCCCTGATCGAGCAGCACCTGAGCGACCCGGCCTTCGGGGTGGAGATGCTGAGCCGGGAGATGGGGCTTTCCCGCGTACAGCTATACCGTAAAGTGCAGGCGTTGCTGAACATGAACGTGATGGATTACCTCACCGAAGTTCGCCTGAAAAAAGCCCGGTATCTGCTGCGCGAAACCAGCAAACCCATGGCCGAAATAGCGGACGAAACCGGGTTCAGTTCCCCCGCTTACTTCACTACGTTTTTCAAACAGCACACCCAGAAAACCCCCTCCGACTACCGAAAATCGACATCCATGCCCGTATAAGCCGCCCTGACCGTCTGCTTTCTGTCGTACATTTACGGATACAATACGGATACGATACGGATATGTTATTCGACGAAAAACTACAGTTCAATTTCACGACCACCCAAGAAGTCATTCGCCGGATTGGTGTCATCGACGCATTTCGCGGAAAATGGGAAGCCGTTGAGCAAAAAAACAACCGCTATCTGCGTGAACTTCGTCGGGTGGCTACCATTGAGAGTATTGGGTCCTCTACGCGCATCGAAGGGGCAATATTGACGAATGAAGAAGTTGAAAACCTGATACGAAACGTAAAAATTACGGCATTCAGGACGCGGGATGAGCAGGAAGTATTCGGTTATTATGAGGCCTTAGACATCATTCTCGATCACGCCAAGGACATTAAACTGACCGAAGCGTACCTCAGGCAGTTGCACGGCATTCTCCTCCGCTACAGCGATAAAGATCAGCGGCACCGGGGTAGTTATAAAACACTGCCCAATCAGGTGGTGGCCAACTACCCCGATGGCAATCAGCGCGTTATTTTCAACACGACGGCCCCGCACCTGACCGAAATCGAGATGTATGGGATGGTTCAGTGGACAGATGCTGCCTTAGAAAGCAATCAAATTCATCCCTTGTTGGTGATTGGACTGTTTGTATACGAGTTTTTATCCATTCACCCATTTCAGGACGGCAACGGGCGTTTATCCCGGCTGATGACAACGTTGTTACTGCTAAAGACAGACTACGATTTTGCGCAGTACGTCTCGTTCGAGAACATCATTGAGCAGCGCAAGGCTGACTATTACCGGGCGTTGATGGCCGGTCAGCAGCACCGTGGTACGGAGAAAGAAGTTGTTGGCGAGTGGATGGTATTCTTTCTGGACTGTCTGCAAACGCTGACGGTTCGGCTGGAGAGTAAATACGCGCTTTACGCCCGTAAAGGGGGCTACCTCAACGAACGGCAACGGCAAGTGCTGACGGTGTTGCAGGCGCACCAACCCGTTAAGGTCAGCGACTTGTCCGCGCTGTTGCCGACTGTATCGGTGAACACCCTCAAGAAAGATTTGCAGTATTTAGTGCAGCAAAAAATCATTGAGCGAATTGGCGGGTACAGGGCAACTGTGTACGTAGTGAGAGACGCGGCCGCTGGTTGATTGCGACAAGAATTTCCGGGTACTCCCAAAGCCGGACGCATACCGGCAAATTCCTGCGAGAACGGCCTGTAACAAAACCGAAAATCAGCGTAACAATATCGAAATTTACAGGGGCTTTTTTAGATTAATTTGTTGATAATCAACGATTTAGTCTCTTGTCTTTATTTTGGAAGTATTTGAACGATTCCCGAAAGCCGCTCTTGAATAGCCGCTGTAGGTTTGACTCGAAATTAATGTCTACCCCGACAATTCGAGTCAGCCATGCGTCAGAAACAGCGTATCTTCCTTTGGTCCATCACAGCCGCGCTGGGCGGCTTCCTCTTCGGCTTCGATACCGCCGTGATCTCCGGCGTTGAACAATCGCTGCAAGCCTTATGGCACCTGAACGTCTGGGAACACGGGCTGACGGTGTCCATCGCCCTCATCGGCACCGTTATCGGCTCGATGACCGGCGGTATTCCGGCCGAACGACTGGGGCGTAAACGAACGCTGTTCTGGATTGCCATTCTCTATTTGCTGGCGTCACTGGGTACGGCCCTGTCGCCCACCTGGTCGATTTTTCTCGTCTTTCGGTTTCTGGGTGGGCTGGGGGTGGGGGCATCATCGGTGGCGGCTCCGATGTACATCACCGAAATTTCGCCCGCCAAATCGCGGGGTAAACTGGTGGGGCTGTTCCAGTTCAATGTCGTGCTGGGTATCCTGATTGCCTACCTCTCTAATTTTCTGCTGGCCGACGCGGGGACCGAGCCGTGGCGGTGGATGCTGGGGGTTCAGGCCCTGCCCTCGCTGATTTTTCTGATCGCTGTACTGAACATTCCCGAAAGTCCGCGCTGGTTGCTGCTCAAGCGGGGAAACGTGAGCGAGGCCCGCGACGTACTGAACATGATCGACCCCGAAACGGCCGAACAAACATTGGTAGCCATTCAGGCGAGCAACACCCAATCGGCGGCATCGGCCCGGCTGTTTTCGGGGCAGTACAAGACGCCCATTATGCTAGCGGTGCTGTTTGCGGTTTTCAATCAGGTGTCGGGCATCAACGCCATAATCTACTATGCCCCCCGCATTTTTGAGATGACGGGGCTGGGCAAAAACTCGTCGCTGCTGTCGTCGGCGGGTATTGGGCTGATAAACCTGATTTTTACCCTGATTTCGATGAACCTGATCGACCGTTACGGTCGGCGGACGCTCATGAAAATTGGATCGGTGGGCTTGATTGTTACGCTCGCGTTGGTCGCACGGGCCTTTTACACGGAGGATTTCAGCGGGATGACCGTGCCGTTTCTCCTGTTTGGCTACATCGCGTTTTTTGGTTTTTCGCAGGGCGCGGTCATCTGGGTGTTCATCTCCGAAATCTTTCCGAACGAAGTACGGGCCAGTGGGCAGGCTCTGGGCAGTTTCACGCACTGGCTCATGGCGGCCATCATCACCTTCACATTTCCATATCTGGCCGAGCACGTCGGCGGGGGCAATACCTTCCTCTTTTTCGCCACCATGATGGTGCTGCAACTGGTGTTTGTGCTGCGGCTGATGCCCGAAACCAAAGGGACCAGCTTAGAGAAAATCGACCGTACCGTTTTTGTGCATTAAACCTCGCTGCTTATGACACCAACTAACCCAACCATCACCTGCTTCGGCGAGATTCTCTGGGACGTACTGCCGACCAGCAAACAGCCCGGTGGTGCGCCCATGAACGTGGCTGCCGACCTCCGCAACTTGGGCCTGAATGCACAGCTCATCAGCCGGGTAGGCAGCGACGAACTGGGCCTTGAACTGCTGGCCTTTCTGACCCAAAAAGGCATCCCGACCGACCTGGTTCAGACGGGGCAGTCGCACCTGACGGGCGTGGCCAAAGCGAACATTTCGGACAGCAACGAGGTGACGTACAAGATTGTGCAACCCGTCGCCTGGGACTACATCCAGCCGGAGCCGGGCCTGCTCGAAGCCGTTCGGCAAAGCGACCTGTTCGTGTATGGCAGTCTGGCCGCCCGCAGCCCCCAAACCCGCGACACCCTGCGGGCACTGCTGGCCGTGGCACCCCGGAAGGTGTTCGACGTGAACCTGCGGGCACCGCACTACGACCGCCCGACGGTGGAAGAACTGCTGCATCAGGCCGACATCGCTAAAGTGAACGAACACGAACTGGCCGAACTGGCGGGCTGGTATGGCCCGTCGAACGATCTGCACGAGGCCATTCATCAACTGCGCGAACGCTACCAACTCGAAAAACTGTGCGTCACGCTGGGGGGCGATGGGGCCGTACTGCTGGATGAAACGGGCGTGTACAGCCAGGCCGGTTTTCCGGTCACGGTGGCCGATACCATTGGCAGTGGCGATGCGTTTCTGGCCGGGTTTCTTTACAAGATGCTACAGGACGAAACCCCGCAGCGGACCCTCGAATTTGCCTGTGCAACGGGCGCTTTTGTGGCGACGCAGCACGGCGCAACGCCCTCGTTTACGGAAGAATCAATCCTGAATACCCTGTTGCGTACGGCCCTGCTCTGACCGGCGCAACTACCTGTTTTTACCGCTAACTAACTAATCCAATCCCCTATGATCATGAAAAATTACCTGCTTACCCTGACGGCTTTTCTGCTGACGCTATCGGCAGCACTGGCCCAACGACCCATTACGGGGAGCATCTTAGATGCAAAAAACAGAGAGCCGCTGACCGGAGCCAACATCATTGTAACCGGCACGACGCTGGGTACGGTGACGGATACGAAAGGCCAGTTTTCATTGTCCCTGCCCAACAGTGCCACCAGCGTAACCATCTCGTTTATCGGCTATATCAGCCAGACGATTCCCATCGGCAATCAGACGAACCTGACGGTTTCGCTGGCGGAAGGCGGCCAGTTAGCGGAGGTGGTTGTGCTGGGTTACACTACATCCCGCAAACAGGACCTGACCGGAGCCGTCGCCATTGTGGACGTGGCCACCACCAAAAACACCAGTTCGGGGAATCCCATGCAGGCGTTGCAGGGCCGGGTGCCGGGGTTGTACATCGAGAAAACGGGTACTCCTTCGGGCGAAGCCAGCCGGATTCTGATTCGGGGGGCCAACACGCTGGGCAATACCGACCCGCTCTATATCATCGACGGCGTACCGACGAAGGTGCCGCAGGTATTCCAGAGCCTCAACCCATCGGCGATTCAGTCGATTCAGGTGCTCAAAGATGCGTCGTCGTCGTCCATCTACGGGTCGCGGGCCTCGAACGGGGTAATTATCGTGACCACTAAAAATGGTGCCAATACCGACGGTAAGCTGAACGTGCAGTTCAACACCAGTATTTCGGCCCAGTCCGAAAAATCCGAGCGGTACAAGATGCTGAATGCCGTGGACCGGGGGCGGGCGTTGTGGCAGGCATCGGTCAACGACGGGGTCGATCCGGCGGATGGCTTCGGTCAGATTTATGCGTTCGACTGGAACAAGGATTTCAAAAACCCGAAGCTTAACAGCGTGACGGTGCAACCCTTCGTGGGGGGCGACCCGAATGTACCGGCCGGTGATACGGACTGGCAGAATGTCGTCTACAAAACCGGTATCGTCACCAACAATGACCTGACCATCTCGGGCGGCACCAAAACCTCCTCGCTGCTGGTGAACGTCGGGTACCTGAACAACACGGGGATGCTGCGCTACACGGGCTACGACCGGATTACGGGCCGCATCAACGGCCTGACCAGTAAATTCGACGGTCGCTTTAAACTCGGCGTCAATGTGCAGTTGGTCTCCTCTCGCGAAACGCCCGTGGCGACGGACCTGGGCGGGGCACCAACCCCCGGCTTAGCCATTACGCTGGCCCCCACCATCCCGGTCTATGCCAAAAATGGTGATTACGCCGGACCCATCGGCGCGGGGTATTCGGACCGGAACAACCCGCTGTACATGCAGTACATTAACCGCTGGGATAAGATCAACCGGAACATCGTATTTGGCAACATCTTCACCGAGATCGAGCCGATTCGGGGCTTAGTATTTCGGTCGTCGCTGGGCATGAACAGCACGAACTATTACAACAAAAACATCGAGCAGTCTTTCCAGAACGGATTTATCGCCCGGTCACTGAACAGCCTGACGATCAACACCAGTCAGTTTATGAGCCTGACCTGGACCAACACGCTGCGGTATAATTTCGATCTGGGGGCGCACCGTTTCAATGTGCTGGCCGGTGTCGAAGCGATTAAAGACAATCAGAACGACATGATCGCTTACCGCGAAAACTTTGCCGTGCAGACCGAGGATTTCTTCGTGCTGAGTGCCGCTTCGGGTAATGCCAGCAGCAACGGCACCTCGACCGGGAGCCGCCTGCTCTCGCAGTTTGCCCGGATCGACTATGGTTTTGGCGACCGGTACTTAGCCGCCCTGACCCTGCGCCGGGATGGTTCGTCGCGCTTCGGGGCAAACAACCGGTATGGCTTTTTTCCGGCGGCTTCGTTCGGCTGGCGCATCGACAGAGAGGGCTTTATGCAGAACATAAAAGCCATCAGTAACCTGAAACTGCGGGCGGGTGTTGGCCGGATCGGTAATCAGGATATTGGTGACCTGGCCCGGTTCGGTCTGTTCGAGCCGCGCTACGGCTTGCTGGCCTCGCAGGTGCCCAATGGCCACCAGGGGTTCTTCGACCAGTTTGCGCAGGTGGGCACGGCCTATGACCTCAACGGGGCCAATTCGGGTACCCTGCCGTCGGGCTTTGTGCAGACGCAGGGCGAAAACCAGTCCCTGAAATGGGAGACGACCGATGAACTGAACGTGGGGCTGGATTTTGCCTTCCTGAACGGTAGTCTGGCCGGTTCGTTCGATTACTTCACCCGGCAAACCAGCGATATTCTGATTAAGCCACCTATTGCCTCGGCGGTGGGCGAAGGGCAGTTGAAATACGTGAACGGTGCCACCAAGACCAACAAAGGGTTTGAGCTGTCGCTGTCGTACATCGGCAAACCTAAGGGTGATTTTACGTACAGCGTCTCGGCGAACTTTGCCCGTTTCCGCGATAAAATAACGGTGTTGCCGGAGGAGGTTCGCTCGGCCTACGCGGGCAACGTGACGACGACCATTCTGGGCCACTCGCAACTGGATTTGTTTGGCTACCGGACCGCCGGTATTTTCCAGAGTCAGGAAGAAGTGAACAATGCCGCCAAACAGCCGGGTGCCGGGCCGGGCCGAATTCGCTACCAGGATCTCAACGGGGATGGTAAAATTGATGCCCTCGATCAAACGTTTTTCGGCACGTCGCTGCCCGGTCTCGAATACGGTACCCGCATCAACCTCGGCTACAAAAACTTCGACTTCTCGGTCTTCGGCTCCGGTATTACGGGCCGCACGGGTTTCGACAACTACACATACCTCAACAACTTTATCCGGGGTCGCGATAACATCGGGCCGGGCGTGTTCAATGCCTGGACACCGCAGAATACCTCGTCGAAGATTCCGGCCCTGACCCTGGCCGATGCCAACAACGAAACCCGCAACTCGGATTATTTCAACGTCAACACGTCGTACTTCAAAATCCGGAACGTCCAGTTGGGTTATACCTTCCACAAAGAAATCATCGGCAAGCTGGGGTTATCGAGCCTTCGGTTATACGCTATGGTCGAGAACGTATTCTGGATTAAAAGCAAGACGTTTCTGGGTCCCGACCCGGAGCGTGTCGACATCAACAACATTCCCGTACCCCGCACCTTCACGGGCGGCTTAAATGTCTCTTTCTAAAACAGAACCCTCCAGCATCATGAAAAATAAATTGGTTCTTGCCTTCCTGCTCGCAGCGAGTGGAAGCCTGTTTTTTGCCTGTAAAGACTTCCTGGACTACCAGCCCCAGGGAACGCTGTCGTCCGATAACATCAAGAGTGTCGACAATGCCGATGCCCTCGTCACGGCGGCCTACGCGGCTATTGGCAACGGCGAAATGATTGGCCCCATCGCCAGCATGTGGGTGTATGGCAGTGTGCGTTCCGACGATGCCTACAAAGGCGGGGGGGGCGTGGGCGACGTGCAGGACATCAACCTGTATGAGCACTACAACCTGACGCAGCCGCAGCAGGGCGACGGCTGGATGCATCCCTACACCTGGGAAGAGTATTACCGGGTTATTTCGCGGGCCAACGTGGCCCTACGGTCGATCAATACCCTGACTGATACCCAGTTCCCGCTGAAGAAGACCCGGCAGGGAGAATTGCGTTTTTTGCGCGGCCACGCCCATTTCATGCTGAAAATGCTGTTTAAGTACGCCCCGTACGTCGATGAAACCCAGACGAGCGATCAGATTCTGGCCCTCTCGAACCGGACCCTGACCAGCGACCAGCTTTGGGATAAGATCGCGACCGATTTCCAGTTTGCCCTCGACAACCTGCCCCCCACGCAGACCCAGGTGGGACGGGCCAACAAGCTGTCGGCGGCCGCGTATTTGGCCAAGTTGCGGTTGTATCAGGCGTACGAACAGGATGAAACGCACAAGGTGACCAACATCAACAAAGACAAATTGCAGCAGGTCGTCAGCCTGACCGATATGGTTATCAATTCGGGAAAGTACAGTTTGCAGCCTGATTTTGCCGAAAACTTCCTGCCCGAATTTGATAACGGCGTCGAATCCGTCTTTGCCGTTCAGTACTCGATCAACGACGGGACCACCATTGGCCGGTTAAATTTTGAAACGGGCCTGAACTACCCGACCGGCGCGCCCCAGTATGGTTGCTGCGGGTTCCACCAGCCGAGCCAGAACTTAGCCAATGCCTTCGGCACGGACGCCAATGGCCTGCCTAAGTTCGATACGTTCAACGACGGGATCATCGACTTTAAAACCGCCACCGTCGACCCCCGCGTCGACCACAGCATCGGTATTGATGGCCATCCGTATAAGTACGACAACACGAAACCATTCAGCAATAGCTGGGTTCGTGATGCCGGTACGTACGGCTTTTTTCAGAGCATGAAAGAGACGCAGTTGGCCACCAGTTCGTCGTACAAGAAAAGCGGTCCGTTTATTGGTAGCTCAAAAAATATCGACATCATTCGGTACGCCGACGTGCTGCTTTTCCAGGCCGAAGCATACATCGAACTGGGGCAACCGGCAGCGGCTTTACCGCTGATCAATAAAATTCGGGCCAGGGCCGCCGTCAGTACCGGGCGGCTCAAAAAAGTGGATGGCACCAACCCGTCCAACTACCTGATTAAGCCCTACGATGCGGCTAACTGGACCCAGGCTTACGCCCGCAAAGCCCTCCAGTTTGAGCGACGGCTGGAGTTTGCGCTGGAGAGTCCGCGCTTCTTCGACCTGGTTCGATGGGGTATTGCCGACCCGACCCTGAACGCGTATTTAGCCAAAGAAATACCCCGCCGGTCGTTCCTGAACGGGGGTAAATTCACGGCGGGTCGGGACGAATATCTGCCCATTCCACAGCGGGAGATCACCTTTACGAAAGGCCTGTACAAGCAAAATGCCGGTTATTAAGTGAGTCAATAGGTTTAGGAAAGCTGGATTATGGTGGAGAGCGGGCCTGTTTTGGACCGACTCTCCACTGTATCTTACAGCCCCTACCCAACTACTACTGCTTTGACACGTATGAAAAAACTACTCTTGCCCGTCGCGCTGCTGACCACCTTTGCTGTTTTCGGTCAGTCGAACCCGGCCGAACCGTACCGGCCCCGGTATCACTTCTCGGCCCCCAAAAACTGGATCAACGACCCCAACGGCATGATTTATGCCAACGGCGAGTACCACCTGTTTTACCAGCACAACCCCTTTGCCAACGTCTGGGGACACATGAGCTGGGGCCATGCCACCAGTAAAGACCTGCTGACCTGGCAAAACCTGCCCCTGGCCATTCCGGAGTTTACTCACCCCGATGGTAAGATAAGCACGGCCATTTTTTCGGGTAGTTCGGTCATGGATAAGGGCAACAAAAGCGGCCTTTGTCCGGCGGGCACCAAAGACTGTATGGTGGCCATTTACACGGGTAACGTATCGGAAGGGGACCGGCAAACGGCGCAGTACCAGAATCTGGCCTATAGTGCCGACAAAGGCGTAACCTGGACGCAGTACGCCAACAACCCGGTGCTGGATTTACACACCAAAGAGTTTCGCGACCCGAACGTGTTCTGGTACGCTCCACAGCAGAAATGGGTAATGACTGTCATCAAACCAACCGATCACCAAACCGCGTTTTACGAATCGAAAAACCTGAAAGACTGGACACTGATGAGCCTTTTCGGCCCGCAGGGCGACACCACTAAAGTGTGGGAATGCCCGGCGTTGTTTCAAGTACCGGTTGAGGGGAGTGCGGCCCAGAAATGGGTGCTAACGCTATCGAGCGGACACCGGCAGAAAAACTACCTCGGTATGCAGTATTTCGTGGGCGATTTCGACGGAAAGACGTTTACCGCCCAGCCCCAAAACGAGGTTTTGTATGTTGATGAAGGCAAGGATTACTACGCAGCCATCCCCTTTAACGACCGGCCCGATTCTCACAAAAAGCCCATTATGATTGGCTGGCTCAACGACTGGGAATACGCCAACAAATTGCCGTCAACACCGTTCAAAGGAGCCATGTCGGTGCCCCGCGAAATCGGTTTGATGAAAACACCCGACGGTTACCGGATGGTGCAGACACCGGTTTCGCTGGCCCCGTTGCGCGGCAAACCAACCACCAAAGCCAACCTGACCGTAAGCGGAACGATGCCGCTGGACTTCACCGGTGAATCCTACGAACTGGAAGCGGAAATTAGCCTTGGTTCGGCCAAAAGAGTAGGCATCCAACTGCTGAAAAGTGGCGACGAAACCAGTACGCTGCTCTACGACGTGGCCAGCAGCACCCTATCATTCGACCGGACAAAATCGGGTAACGTAGCCTTCAGCGACCGATTTCCGAGCGTGGAATCGGTGGTAGTCAAGCCACAGAACGGTATGCTGAAACTACATCTGCTGGTGGATGCATCCGTCGTCGAGATTTTTGCCAACGGCGGGCAGCAGGTAATGACCGACCTGGTATTTCCGACCAGACATGACGGCAAACTCGAACTGGTGACGGAAGGTGGTTCGGCCGTGTTTAAAACACTGACGGTATGGCCGATAAAATAATCTTATACTGACAACCAAAAGGCTGACTACAAGCCAAAGAGAGTCCGCTCCTAATTCGAGCGGACTCTTTTGCTTGTAATCAGAACTGCTTATTGGCCATTCAAAGAGGTAAGGAGTCCACCTGATGAGCCATCAGGCTACCATCAAATAAACGCTGTGTTCGTGAGGGTGCCATTCGATAACTTTAAGGCGTTTAATTGAGGCATAAAGTCTAAGGATATAGTATTCTATTGTAGGTTTGATAACTAAGCGATTCAGTAGTAGTTATTGTATTTACTACACAGACGTAGCGAATGACAGATCAGGTGTTTACAGATAGGCATGGGATGTCTACACTGAATTTAAAATAATCCGCTTGTTGGTAAACTCAGACTATAGATTTACTCGTATATACCCACGTTATTCGACGATAAACTTTTTTTTACAAAAAATGTGACGACGCCAGAATGCATGTATCTAAACTAAAAAACGAACCAATTAACGACACAGTATCATGGAAAAGCTAACAAGGAACCGGGATAAAACAACGCAACGGATTGTAGAGGCTCTGGAGGTAGTAATCGCCGAACACGGTCTGGAAGGCGTTGGCGTAAATCGGGTTGCCGAGAAAGCAGGTGTCAGTAAAGTGCTTATTTACCGCTATTTCGGTGGTATTGATGGCTTGATGCACTATTATGTGAAAATGGGAAAGCTCTTTCCGTTGCTTACGCCCGTTGTGCTGGATCAGATTCGTCCGATGCACGAGTCGGATGCGGCTAAAATCTGGTCGCGTCAGGTATTGCAAACGTACCGTTCGTTCCGCACGTTGAAAGCCGCCCGCGAAGTAATCAAAGCGACTATTGTTGAAAATGATACCACGGCTGACGTAACCAGCAAAGCCGTTGACGAAGAGATGACGCGCTTAGTTGAGCAATTGTCGTTCGTAGAAGGGGCGGATACCAAAGCTATTTCGGCGGTTATTCTGGGGGCTATGTCGTACCTGACGATTATGGCGCAGAACAACCGGACCATGATTGGCCTTGACCTGCGGAGCGAAGAAGGCTGGCAGCGGATCGAGAGCGCGGTTCGGATCATTTATACGTCGCTGAACAAAATGGCAATCGAGTCGCCCACTACCAATATTGGTGTTCAACTGCGGGCCACAGCCATGCCGGTTAGTCAGTGGTAACTATCTGCCGGAGTGGTAGCTATTCCGGTGCCTGAGTATTTTCCATATAAATTCGAAAAGCCGGGGAGTCTCTCACCCGGCTTTTCTGGCGTGATCGCAAGTGGCTTCGCCGGGAATCGAATCGGGCTATACTCGATTCTCGATTGGTTTGCTCACCCGAACGGTATCAAATTATCCGTTGTGAGATACAACAATAAATGGAGTTACACAAGTATCTTACTCTTCAACTCGAATATTCTGTCTCAACAAATCGGCCAACCCGCTTAAATTCAATGTTGGCAGAACAATAGGGGGGATTCCCGATTGAGTGGTCAGGGTACTAACATACGCTCTAAGGTATGGGAAAGCGATAGCAGGGGCGTTACCGATAAAATATTGTGAGTCTGCAATATTGTCGATGCCTTCATACTGAAAGATAGCAATCGCCCTAACATTGATGTCTACTAACTCATTGGCATCTTTCGCCGTGAACTCTAACTGTAAGTGGAATTGCCCAAGGGAAGGAAGTACAACGCCAGATGGGTTGAACGACAGGGTAAATTCGTACTCTCCGGCGTTGTTCAAAATGAAGTGGCTCTCCTTAATGAGAAAATTTATAAATTGAAATTTCGCTTCGGGTTCCTGGTTCATGCAGCCATTGCGAAGTGGTACTCACCAGCGTTAGAGAAGAACTCAATGTCAATAGTAAGTTGAAAATGTTGTGGCTGGTCTAAAACCGGGCAGCTAAAATTGGCCATAAACTCTCTAACAGTAGGGCCAGCTACGTCCTTGTTTCGCTCCGTTATTTCCTGCCACTGCGTCAAGAACTCCTTTTTCGACATCGAAGCGAGGACTTCCCTTAGGCGATCTAGCATTTGCGTTTCCATACTTATTTAACGTATTTGGTCGGAAATATAATCCGAAAAGAGGGTAAAATCAGATTCTTTTTATTGAGTAGACAAATCTGAGTGCGCTGGTTCAGAATGGCATATTCTCCACGCTTGCCCCCAAATTTAACTTCCCGGCTCTGTGAATGTATATCAGCGGCTCGAATGGCGTTGTAGGGGAAAGCATCATTACTTCGCAAAAAATCAAGTACATCAACCATTTTTGGTTCTGCTCCTGCTGGCAAATGGTCCTGTAAAAGGTCCATCATTGCTAAGAACGTTTTTTGATGAGGTATCCAACCAACCAAGTCAAATAGGAAGTCATCATTTAAGATTTCGCCTTGGCAAATCATATACTGCTTTCGGCGAAGCTGATAACCAACCCGTCCCCACTCATGTGCAAGATCAGGATCTGAATCCCAAAAGTAATAGCCGTCACCCAGCCAGGCGTTTTCCCTCGTACACATGAACGGGCCGTTAGCTTCTACTTCATCAGCATTGTCGCGGTCTTCCAACGTGTGATACCCTATGATAACCCGACTCATTAATCCACCAGCATTTTGGTATGCAAGTTAACTAACTGGCTGAAACTGCTGCTAAGCGTAACCTCAGTGTGAGGAATTAGTAAATATAGCCAGGGCTTCCCGCCGTGTTGTGCCGTGAACTCAGTAGCATATTGGCAGTACTTGATAGCCGCACGGGCTTTCTCGAGTACCTCGGGGTCTTTATTCTGAATGCGGCTGGCATCCTTTGTCTCAGCAATGTAGATGGCATGAGCTGTTTCGACAACGAAGTCGGGGCGGTAACGCTGGGAATTTCGATTCCAGTAGATGCGGAACTGCTCCGGTGCCGGGCGAAGCCATTTGACTACCGAACCATCATTTTCCAGTACAAACGCCAGGTCTTTTTCGGCTTTTGAATCAAACTTGTACTCGAGATGCCCCGCTTTTTTGAAACCCCGAAAAATGTATTTGGGAATACTGCTGGCGGGGGTGATTGGCTCACTATAATCTTTCACTCCGTGCTGAGCCAGCGT
Organism: Cytophagales bacterium; assembly: GCA_038327655.1. Taxonomy (GTDB): domain Bacteria; phylum Bacteroidota; class Bacteroidia; order Cytophagales; family Spirosomataceae; genus JBBQLG01. Next base: position 38,559 of record JBBQLG010000037.1, read on the forward strand.
AGTAAAATTCCAGTCTTCAATTTTAGTGAACGGACGGACGTTGGGCGCAACATAGTCCGGTTCGATCACTTCGTGATGCGCCATCATCTGATCGTAAACCCGACGGGCGATGAGTTTTTTGTAATCGAAAACCAACTCAGACACCTGTTTCGCATCGTCTACCGTTTCGCTGAGCGCGTTGAGGGCCTGCTGTGACAATTTGAACAGGAGGTCTGCATTCTGGTCGTAGTCAATTTCGGGGTAGTTAATCAACTCCGAAACCAGCGACCGTAGCGGGGTTCCTTTAGCGGTCGTTCTGGCTTTTAGCGTGGTCGTCGTGTGATCTTTCAGATCGTACACCATAATCTCTTTTTCCAGAGCCTGGTATCGAAATCCGGAAACGTCCAAATCGAAGTCGGTAAAATAGGCCTCAACATCACCCTGCACCAAGTCCATGCGGGGTATTTCGATAATGTTCTGTTTGAAGTTGTTAACTACCTGATCGTAAATGATTTCAGCTTCTCTAAGAATATTTCCGGCAAAGACGTTGAGCTGACCTTTGCTCAACTCCCGCTCAACATTTGCCAGTACTGCGGCCTTTACGTCCGGTTTAGATAGATCCCCCGCTGTTTTAACCAGTGGGTTCGTATTCATCAAGGGCAATTGCGTAATAATAGCTTGCTTCGCATCCAGGATGTGTTTTTGTTTCTGTCGGGTTGGCTCATCCTGAATCTGCGCAATTCGTTTGGCTTCTTCGTCAAGTTGTACTGAAACCGTGCTCTTAGCGGTAACGGCTTTGGCGGGTTCGGCCAGTTCCTGTGCGTCGATTTCGATGAAATTGACTTTGTTCAGAATTGAGTTGGGGTTCTGAGCCGCCAGGATCACTTTGTCGAAGTTGTCATGCGAAACGATAGTCAGTTTGTCGATGGCTTCGACGCCGGTACGCTGCCCATTATACGGCAGGCGTAAACCCCGGCCAATGGTTTGCTCAATTAGGGTAGGAGCATTGGCAGCTCTCAATGGTACTATTGTGTAGAGGTTACTCACGTCCCAGCCTTCTTTGAGCATGTTGACGTGAATGACAATTTCGATTTCATTATCAGGATGTTCCAGATTTACAAATTGCTGCTCAACCTGCTCGGTAGTACGGGTAGTGCTATCAATCTGTAGCACTTTGCCCTGATACATGCCCTCAAAAAAAGTGTGCTGGTTAATGGCCTCGAAAGTCGCTTTTGCGTGAGTAGTGTCGCGGCATACAACCAACACAAACGGCTTCACATAGGGTACGTTCGCGTTTTTGGCATATACGGCCAGTTCTTCCTTTGTCTTTTCGTGAATACTCAGGGCATCCTCTAATTTGATTGTCTCGATTTCGGCCTCGCTGCGACCGGCCGGGTTAAAGTCTTTGCGGGTGGCAATGGCCGGTGCTTTTACATAAAGTCCGTCGGCTAAGGCTTTGGCCAACGAGTACTCGTATACGACGTTCTTAAACAGGTTGCCTTTCTCATCAATCGGCGTAGCGGTCAATTCCAAACCCAGCACCGGGCGCAGTTCGTTAATGGCCGTTTTGCTGGCGTCGGCATGGTAGCGGTGGGCCTCGTCCATCATCATGACCAGGTCCGGCACCTGCGACAGATATTCCCAGTACGATTGCCCCAAATATTCCGATAACCGCTTGATGCGTGGTCGCTGTACCTGTCCGCCACTCTTGGTTGTTTTATTGTCGGAGTTGAACTTGGCGACGTTGAAAATATTGATCCGAATCTCGTCTTCGCTGAACAGATCGCTTACCTGGTTGTAGTTTTCCCCCGTAATGACAATTGGGCGGTTATGCACGAATTCCGACAAGCCGTTGAAGACATATTTGGGATGGTTTGGATTGCCGAAATCCTCGATCAACTTTTCGTAGATGGTGAGGTTGGGCGACAGAATAAAAAAGTTGCGGATGCCCTTCGCCAGATGCAGGTAGGCAATGCTGGCTCCCATGAGCCGGGTTTTACCGACGCCCGTGGCAATGGAAAAACAGATGGATGGGAAGGTCCGCTCGAAGTTGGTGCAGGTTGGGTAAACGGCCTGCACATCGGCCAGTGCCTGTACCGGATCATTGTCTTTGGTAAGCGGAAGGCGATCCGCTACGTCGGCCAGAATATCGAGACTTTCCTGAAGGGGTAACCGAAGCGATAACCGCTGTTTTATGGAGGCAAGGGTGATAGTATCAATCATGGACGTTGGGCGGATTTAAAATAATTTCAGTTGATCGTCGGCTTTTCTGGTAGAACGGGGAGGGGCCGTTCTGATGACTTCCAGCCGCTCCTGATCCAGGGCATCCTGCTCATCGGCGGCACCCTGTTTGGACATATCGGTATCCAATAGACTATCGTGTCCCGGACTGTTGACGATGGTGAAACTGTAGTCGTCGTGATTGAACTCGCAGCGCCCCAGCAGCATGACCGGAATCTTCTTGAGCATGATGTTGGCGAAGCGATACGTACAGGCATCCTGAAACGACTTGCAACAGATCAGCAGGCTCTCGCCCGGCTTCATCTCGTCGTGGATGCGGTCGAGGTGCTCCACGGTCATGAACTGCGTGGTGGTGAACAGAAAATCGTGCTCCGACGACTGCGCCTGTTTCCAGTACAGGCTATCGTGGGGCTGGTAGCGAAACCCTTCCTGCTTGGCCATAGCAGCCACCAACTGATTGGCGTTGTAGGTGTCGTTGATGACTAAGTTGCCCCATTTATCTTCTTTGAGCAGGCTCGGTGCCAGCGTGTAGAACCGGAACCCGCCCCCGCCCTGCCAGCCAACGGCCTTGCTGATGCCGCCGGGATCGGTGCCTTCGCAAACGGCTTTCAGACGTGGATAACAGTGCGTATGCGCGTGCTGACCCAACTCGATACCAATCCATTTGCGCCCCATTTTTTGCGCTACGGCGGCTGTGGTGCCACTGCCGAGAAAGCTGTCTAATACCCAATCGCCGGGGTTGGTAGCGAGGGTCAGAATGCGTTGGAGTAGACGCTCTGGTTTTGGGGTTGCGAAAACTTCATCTGTATTAAAGACCCTTGCTTCTTTTTTTGCTTCATCATTATGACCAACTTCGTCGTATTTCCAAATGGTTGTAGAAGGAATTGTTTCCGAAACTTCGGAGATAAACCGCTTGTAGGCAGGTCTTGCGTCACCATCTCCCCCAAACCAGATTCTGTTATCTTCTATTAAGTCTGCGAATTTTTCTTTGGTGTATCGCCAACTTGTACCTGGAGGTGGCCATACCTGTCTTCCTGATGGTAATGTAACTGGGAAGATTGCGTAATCTCGCGCTTCATTCCTTAACACATCACTTGCCTTCCAAGCACCTCGCGGATCATTGTCTTTATTGGTGTAACGTCCTGTTTGTTTTTCGGTTTTTGGTAAACGGTTCAGACTGAGGTGTTCAATATTTTTGGCATAAGCCAGCACATAATCGTGAGATTCTGATAGGAACTTTGAATCTGATTTTGGAGCATATTTCTTCTCCCATGTTACTGAAGTAATAAAATTTTGTCGGCCAAACATTTCATCACATATCACTTTTAAATAATGACACTCATTGTCGTCTATCGAAATCCACATAGAGCCTTCTTTGGCTAACAGATTATACAATAGTTTGAGACGTGGACTGATCAGCCTTAACCATTGCGAGTGCTGTACACCATCTTCATAGTGTTCAAATGCACTGCCTGTGTTGTATGGAGGATCGATATAAATGC